>JAYWEJ010000225.1:0-19778 GCA_043779345.1 Acidimicrobiia bacterium | reverse complement strand
ACATTCCGCTGCTGGCCAGGCATTTCCTGCGCCAGCACGCGCAGCGTTATCGAAAATCGCTGACCGGGTTCGATCCCGCCGCGATGCAGATCCTGATGGACCACCGCTGGCCCGGCAACGTGCGCGAAATGGATCACTCCATCGAACGGGCGGTGCTGATGACCCAGGGACCGACGTTGCGCGCCGGCGATCTCGGCCTGCGCGTCGACAGCGGATCGACGTCGCGTCTTGAAGACATGAGCCTCGAGGAAGTCGAGGCGTTCCTGATCAAGAAAGCCATGGCCCGCTACGGTAACGTCAGCCACGCCGCCCGCGCGCTGGGCCTGTCGCGCTCCGCCCTCTATCGCCGCCTCGAGCGATACAAGCTTTAAAGGGGTCAGGTCCTGAATTTGCGCAATATGCCAAGCGAGGGACAGTCCCCCGAGGAGTCGGTTCCGTTAGGCACCTGTCCCCCACACAGCAAAGCGCTAGAATTCAGGGCCTGACCCCCAATTGCAGCGCGATTAGCAGATGTGGCGACGCTTACGGCTCGATCAGCAGGTGTTTCTCCTCGCGCTCGGCGCGGGGATTCCCGGTGCCTTCACCGCTCTCTGGATCCTCTGGACTGAACCCTACACACCGAAGGTCCAGTGGACCCTGTCGGTCATCATTCTCAGCACGCTGTTCGGCCTCGCGGCCTCGGTTCGCACGCGCATTGTCGTGCCGCTGCAGACACTCGCCAATCTGCTGGCGGCCCTTCGTGAAGACGACTTCTCGATCCGTGGCCGCACGGCGAACCCCGACGACCCGATGGGCGCCGCGCTGATCGAGGTCAACGCGCTCGCCGAAACGCTGCATGAGCAGCGGCTCGGCGCGGTGGAAGCCTCGTCGCTGCTGCGCACGGTCATGGAGCAGATCGACGTCGCGGTCTTTGCGTTCGATCCCCAGCATCGCCTGCGCATCGTCAATCGCACGGGCGAGCGCCTGATGGGCAAGAGCATGGAGCACATGCTCGGCCGGACGACCGAGGAACTGTCGCTGAGCGAATGGTTTGGCGATGCGCCGCGGGTGGTCGACATCACGCCGTCGGGTGGCGGTCCCGGCCGGTGGGAAGTGCGGCGGACGACGTTCCGGCTCGGCGGGTTGCCGCACGACCTGCTGGTGTTGTCGGACGTGAGCCGGCCGTTGCGCGAGCAGGAGCGCCAGGCGTGGCAGCGCCTGATCCGCGTCATCGGCCACGAGCTCGGCAACTCGCTCGGCCCGATCAAGTCGATCGCCGGCTCGCTCGAGAACCTGTTGCACCGCACGCCGCCGCCTGACGACTGGCGTGAGGACATGCAGCGCGGCCTGCAGGTGATCGCATCGCGCACGGATTCGCTGAGCCGCTTCACCGGGTCGTCAGCGCGGCTGGCGCGGCTGCCCGCGCCAAAGCTGGCGCCGGTCGTCCTGAAGCCGCTGATTCAGCGCGTCGCTGCGTTCGATGCGCGCGTGCCCATCAACGTCAAGGCAGGGCCGGACGTCACGATTGACGCCGACGCCGATCAGCTCGAGCAGCTGCTGATCAACCTGATGCGCAATGCCGCCGACGCCTGTCTCGAAGTCGGCGGCGGCGCTGTCGGCGTGGGATGGCGGCGGACCCGCGCCGGCCTGGAGATTGCCGTCGAAGACGACGGCCCCGGCCTCTCGAACACGGCCAACCTGTTCGTGCCGTTCTTCACGACCAAGCCGGGCGGCTCCGGCATCGGCCTGGTGCTGTGCCGGCAGATCGCCGAAGGTCACGGCGGCTCGCTGACGCTCGAAAACCGCAAGGACGTGCGCGGCTGCCGCGCCAGGCTGACCTTGCCGGCCTAGCGCATGCCCGCTATCTCGCTCGTCATTCCCGCCTACAACGAAGCGGCGCTGCTGCCGCGGCTGCTCGACACCATCGACGTGGCGGGCGACCGTTTTGACGGGGGCCGCGATCAGATCGAAGTCATCGTCGCCGACAACGGCTCGACCGACGATACCGCGGCGATCGCGCTGGCGCGCGGCTGCCGCGTCGCGACCGTGACGAAGCGGATGATTGGCGCCAGCCGAAACGGCGGCGCCGCGCTCGCAACCGCGCCGATTCTCTGCTTCGTCGACGCCGACATGCAGATTCATCCCGACACCTTCAACGCCATCACGAAGGCGATCGCCGATCGGGCTGTGGTCGGTGGGGCCACCGGCGTGACGTTGGAGCGGTGGTCGGCGGGGATTGCGCTGACGTTTGCGATGCTGCTGCCGCTCGTCTGGCTCACCGGTATGGATACCGGCGTCGTGTTCATGCGCCGCGCCGACTTCATCGCGGCCGGCGGCTACAGCGAAACCCGGCACTTCGCCGAGGATGTCGACTTCCTGTTCAAGTTGATTCGTATCGGACGGCGGCGAGGCCAGCGCCTGCGGCGGCTGCGGCCCGTGAAAGCCATCGCCTCCGCCCGCAAGTTCGATCGCTACGGAGACTGGCACTATTTCTGGATGATGCCACGCCTGGCGGCCGGCACATTCTTTCCCCGCAAGAGCGATCATCCAACCGCGCGAAGGTATTGGTACGAGGATCGCTAGCCGCGTTCAGCGTTTGGCGCGGACTTTACGGCCGCCGCTCCATCACCTCGCATCGTGTTATATTGGTACCAAGTTACCTATGTCACAACACGCCAGCGACACCGTGATCGTCGAGCGCGTCCAGACCGGGGTCCGGATGGAGAAGCGCATGCTCAAGGTCCTGAAGGCGCTCGCCGACTCGCTCGACCTGTCGCTCGGCGACCTGCTCGAGGGCATCGTACTGCACGCCTTCGAAGGCAAGGCGCCGTTTTCGAAGCCGACCCGCGCCAGGGTCGCCGAGCTGCGCAAGGTGTTCGGCCTGACCCTGACCGCTGCCAGCGCCCATCACCTGAAAGAGAAGTCCCGTGGCGGCCGCTGACACCGCCGGCGGCGGCCTGCTCCAGCGCTTCGTCGACACCACCCTTCCGGCGGATCAGTTCCACCATCAGCAGCACGTCCAGGTGGCGTGGCTGTTCGTCCTGAAACACGGAATGCCGAACGCGCTCGGTGAATTCTCGACCGCGATCAAGCGCTTCGCGGACGCCAAGGGCGCGACCGGGCTCTACCACGAGACCATGACCTGGGCCTTCTTGCTGTTGATTGCGGAGCGGCAGGCGAGAAACCCGGTCGGGACCTGGCAGGAGTTCGAGGCGGCAAATACCGACTTGCTGGTATGGAAACCGTCAATCCTCGAGCGCTATTATTCACAGGCGTTACTGGCGTCCGACCTCGCGCGGCGGACGTTCCTGATGCCCGACTTGGAGAGGTCCTGACGGGCTTGCGGGCTACAGGCTTGCGGTGTGCGGGCTGCGGTCGGTAAGCCCGTTGGCCCGTAGACCGTTAAGCCCTTGAGTTTTTGATGATCTCGTCGACGATGAAGACGTCGGTGAGGAGGGCGCGCACGTGAATCGACGCGTTGATGTTGTCGATCATCTGCGAGCTGATGCCGGGCTGGCCGAGCACCAGCCGTAGCGCGGCCTGCGTCGTCGCCGCGTCGGCTTCGAGGGTCTTGAGGAATCCGTCGAGCGCGTCTTTGGGGCCGACGCCGAGGGCCATCGCGCAGTCGCGGTAGGCCTGCGCGAGCCCGGTCAGCGCGGCTTCGAACCTGGTAAGGTGATCGCGGAGCTGCGAGGAGTTCGCGGCGCCCTGGTCGGTTGCCAGGCCCTGCGCCGCGTACGCCAGCATCATTTCGTAACCGCCCTCGATCGCATCGGCGCGACGGGACAGCTCTTCGCGTGCCGCCTCAGGCGACATTCTTCTTCTTGATCTCTTCAGGCACCCAGCGATCTGGATCGTGATACGTGAGGTAGTCACGGCGCGAGACGGTGCCGAAGATCATCGCCTTGGTGATCCACAGCTTTTCCGGTCGCAGCGCGAAGTAAATGTGCGCGATGACGAGGCCGACGAAACCGACGCCCATCAAGCCGTGACCGACGTAGGTCAGGCCCCACGTCACGTCGGAGAACAGGTAGGGGTTACGCTCGACCAGGCCCGTGCGGACGCGCCACATCATCATGATGCCGGTGGCGATGACGATCAGCCCGGCCACCATCACCGCAAGGTGATAAAGGCGGTTGCCGAGGGGATACTTGCCGGGACGCGGGCCGGGCTCGTCTTCCTTGCCCATCTCGCGCATCATCTCCGCCTTGAACTCGGGGATGTCCCTCGGGCCGACCCAGATCGACCAGAAGTCCAGCACGAACGTGGCGTGGAAGATGTGGAAGATCACCGACGCCGTCAGCAGCAGGCCGGCCATCCAGTGCCAATACACCCACGCGAACCGCACGCCGACGATCGGGAGGAACCCGGTGAGCAGCAGCGTCAACATCGAGAACGCCATCACCCAGTGGAACGCGCGCGCCACGAAGCCGTGGCGCGTCAGGTGGGCCGGCAGGCCGGCACGCTCACGCTCCATCCGATCGACTTCTTCCGACGGGCGCTTGCGGTGCTGCGAGAACAGCATGTAGCCGCCATGCGCAAGCAGGAACAGCAGCCCGCCGACGAGCGACGCCCAGAACAGGCTCCATGAGATGTGCAGGAATACCGAATCACCCCATGGACTGCGTGCGCTCGTTAAGAGGTCGCCCATTGAGCATCTCCACGAATGGCGCGCTTCACGAGCGCCTTCATCAAGGGAATCTTGTAGGCGTTGTGACGCAGCGTCACGGCGCCGTCGACGGCCATCTCGGCCGCCTGATCCGCCGTCACCTTGTCGCGGGCCTTGCCCTTGAGGAACGCCTCGACGGCGTGCAGCCGATACGGCGTCGCCGCGACGCCGTTGACCACCATGCGGGCGTCGCCGATCGTCGTCCCCGACGCGTTGATCGCGGCGGCGATGTTGATCAGCGCGAAGTCCCACACCATGCGATCGCGGACCTTCTCGAAGTAATGGCCCTTGCCCGCCCAGGTCGCCGGCAGGCGAATCGCCGTCAGCAGATCACCCGTCTGCAGCGAGGTCAGCTTCGTGATGTCGATGCCGGGGCCGATGAAGAACTCTTCGGCCGGCACCACCCGCTCGCTGTCGCCGTTCTTGATCACGAACGACGCGTCGAGCGCGATCAACGCCGGCGCGGTGTCCGACGGGTTCACCGCGACGCAGCGATCGGCATTGAAGATCGCGTGCTCGCGGTTGATCGCCGTCGGCGTGTCGGCGTAGCAGATGTTGCCGCCGGCCCGGTAGCACGGCCAGCCGGCGCGGTAGTACCAGCAGCGCGCGTCCTGCGCGACGTTGCCGCCGAGCGTGCCCTGGTTGCGAATCTGCGGCGAGGCGACGATCAACGCGGCCTCGGCCAGCAGCGGGAAGCGCTGCTTCACCATCGGATCGTTGGCGATCGTGGTGAGCGTGGTCATGGCGCCGATCTCGAGGCCGCCGCCGGCGTCCTTGATCCCGCGCAGCTCGTTGACCATGCCGAGATCGACGACCACTCTCGGCTTCTTGATACGGTCCTTCAACCAGTCGAAGGTGTCCATGCCGCCCGCCATGACCCAGGCGTCTGCGCCGTGGCGGTTCAGCACGCCGAGAGCGTCGGAGACGCTCCCGGGCTGGAAGAGCTCGAAGGCCGGCATTACATCGCGAATCGGTGGCATCTTCGTTTCCTCTTAGATGAACGCCTGGAGCGGTTGATGCATCATCGGCTTGCGACCATTCGCCAGAGCCGCGGCAATGTCTTCCGGCTGCACCGGTGTGCGCCGGATGATGTCGTCGCCAACCGCGTCGGCCAGCGCGCAGAGCACGGCGCCAGCCGCCGCGACCGTCGAAGGCTCGCCAATACCCTTGGCGCCGACCGGGTTGGTCGGATCGGGCAACCCGACGGCCGCCCACTTGGCGTTGAGGGGCACATCGAGCATCGTCGGCGGTTTGTTGTTGTGCATGCGAGTCGCAAGGCCGGCGCCGTAGTGCGGGTCGTAGACCAGCTTCTGGCTCCGAACGTGACCGATGCCCTGAAGGCTGCCGCCGTTGATCTGACCGCCCAGCGAGTTCGGATGAATCACGGTGCCGACGTCGGCCACGCCCGTGAAATCCACGATCGTCCACACGCCGGTTTCGAGGTCGACCTCGACTTCCGCGAAGGCGGCCATGAAACCGTAGGTCTGGCCGTCACGCGGCAGGTTGTCTCGAGCCACGCCCATCAACCCGCGACCCTTGTGCGCCGCCGCGGCCGCCTTGGTCATCGCGTTGATTTCCTTCGGCGTCTCGGTGCCGTCGTAAATGCCGCCAAGCTTGATCGCGGCTTCCGCGGCCTGCGCCCACGACAACACCAGGCCGCCGCCCCTGCGGATGACGCCCTGCGGACCCGTGTCGTAGCCTTCCGGCGAGCCGCCGCGTGTCTTCGCCGCGACTTCCTGCAGCTTCTTCTTGAGGTCCATGCCCGTCGCGTAATTGGCGCGGGTATGCGCATACGTCGTCTGGCTGCCGGCCTGGATCGATGACCACGGCAGGCCCTTCGACGTGTTGCCCCAGACCACTTCGCAGTTCTCCCACGGCACGCCGGACACTTCGGCAATGACGCGCGCCGTGTCGATCACGGAGTGCGTGCCGAGGTTGCCGATGCCCTGGTGAATTTCCAGCCGGCCGTCAGGCCGCAGGATGCACAGCCCATCGACGCCGATCGATCCGGCGGTGTAGGCGCCCGTGCCGCAGCCGATGCCACGCACCTTGCTGCCGGTGCGCTTGCCGCTGTTGGCCTTGCGCGCTTCCCACCCGAACAGCTCGGCGCCCTGATCGAGAGCCTCCTTGACGAAGCAGCTGGTCAGCTTGTTGCGCGGACGTCCTGGCGGCGTGTTCGGCGGAACGAGACCGAAGACGGCCTGGCCTTCCGGCGCGTTCAACCTGCGCATCGCGACTTGATCGATGCCAAGCTTCTTCGCCGCTTCGTGCACCAGCGGCTCGAACCACACCGACGCCTGCAGGCCACCCGGCGCGCGCTGCGAGGTTCCCGGAGGCGTGTTGGTCGCCACCGAAATGCCGCGGAAGCGCATGTTCGGCGCCTGGAACAACAGCGAACCCAGGTTCGCGGTCGTCGAGTGATCGCCCTGGCGGCGGTACGGGCCGCTCGCTTCGACGATGAAGGTGTCGATCGCGGTGACGCGGCCGTCCTTCTTGAAGCCCATCTTGATCCAGCCCTGGTAGCCGGGGCGGACGCGGCCGATGTAGGTCTCTTCCGCGCGCGACACGCGCATCATGACCGGACGGCCGTTGAGCTTTCGGGAAATCAGCGCCGGAATCGCCATTGACTGCGCGCCCGGAATCTTGCTGCCGAAGCCGCCGCCGGTGTACTCGCTGATCAGCACGAGCTCATCGGGCTTGATCCCGACCCAGCCGGCGACCGCGGCGACGGTGCGCGCCAGGCTCTGCGTCGACACGTGCATGTAGCACTTGCCGTTCTGCCAGTAGGCCATGCACGACCGCGACTCCATCGGCTGATGCGAGGTGGTCTGCTGGTGCATCTGGCGCTCGACGATCAGGTCGGCTTCCTTGAAGCCCTTCTCGACGTCGCCGAACAACGAGGTCTCGGTGGCTTCCGCATCGTTCGGGAACGTGCCCGAGTCGTACGACGCCATCTGCTCCGGCGTCCACTTCACGGTCCGCATGCTCGGGCCGACGAAGACGTTGCCCTCGAGGCGGCCATTCGGCGATCCCGGACGCAGGCCTTCGATGGGATCGATCACGAACGGCAGCGGCTCGAAGTCGATGACGATCTTCTCGATCGCTTCCGACGCCAGTTCTTCGGTGTCCGCGGCAACCGCAAGGATCGGTTCGCCTTCGTAGACCGGTTCCATGGTCAGGCTGAACTCAGGCGGCATCGGCGGCGGCGGCGGCGCCGTCGCCGGAGCCGCACCGGCAGCCGGGGCGGGCGCGGCCGGAGCGCCACCACCACCCGGAGCAGCGGCTTGTGGAGGCGGCGTGCCGGCC
This sequence comes from Acidimicrobiia bacterium, assembly GCA_043779345.1. Lineage (GTDB taxonomy): Bacteria > Acidobacteriota > Vicinamibacteria > Vicinamibacterales > UBA2999 > 12-FULL-67-14b. The sequence continues at coordinate 11,824 of JAYWEJ010000225.1, read as the reverse complement.
GGCGGTGTCGCAGCCGGACGGGTGGCTGTTCCAGCGGCAGGCGCGCCTGCGGCAGGTGCGCCAGCAGGTGCGGCAGCGGGCGCTCCAGCGGCAGGTGCACCTGCCGGACGCGCAGCAGGCGCAGCGGCGGGCGCAGCGGCAGGAGGCGCCGGCGGTGGCGGCAGATCCTTCGCGGTCAGCACGAAGTGCACGCCGGTCATCGCGAGCGCGGCGCTCGTGTCGATGCTGCGAATCTTCGCGTGCGGACGCGGGCTCGGCATCAACTTGACGAAGATCATGCCGTCGGCGCGGAAGTCTTCCGCATACTTCGCTGCGCCCGTCACTTTCGCGACGATGTCCTGCGTGACGTAGTTCTTGCCGAGAAGCTTGAACTCCATTTTCTTGGGCGCCTCTCCGGGCGCCATCTTCGTCGGCGCTCCAGGCACGACCGGCGCCACAGGCTTCTGTTGTTCAGCCATAATTACGCCCCCCTCGACTTCTCGGCCGCCACCATCATGACGTCGAGAATCTTGTTGTAGTCAGCGCAGCGGCACAGGTTTCCCGAGATGCCGTGCGCGAGTTGTTCGCGGGTTGGACTGGGGTTGGTCTTGAGAAAGCCGACCGTGGCCATCACGAAGCCGGGCATGCAGAACGCGCACTGGAAGCCCTGCCCGTCGACGACCGCTTGCTGCACCGGGTGCAGCGTGCCGTCGGCCGCGGCGAGGCCTTCGATGCTCACGATCTTCTTGCCGCGCACGCTGTTGGTCAGCGTCGAGCACGAGTACCGCGGCACATCGTCCACCAGCACGGTGCACGCGCCGCATTCGGCGCGATCGCATCCGAGCTTGGTGCCGGTGAGGCCCAGCTTGTAGCGCAGCGTCATCGCGAGCGTCTCGTTTGGCAAAACGTCAACGCGGCGCTGCTGGCCGTTGATGTCGAGCGTGATCATTCGCTCGACCGCGCCGGCCATACTGCTGTTCTGGCCGATCACGTTGGTGCGGAACAAGTACGCCGACGCGGAAACGGTCGCGCCCGCGGCGATCACGCCCTTGATGAAATTCCGTCGTGAAACTCCCGGCTGAACGCCCGGAGCCTCCGCCATGTCGTGACTCATAGAGCCCTTCCCCCGTGTTGTCGGTGCCTTCTGCTTGTCGGTGCCTTCTGCGCCTTCTGCGGCCCCAATTAGTTGCGCATGATAACACCAACCAGCACAGCGCAATACGTTGTCGCTGGTCGGGTTTCTATTCTTGAACGACCGTTCTAAGAAACACTTTTCACGCGCCCGTCGGCAGCGCGCCTCAACCGGTCGTGGATGGCGCGCCCCAGGCCCTCGGATCCGACGCCGATTGCCAGGATCCGCGAAACGCCCGTCGCATCGAGCGCCCGAATCGAGGCATACAGTTCCCGGGCAGACCGCTCCAGATCGCTCCTGGAGCCATAGGGAAACGTCTCGATCCGTCCGGCTGACGCGCGGGCGGCGATCTCCGGCGCCAGGGCCGAAAGGTCTTCTTCGGGCGCGAGAATGCCGACGCGGTCTCCAGCCGCCGTCGCCGACCTGACATCGGCCGCGACCCTTCGGACGACGGCATCGCTGGGCCCCTCATATAAGGTGAGCTCGGCCCTCGGAGCATAGTGGCGGGTCATTTGGCCCGGCGCCGCCTGGGGCGACTCGCCTTCCGCTTGCCCTGATTGTACGATCACTTCCGGCACCAGTGAATGCACCTGCTCGAACGTGATCCCGCCGGGGCGCCGCAGGACCGGGGGGTCGGCGGTGAAATCGACAATCGTCGATTCCAACCCGATGTCGGTGGGTCCCGCATCGAGGATGAGATCGACCCGGCCGTCCAGATCCTCGATGACATGCGCGGCCGTCGTCGGGCTCGGTCGCGAGAAGCGATTCGCGCTCGGCGCGGCGATCGGCACGCCCGCCATCTCCATCAACGCGCGCGCGACGCGGTGCGACGGCACGCGCAGTGCCACGCTCGGCAGCCCCGCGGTGACGAGATCGGGGACCTCCGGTTTCTTAAGAAGGATCAGTGTCAGCGGCCCCGCCCAGAACGAGAGGCCAAGTTTGCGCGCGCCGGCCGGCATGCCGACGGCGCACTGGTTGACCTGCCCGATGTGCGCGAGGTGGACGATCAGCGGATCGTTAGCCGGGCGCTCCTTGGCGTCGAAGATCTTCTGCACCGCGACCGGGTCGAGCGCCTGCGCGCCGAGGCCGTAGACCGTCTCGGTCGGGAACACCACCAGCTTTCCTTCGCGCAACGCCGCGGCGGCCTCTTCGATCGCCGCCGGATCGGGACGCTCGCGATCGACTTGAATGACGCGGGTCTTCATGATCTCGGGTCTTGGGTCTTGGGTCCTGGGTCTTGGGTTGTGGGCCTTGGCACCTTCAGCACGTCGGCCCCTATGAGCAGTTGGACCACTCGACTATAGCTTTTCACGCCGTCTTCAACGCCCTGCGATTTCAGCATGCGATCGTACGACGACCACGCCACTTGTTCCACCGGCCGCACCAGCGCTTTCAGGCGCTCGCGAATCGCGGCCTGATCGTCGCGGGGACCCTGCGCGAGTTTCTGCAGCACGATTCGCTGCGTGACGGGCTGCAGTTGATTCACCGATTCGGAGACGAGGTCGAGCCACGCGCTGTATTCCGCAGCGGGGCCGGCGCGCAGCGCCGCCAGTGTCCCCACGAAGCTCGCATCCGACTCCGGCGCGTATCCGGAGAGGTGCGCCCATTCGTGCGCCAGGACCGCGGGACGTTCCGGTCCGGTGAGATCCGGATTGAGCAAGGTCTCGAGAAAGAACGGCCCGAGCTGCCCGCTGACGCCGGAGGCGCGATAGAACGGTGAGAACAGCGACCACTTCGGCATCGCGATCACCGTTGGGCGCGGACGCCCGAGCTCTTTTTCCACCTGGTGCAGCGCGTCGATCAGCGCTTGCGGTGCTGCGTCGATCGCCGGAAAGCCGGCGGCGTGTCCCGCCGCGTGCGACTGGTTCGCGCGCTCGATCGAATACTCCGCCAGCGCCCGCACCGCCTCCGGCGTCACTCGCGACGCGTCGAATTTGATCGTCGACTCGAGGGCCGGCCGCGCGTAGTTCAGTCCCCACGACGCGAGAAACCAGAGATACACGACCGCCAGCAGCGTCAGCGTCGCGGCCAAGCCGCGCCACAGCGATCGCATCACCGGCTGCTTGCGCGCGAGACGGATCGACCAGGTCCAGATGCCGAGCGCGATCAGGATGAAGACGACGATCGCAACATCGAACAGCGCGATCGGCGATCGATTGGAGAGCGAGGTGAGGTTCGCCTGCAGGATGGGATAGAGCCACTTCGAATAGAAGCGCTCGACGGTGAGCGCGCCCGGCGGCAGCAGCGCGACCAGCGCGGCGAGCGCCAGCAGCGCGAGTTGCATCTTCGCCTTCCCCGACAATGTCACGGCACCGATTATCCGTCGTGAAACTGCTTGCGCAGAAGCTGAATGCGTTTCCGCATCGTCTCGACTGACGGACGCCGGTTCCACAGCGTCACCTGATCGTGCGTCGCGCTGAAGTACTCGAATCGGCGGAGGCCAAGTGCCTCGATGAACGGCTCCAGCTGACGGCACAGTTCGCCGGCGCCGGTGGTGCCCGGCCTCACGAACACCGGGAGCGTCAAGTGCGCGAACGGTTGATTGACCTGCTCGACCAGCCCCATCCCGGGGGACCGATGGTTGATCGACAACGCCACGGCGGTGCCGCGGTTGTTGATCCACAACCAGGCTGAAACGGCATTGACATAGCACTCCCACGACAGTCCGTCGCTGTTCGCGACGATCTTGCTCGTGCGGCGCAACAACGCGCCGGTTCGCAGATCGGTTTTCGTGATGCGGCCGAAGAGTTCGGAAGCGAGCCACGAGGAGAAATCCACTCGATTCATCACGGCCGTGGAGTAGACTGTAAGGCGCTCACGTCAAACGGGATGTAGCGCAGCCTGGCTAGCGCGCCTGCTTGGGGTGCAGGAGGTCCCGGGTTCGAATCCCGGCATCCCGACCAACCCTCTTACTTCTTCGATTTCGCCTTCGCAGCGACTTTCTTCCTGGGCACCGTGGGCGCGACGAGACGCAATTCGAGCGGCTCTTCGCTGTCTTTCGACAGTAATTCGAGGATCGACTTCAGCCCGGATTTCACCTGCCGCAGTTGGGCGCGGACGCGATCGCCGACGATTTCCTCGACCAGCATCGACGCGCCGTTGTCCGTGCCGCTGTCTTCCTCGAGACGCCGCCGCGCGCCCGAGAGCGTCAGGCCTTCCTCGAGGATCAGCCGCTTGATCCGCAGCACGAGCTCGACGTCCGATCGTCGATACAGGCGCGGTCCGCCCCCGGCCGGCACCTGCCCGATCTGGGGAAACTCCGCCTCCCACGATCGCAGCACGTACGGCTGAACCTGCACAACTTCGCAGACGTCCGCGGCCTTGAAAAGCTCGCGCTTCGGTGCGGCCATTTACGGCAATTTCCCCGGGGCAGTATATCAGCGTCGCTTGCGCGATCCGCTGCGCGCCGTGCGGTGCTTCAGGCCCGCCTTGACGCCGCGCTTGGCGTCGCGGGCGCGATCACCGCGGGTCGGCTTCGAGCCCGGCCCTTTCTTCACGGGCTTGCGGCGATCGGGCGCGCGCTCCGACGCGGTCTTGCGATCCTCACCCTTGCGCGTGTCCTGCCGGCCCCGCACCTGGATGCGAATCGGGTTGCCGAAGAATCCATAGGTCTCGCGCAGGCGGTTCTCGAGGAAGCGCTCGTACGAAAAATGCAGCTTCGCTTCCGAATTCGTAAACAGCACGAACGTCGGCGGCGCCTTGCTGGTCTGCGACGCGTACATCACGCGCACGTTGCGCTTCCCCGACGTCACCGGCGGCGACGAGGTCGTGATCTTCTCGATGAAGCGGTTGAGCTCGCCGGTCGGCACGCGGGTGTGCGCGGCCGCCGCGACCCGATCGACCATCTCGAGCAGCTTCGGCGTGCGCTCGCCGGTCACGGCCGAGATGTGCAGGATCGGCGCGTAGTCGAGAAACTTCAGCTGGTAGCGCAGGTTTTCGTCGAAGGCCTTGGTTGCGTCCACGCCCTCGACGGTTTTCATCAGGTCCCACTTGTTCGCGGCGATGATGATGCCCTTGCCCGCTTCCTTGGCGGCGCCGGCAATCGCGCCGTCCTGATCGGTGGGACCGACCGTCGCATCGATCACGAGCACGACCACGTCCGCCCGCTCGATGGCGCGTTTCGCGAGCAGCACGCTGACCGATTCAACTTGCGATTTCGAAACCTTGCCGGGCTTGCGAATACCGGCGGTGTCGACGATGCGGAATGTGCGGCGATGCCACTGCAGCAGCGAATCCACCGAATCACGCGTCGTCCCCGGCACCTCGGAGACGATCATGCGATCTTCGCGCAGCAGATGATTGACCAGCGACGACTTGCCGGCGTTCGGGCGGCCGACGATCGCGATCGCCGTTTCCGGCTTCTCCGGTTCCTCGGGCTCCGCCTCGTCGGATTCCGTCGCCTCATCACGACTGAGCTGCAGCTTCTCGACGATCAATTCAAGTAGATCACCGCTGCCGTCGCCGTGCTCCGCGCTGACCTCGATGACGGTGTCGAAGCCGAGCCGATAGAGCTCGAGCGCGCCGGCGCGGGCGCGGCGATCGTCCGATTTATTGATGGCGAGGATCACGGGTACGCCGGCATCACGCGTCGCTTTCGCGATCTCCTGGTCGCCGGGAATCAAACCTTCGCGTCCGTCCACGACCATGACGATCAGGTCCGCGACTTTGAGAGCGCGGCTGCCCTGGGCGATCACGAGCTCGTGGAGCGGATCCTCGCTATGGCCAAACAGGCCGCCGGTATCGGTCAGATCGAAGTGATATCCCTCCCACGAGACGGGATGGGTAATGACATCGCGCGTCGTTCCCGCCATGGAGTTGACGATCGACCGGCGAGCCCCGCTCAAACGATTGAAGAGCGTTGATTTACCGACATTCGGTCGACCGACCAACACGACTTGACGGAGATTCCGGCGTGACACGATCGCTCTATGTTACAGGTGTATAAGGGCTTGCGCGGCAAAGACCCTACCGGAAATGCACACCGCTGCCGATAAATACATCCATACAAAGCACTTATCAGTTTGACAGCGTAAGTCCCCTTGTTTAAGATAGTTACAGACAAAGCAATGATCAAGGTGGACATCGTGAACGAGGTCTCACGGGTGGCTGATGTCACCAAAGTGAAGGCCGAGCTGGCGGTCGATGCGGTCTTCGAAGCCATGCGCCACTCGATGCAGCGCGGCGAACGCATTGAGCTGCGCGGCTTTGGCGTCTTCCAGGTGAAGCCTCGCAAGCGCGGCATCGGCCGCAATCCCCGCACCGGCAAGGAAGTGCGCATCCCCCCCGGCCGCACCATCCGTTTCAAGCCCGGCAAGGAACTGCAAAACATCGGATAAGCTCGGGAAGGGTGCCTTCCGACGAGCCCATCGGGCCAATCGAACCAATCGATTCGATCGATCAGTACGAGCAATTCATTCCGAAGCCACTGCCGCCGCCGCAGGGCCGGCTCGGAGTGCAGATCCTCCTCCTGGCGTTGACGCTCGTCACGACGACGCTCGCCGGAGCGTGTCATTACGACTCTTTTATCGTCGACATGTCGACGATCGAACCGGGCGTGATCGATCCAGATGTGACGTTCTGGCAGGAGATGCTTCGGGTCTTCGGGGCGCTCGGCCGTCGAATGTTGGATCCGATGTTCTGGGTCCACGGGCTGTGGTACAGCCTCACTATCCTTCTCATTCTCGGCTGTCACGAGATGGGGCACTACGTCATGTGCCTGCGCTACAACGTCGACGCCACGCGGCCGTATTTTCTCCCGGCACCATTGCCGCTGACGGGGACGCTCGGCGCGTTCATCCGGCTGCGCTCCAGGATTCCATCCAAGATTGCGCTCTTCGATATTGGCGTCGCCGGACCGATCGCCGGATTCGTGATTGCCGCGCCGGCCCTGTTCCTCGGGTTGTGGCTCTCGCGGGTCGATCGGTTACCTGAAGACACCTCGAACTTCGGCGAGCTGGGCGAACCGCTGCTCTTTCAGTTCGCCGCGGCGGCGATCTGGGGTCCAATCGCGGACGGTTATTCGCTCAACCTGCATCCGATGGCGTTCGCCGCATGGTTTGGCTTGCTGGCGACGGCGCTGAACCTGTTTCCGATTGGCCAGCTCGATGGCGGCCACATCTCGTTCGCGGTGCTGGGCCGGCGTTCGACCATCGTGACCGTGGTCATGCTTGGTGTGGCCATCGGGCTGGCGTTTTTTTCCAACAGCTGGATCGTGTGGACGATCCTGATGACCGTGATGATCATCCTGCTGGGGCCGCATCATCCGCCGACACTGAACGACGAGCAGGACCTCGGCCCGGGCCGCCTCGCGATCGCGCTGGTCGCGCTGCTGATGCTGATCGTCTGCTTCACGCCGGCCCCGATCGGCCCTTTCATCGGCTCTCCTTAGAGCATCGACAGCGGATCGACGTCGATCGAGATCCGTTTCGCGAGCGCCGGCTTGCGCGAGGCCGCCAGCTGCATCGCCTCGCGCATCGCCTTCCGGCTCGTGCCCTTCAGGAAAAACTGCGCGCGATGTTCCCCGCGCAGCTTGGTCAGCGGCGCCGGCGCGGGTCCGAGAATCACGAAGCCCTTCGGCCCGCGCGCGGCATCGGCGAGATCGCGCGCACCATCCATTGCCTCGCCGAACGTCTTGCCGCGGACGACCACGTTCACCATCGCCACCTGCGGCGGATAGCGCATGGCGCGGCGGAACTCGACCTCCTTGTCGTAGAAGGCGCGGTAGTCCTGCGCGCAGGCGAGACGGATGCTGTAGTGCTGCGGCAGCAGCGATTGGATGATCGCTTCGCCCGGACGCTCGCCGCGGCCGGCCCGGCCCGCGACCTGGGTCAGCAACTGGAAGGTGCGCTCGGCGGATCGAAAGTCGGCGAGGCCCAGGCCAACGTCCGCGGAGATCACGCCGACAAGCGTGCAGTCGGGAAAGTCGTGGCCCTTGGCGATCATCTGCGTGCCGATCAGGATGTCGATGTCGCGGCTCGCAACCCTGGCCAGGATCTCGACGAGGCTGCCCTTGCGGCGGACGGTGTCTCGATCGACACGCGCGATTCGCGCCGACGGAAATAACTTCGTGATCTCGGCTTCGACGCGCTCCGTGCCAAAGCCGACGCGCTCCATGTACGGCGCGGCGCACGTCTCGCAGGTTTTGGGAACCGGCTTCGAAAAATTGCAGTAGTGGCAGCGCGCGTTCCAGCCTTCGCCCTCCGGGCTTCGGCTGGGCAAGCCAGCGTGTCTGCGGTGCACCGTAAGCGAGATACTGCAGTTGGGACACTCGAGCGTCGCCGTGCACTGGCGGCACACCACGGCCGTGGCGAAGCCGCGTCGATTCAGCAGGATCAGCGATTGCTCGCCACGCTCGAGACGCTCCTGCATCGCCGCGACCAGCGGGCGGCTGAGCACGACGTCGTCACCCGCCTCCGCCATTTCCTCGCGCATGTTGACGACGTGGGTCCTGGCCATCGGCCGGTCCAGCACGCGGGTCGGCATTGTCACCAGCGTGTAGCGGCCCTCGAGCGCGTTGGTGTAGGACTCGATCGTCGGCGTCGCCGATCCGATGACGACCAGCGCGTTGGTGAACTTGCCGCGCATGATCGCGACGTCGCGGCCGTGATACCGCGGCGTCTCGTCCTGCTTGTACGAGGTGTCGTGTTCTTCATCGACGATGATCAGCCCGGGATTGGCCAGCGGCGCGAACACCGCCGAGCGCGTGCCGATGACGACGTCGACGTCGCCGCGGCGGATGCGGTGCCACTGATCATGGCGCTCGCCGTCGGAGAGGCCGCTGTGCTGGATCGCCACCGCGCTGCCAAAGCGCGCGCGGAAGAGCGCGGCCACCTGCGGCGTCAACGCGATCTCGGGAACGAGCATCAGCACGCCGCGCCCCGCCTGACGGACCGCGTCGGCGAGCCGCAGATACACCTCGGTCTTGCCGCTGCCGGTGACGCCGTGAATCAGCGCGACGTGAAAGGCCTTCCCGGCCGCCAGCGGCAGCAGCGTCTCGAGCGCGCGCCGTTGATCCGGCGTGGCGTCGCGCGGCGCCTGCGGCTTCACCGCCGACGCCGCGTGCTCGAACGGATCGCGATCGATGCGCTCTTCGCGAATGGCCACCAGGCCCAGGGTCTTGAGACGCGACAATGCCGCGCCGGTGATGCCGCGCTCAGTGAGCACGGGCGCCGCGACGCCATCGGGCGCGCCTTTCAGCAAATGCAACGCCTCGGCCTGGCGTGTGCCGAGGCGTCCGCCTTCGCGCGGGCCGCTTCGGCGGGACAGGCTGAGGTCCACGGACTCCACGCTGTGGGCGGCCAGCCGTTCAACGAAGTCGATGCCCGCCGCCGTCAGCGCCGCGACGCGCACGGTCTTGAAGCGATCGGTCCGCGCCGTCAGCCCGTGCGGCGGCAGCGCCGCGGCCAGCGTCGCCCCCGGGCCGGCGAGGTAATACTCCGACACCCACTCGGTCAGCTTCACCACGTCCGGTGGCACGAACGCGTCATCGTCGAGCACCTGCTTGATCGGCTTGATGGTGTAGGCGGTGTCGGCGGCCGCGGCCTCGCCGAGGACGACGCCGGTCAGCGTACGCGGCCCGACCGGCACGACCACGCGCGCGCCTGCGCGCGGCATGGCGAGCTCAGCGGGCACACCATACGTCAGGACGCCAAGCGCGGGCACGGGCACGGCCACGGAAATCAGGCGAGTCGGAAGTCGGGAGTTGGGAGTGGCGATTGGTCTTACGCCTCGGACTGCAGGATAGCGCGAACGTTCTTCATGTCCTCCCACACTTCGCGTTTCGCCGACGGGTTGCGCAGCAGGTAAGCCGGGTGGAAGGTGGGGATCAGGACCGAACCGCGGTAGTCGAACCGGCGTCCGCGCAGCTTCGTGATCGGATCCATGGTCTTCAGCACGCACTGGGCGGCGAACTTGCCGAGCGGCACGATCACCTTCGGCTGGATGACGTCGATCTGCCGGAACAGGAACGGCTCGCAGGTCGCGACTTCGTCGGGCTCGGGATTACGGTTGTTCGGCGGACGGCACTTGATGACGTTGGCGATGTAGACCTGGTCGCGCGTCATGCCAATCGCTTCGACGATCTTCGTCAGCAGCTGGCCGGCACGGCCGACGAACGGCTCGCCCTTCTTGTCTTCGTCTTCACCAGGGGCCTCGCCCACGAACATCAGGCGCGCTTTCGGATTGCCGACGCCGAATACGGTTTGCGTCCGGCCGAGCGAGCAGAGCTTACAGCGCATGCAGAGCGGGCCGATCTCGGTGTTGATGTCGTCGAGAGATTCACCTGCGAGTGAGCCAGGTGATGCGGGTGAGGCTAGTGATGCGAGTTGCCTTCCACCCGCTTCACCCGCTTCACCCGCATCACCCGCATCACCCGCTCTCCGTCGCCATTTCGGATCTCGGCTGATCCCGGTCACACCGATCTCTTCGTAGTACTTCAGGTGATCCGCTACCTCGCGCGACATGCCTAGGCTTTTGCGGTGGCGTTCCTGGCGGGAACGGCGATCAGGAACTGCTCGATGCGATCGAGGATCCGCGCCGCGATCGCCGCCTTGGACTGCAGCGGGACGTCCTCAGCGCCCGACGCGGTCACCAGCGTCACCGCGTTGGTGTCGACGTCGAAGCCGGCGTCGCTGCGCGACACGTCGTTGGCGACGACCAGATCGACGGCCTTTTCCTTCAGCTTCGACTTCGCGTACGACACCACGTCGTTGGTTTCAGCCGCGAAGCCGACCAGCACGGGCAGCCCCTGCTTCCGCGACGGCAGCTTGCCGAGCTCGCCGAGAATGTCTTTGGTGCGGTTCAAGGTGATGGTGACCGGACCGTCGGCCTTCTTCATTTTTTTCTTGGCCGGCTCCGCCGGCGAGTAATCGGCCACGGCCGCCGACATGACGATGGCGTCCTGGCCGCTGGTGCGAGCCATGACCGCGGCATGCATCTCGGCCGCGCTTCGCACTTTCACGACGTTGGCGCCGTGCGGCGTGGTCAGGTGCGTCGGACCGGTGACGAGCGTCACGGCGGCGCCGCGGCGCAACGCTTCGGCCGCCACGGCATAACCCATCCGGCCGCTCGAGCGGTTGCCGACAAAGCGGACCGGATCGATGTCTTCGAACGTCGGTCCGGCGGTGATCAGGATGCTGCGGCCGGCCAGTGTCGACGACGTCTTCGACTTCAGCAACTGCTCCGCCGCGTTGACGACGTCTTCGGGCTCGGCGAGCCGGCCCTTGCCGATCCAGCCGCACGCCAGATATCCGGACCCGGGATCGACGACGTGCACGCCACGCGCGATCAGCGTCTCGAGATTCTTGGCGACCGCCGGGTGGTCGAACATGTTCGAGTTCATCGCCGGCGCGATCATCACCGGCGCGCGCGTCGCGGTATAGAGCGAGGACAGGAAATCGTCGGCGAGGCCGTTGGCAAACTTGCCGATGGTGTTGGCGGTGGCCGGCGCGACCAGCAGCAGATCGATGTTCGAGGCGATGGCAATGTGCTCGACGCCACCCCACTCGGCAGGCGTGCCTCGTGGGGACCCCGGGCCGGCGTTGGCGCCCGCCTTCCACTGGTCGGTGATTACCTCGCGCCGCGTGATGGCCTCAAACGTCAGCGGGCCCACGAACTGGGTGGCCGACCGGGTCATCACCGCCACCACCTCGTGGCCATTCTTCTGGAGGCCGCGCGCGATCTCCACCGCCTTGTAGGCGCCGATGCCGCCGGTCA
>JAYWEJ010000224.1:0-3571 GCA_043779345.1 Acidimicrobiia bacterium | reverse complement strand
CGGAAATCCGGGAGAAGGGGCTGGTCTTCGACAAGTCCAGCTTCCAGGCCTACAACTTCGCCGCCGCCTTCGCGATCGAGGACCGCAAGGTTCCGATCAACTTCACCGTCGTCCTGCCGACGCTGCAGGGTGCATCCGGCGTGGCGTCGACCGAAGTGCGCATTCCCGGCATCGGCTCCCAGTCAGGCTTGCCGAGTCTGCAGACGGTCATCCCCGACAGCCTCAAACGGCTGCAGACGCAGATCCCGAACCTCAACGTGCAGGGATTCACGCTGAAGGTGCCTGCTGCCGCCGGTCAGAATTTCTTCGTGCCGCCAATCCCCGGCGTCGTCGTCATCCCGGGCGACATCGGCTTCCTGAACCAGTTCTTCAGCGTGATGCTGATGGTCGGCAACGTCGCGCCGGCCGGGTCGAACCTGGTGGTGACCGACCTCAAGGCGGAGATCGTCCTGCCGCCCGGCGTCGACACGGTCGTCGGCTCGCCGGACGATCCGCTGCGCATGGGCCGCACCGACCGCGGCGAGGTGCCGCGCATCCAGTCGGTCATCCAGCCGGGTCCCGACGGCGCGCTCGGCACGGCCGACGATGTCGTCGCGCTCGGTCCAGGAGAGACGGGCAACGCCGAGTTCCTCGTCGAGGGGCGCCGCGAGGGCAGCCACATCATCGAGATGGAGATCACCGGCACGCTGCTGGGGCTGCCGATTGGCCCCGTGACGGTGCGTGGCCGGGCCGCGGGCGCCGTGCTCGTCAGGAATCCGACCTTCACGCTGACATTCACGCATCCGGAGGTCGTCTCGGCAGGCGAGGCCTACACGCTCGACGTGACGGTGACGAACACGAGCGAGTCGCCGGCCAACTTCGTCAGCCTGAACCTCTATCCCAAGGTGGTGAGCGGCGCGACGATCGTCGGTGAGCCGACGCGCCAAATCGAGACGATCGCGCCGGGCGACTCCGAATCGGTCAGCTACGATCTGATCGCCAAGGTCAGCGGCAAGGTGATCGCCGCGACGCTCGACTCCGACGAGAACGTGACCGGGCGGTTTGCGCTGAAGACGTCGGTCGGCGAGCTCGGCATCCCGCTGTCGCCCGACTCGCTGGTGCTGCCCAAGGAAGCCGGTTCGCTGCCGCTCGCGCTGCGGACCGCCGCGATCGGCCTCCTCGGCAAGGCCTACGCGGTGGCGACCGCCCCGGGCGCGGCGCTGCCGAAGGACATTCAGCGGTTCTCGAAGAAACTGATCTGGGATCGCGCGATCGAGGTCGCGGCCGCCGGCTTGCGCGTCGGCCTGCACGAGTCGATGCGCGATACCGCTTCCCAGCTGCTGATGGACTTCATCGGCAGCAGCTACGGGCGGCTCGCGGAGCGCATCAGCGATCCTGAGGACCTGGCATTCGCCAGGGACGATCTCGCCGGCTTCGACGATCTGCGGCGCCGTTCGTCGCGCGGGGACGTGTTCGCACAGGCGGTGTCGGCGCTGCTCACGGCCGATCTCGCCAGCGCCGGCGCCGCCGCCTTCCACCAGGACGTCGCGCGGAAGATCTCGTACCGGCCCGCACACATCTCCGTGCTGATCTCCAGCGGCAGCAGCCTGCCGGTCCGGCTGACGCTCGTGGACGGCGCCGGCCGGCGCCTTGGCGGCGTGGGCGTCGCCGGAAAGATCACCAAGGAGATTCCGTTCGGCGACTACCTGCAGTTTGCGACGCCAGGATCGGCGCCGACCGCGCAGATGGCGGTGATCGCCGCGCCGGTGCCGGGCGCGTTCACGATCCGGCTCGAGCGGGTCGCCGGCGTTCCCGATTCGGAGCCGTACACGCTCAGCGTCGTCGTGCCCGACGCGCAGGGCCAGCTGCGGCAATTCGTGTTCCAGAACGCCAGCGCGGCGCAGGTTCCCCAGCTGACGTTCGCCCCGGCCGATCCGTATCGCCTCTCGGTCGAGACAGCCGCCGCCGGCGGCCCGGTATTGACTCCGGCCATGACGGTGATTGCCGATCCACCGCCGTCGATTGTCGGCGTCGTTCAGCAAGGCCGGGCGGACCAGGTCTGCGTCGACCCGGGAAAGACCGAGGGCCTGTGGCGTCCCGGCCGCATCGTCGCCGTGCTGTTCAGCGAAGAAGTGACGCTGCAATCGGTCCAGGACAAGTTCAAGGCCGAAGACATCAGTCACTTCCTGTCCGACGGCAACAAGATTGTCGGCGTCGCGCTGCAGCCGGATGGCCGGATCGCCTTCCTCGCGTTCCGCGATCCGGTCGGTCCGTTCCTGCCGCGCACGATCACCATTCAGGACGTCGCCGACCTGCGCGGCCAGGCGATGACGGCCGAGACCGCGCCGATCGAAATCACCGCGCAAGACGACGGCGGCGTCGTCTCCGGCCGCGTGCTGCGCGCCGACGGGTCGCCGGTCCCGTTCGCCAGCATGCGTCTGTTCTACGGCTGTCCCAAGCCCGAAGGCGGCGTGGTCTGGATCGGCATCAGCTCGAAGAGCGCCGACGCCAACGGCAAGTATTCGTGGGATTACGTGCTGCGCGCCCCGCGGATTCTGGCCGTCGACCCCGAGACCGACGAGTTCCGCGATCTGCAGTTCAACATCGCGCGCCACGGCCAGCGCCTGAACGTCGACATCGTCATGCTCGGCCGCGGCACGCTGCAAGGCAGGACGCTTGGAGAAGACGGCAAGCCGCTGAAGGATTCCGCGATCAGGATCACCAGCCTGACCGACAACAGCGTCTACGGTGCGACCAGCGATGCCGGCGGCCGCTTCACCGTCGCGCGGGTGCCGGTCGGCAACGTCTTCATCGAGGCGGTGAATACCGACGCTCAGGCGCAGATCGCGGTCAGCGAAACGATTCCCTTTGCTGGCGCCACGACGACGCGCGATCTGGTGCTGTTGACGGCCGACAGCCCGAAGGAGATCGCGATCAAGAGGGGCGCACTGAGCGGCCACGTGCTGCGCAGCGCCGGCGCCGGATCGCTGGCCGGGTTGCCGGTGATCGTCTATTACATCGCCGGCAGCCAGCCTGGTGTGGGCTGCGGGGCGGAAAAGTGTCCGGTGGCGATCGGTACGACCGACGCGGACGGGGCGTTCGCGTTTGCCGGCGTGCCGGCGGGCCAGCTGCGCGTGCAGTCGTTCGATCAGGCGACGCTGCAGGAAGGCGAGGCCGCCCAGACACTGGCCGCCGATGGCCACGCCACGGTGACCGTCGTCATCACCGGCGGGCTCGGCTCGGTGAAGGGCGTCGTGCTGAATCCGGCCGGCCAGGGCGTCGCCGGCGCGCGCGTTGGCGGCGGGCTCAGCCTGACGACCACCGATGCCAACGGAAACTTCACGCTGCCCGATGTGCCGCTCGGCCGGCGCGAGATCGTGGCCGTCAGCGATGCGCTCGGATCTAGCGCGCGAGTCACGGTGGACATCACCCACGCCGGTGAACAGGTTCCGGCGACGATCGTGCTCGACTCGGTCGGCCGCGTCGCCGGCACGGTCTTCCGGCTGGGCGGCACGACCGCGGTGCCGGGGATTCCGCTGTATCTGTACAAACTGCCGATCCAGCACGGCCAGATCGAGATCGTCGGCCAGGC
>JAYWEJ010000223.1:0-8492 GCA_043779345.1 Acidimicrobiia bacterium | reverse complement strand
CAAATGACTGGCGATGACATGACGAGGCGCCGGGCACTGGCGGCGTTGGGCGCGACCGCGCTGGCGCCGTTCGCGGCGTGCTCCGGTGAGCCACCGGCACCAACTGCGGCCGCAGGAACGGCTGCTTTGGAGGGTTCCCATTGGTTGGGGCTTCAGGAAATCAGCCGGAAGATCGCCTCACGCGAGGTCTCGCCGGTCGCCCTGACGCAGCACATGTTCGATCGGATCCGGCGAGTCGATGCGAACCTGAAGAGTTACGCCACGCTCATGGAAGACCAGGCGATGGCCGCGGCGGCAGAGGCCGAGCGCGAGATCAACGCCGGCAAGTACCGCGGTCCGTTGCATGGCGTGCCGGTGGCGGTCAAGGACCTGTGCTATACGCGCGGTGTGCGGACGATGGGCGGGACTCGAGTGCTCAGGGATTTCGTGCCGGACGAAGACGCGACGGTGGTCGCGAAGATCTACGGCGCTGGTGCGATCGTACTCGGTAAGTTGAACCTGACGGAAGGCGCCGCGGCCGGGTACAACCCCGAGTTGGGGATTCCCGTGAATCCGTGGAACGCCGGCAGATGGCCTGGCGCCTCTTCGAGTGGGTCAGGCGCCGCAACCGCCGCTGGTCTCTGTTTCGCGGCCATCGGCACTGATACCGGCGGATCGATTCGGTTCCCCTCATCGGCGAATGGTCTCGTTGGGCTGAAGCCCACCTACGGTCGCGTCAGCCGCCACGGCGTGCTCGCCTTGTCTGCATCACTCGATCACGTGGGACCGATCGGCCGGAACGTCGCCGACGTTGCGATCCTGTTCGACGCCATTGCCGGGCCTGACCCGAAGGATTCGACATCGCTTGTCGATCCGCCAGCTCGTGCGCTTGCGGCGGTCGGTCAGGGCGTTGACGGCCTTCGCATCGGCATCGATCGGGGGTACGCGTCGACGAACGTCGACCCGGGCCAAGTTGCCTCGATTGACGCGGCCCTGAAGGTGTTCGAAGGCCTCGGCGCTCGAATCGTCGAGGTGAAGATGCCGGACCTTGCAGCGATGTTGAACATCTGGTTCGCGATTTGCGCGCCGGAGGCGCTCGCCGAACACAAGGCCAACTACCCGTCTCGAGCCGCCGAGTACGGTCCGTACTTTCGTGATTTCCTCGCAACAGGTACAGCGATGACGCCGGCGCAAGTCGCAGGCGCGCAAGCGGGGCGCGCGAAATTCACCGCCGATTTCAGCGCCCTGCTCGAATCGGTCGACGTCATGGCGTGCCCGGCGGGAGGCGCGCCGGCTTGGGCGGTCTCTCGCGAGTTGATGCTGAGCCCCATGGCTGAACTGAACGGGACGTGGGAGAAGCTGTCTCCCCGCGCCGCCGAGTTCACGATGCCGATGAATCTCGCCGGCACGCCTGCGATCTGTCTGCCCTCGGGGTTCTCGCCGGATGGACTGCCATACAGCATCCAGTTTGCCGGCCGGCGATTGAGCGAGGGGATGCTTTGTCGCGTGGCCGCCGCCTACGAACGCGCCACGAAGTGGCACGAGCGGCATCCGGACGTGTAGTTCTATCTCGGCGCCATCCTGAGCGCGCCGTCGATCCTGATCACTTCGCCGTTCAACATCTCGTTCTCGAGTATGTGACGTACCAGCGCGCCGTATTCGGCCGGCCGGCCCAGTCGTGACGGGAACGGCACCTGCTGGCCGAGCGAGACGCGCGCCAGCTCGGGCAATCCTGCGAGCAGCGGCGTGTCGAAGATGCCGGGTGCGATCGTGACGACGCGGATGCCGAGCGAGGCGAATTCACGCGCGATCGGTAGCGTCATGCCGACGATGCCGCCCTTCGAAGCCGCATAGGCGGGCTGGCCAATCTGTCCGTCGAACGCGGCAATCGACGCCGTGTTGATGATCACGCCGCGCTCTCCGTTCTCGGCCGGCTGATTCTGCGCGATCACCGCGGCGGCGAGCCGAATCACGTTGAACGTGCCGATCAAGTTGACCTTGATCGTCTTCTCGAACAGGTCGAGCGGGTGCGGACCGTTGCGGCCCAGGACCTTCGCGGCGGGACCGATCCCGGCGGCGTTGACCGCGCCGTGAAGACCGCCGAACGACGACACTGCCAGATCGATGGCCGCCTTGACCTGGTCCTCACTGGTCACGTCCGCCTGGGCGAACCGGGCTGTGGCGCCCATTGCCTGCTCGGCGGCCTTGCCCGTCTCAGCATTAACGTCGAGCAGCACGACGTTTCCGCCCGCTCCAACGATGGTTTCCGCCGTGGCGCGGCCGAGGCCCGACGCGCCGCCGGTGACGATGAACGTCTGTCCAGCAATCTGCATAAGGAAAAAAGCATAGCGTAGAATTGAAAGATTCATGAATTACGACAAGCACTACTACGACGGTGCGTGGCAGTCCTCGACCGGCACCGAGACGATTGCCGTCATCTCATCCGCAACGGAGCAGGAGTTCGCGCGCGTGCCGCGCGGCACCGCGGCGGATGTCGATCGCGCCGTCAAGGCGGCGCGCCAGGGCTTCGAATCGTGGCGCCGGCTGCCCGTTGAAGAACGGGCGCAGTGGCTCGAGAAGCTCTCGGCGGCGATGAAGACGCGCGTGCCGCAGATCGCCGAAGCGATCGCGCACGAAGTCGGCACCGCGTTGGGGTTTGCCACCAAGGTGCAAGCCGAGTTCCCGATCATGATGATTGGGATGAACGCGACGTTCATCCGCGAAGCGAAGCTCGAAGAAGAGCTCGGCAACTCGCTCGTCATCAAGGAACCGATCGGCGTCGTCGGTTGCGTGACGCCGTGGAATTACCCGCTGCATCAAGTCGTCTGCAAAGTTGCCCCGGGCCTCGCGGCCGGATGCACGATCGTGTTGAAGCCGGCGGAGATGGCGCCGCTCAGCGCTTTCCTGCTGGCCGAGGCCGCGCACCAAATCGGCCTGCCGAAAGGCGTGCTGAATATCGTGTCCGGATCGGGACGTGTCGTCGGCGAAGCGATCGTCGCGCATCCCGACGTCGACATGGTCAGCTTTACCGGATCGCTGCAGGCGGGACGCCGAATCGCGTCGGTCGCGGGCGAGGGCATCAAGAAAGTGTGTCTCGAGCTCGGCGGCAAGTCGGCGTTCGTGGTGCTGGATGACGCGCCGTTCGACAAGGCGATCCCCGCGGGCGTGAACAACTGCATGCAGAACTCCGGGCAGACCTGCTCGGCGTGGACGCGCATGATCGTGCCGCGATCGAGACACGACGAGGCGGTCGAGCTCGCCAAGGGCCAGCTGGCGAAGCTGACGCTCGGCGATCCCTTCGACAAGAACACGCGGCTGGGTCCGCTGGCATCCGCCGGTCAGCGCGACAGCGTGCTTGGATTCATCGAGCAGGGCAAGAAGGAAGGCGCCACGCTCGTCGCCGGCGGCGGCAAGCCCGCGAACCTGGCCACGGGTTTCTACGTCGAGCCGACGATTTTCGCGAACGTCAACAACCAGATGGCGATTGCGCAGGAAGAGATCTTCGGGCCGGTGCTCGCGGTCATTCCGTACGACTCGGAAGCGGATGCGATCGCGATCGCGAACGATTCGCCCTACGGTCTTGCGGGCGGCGTCTGGGGCGCCACGCCGGAGCGCGCGCTCGAGGTCGCGAGGCAGCTGCGCACGGGCCAGGTCGACATCAACGGCGGACGCTTCAACGTGCTTGCGCCGTTCGGCGGTTACAAGAAGTCGGGCATCGGCCGCGAGATCGGACCGCTGGCGATCGAGGAGTACTTTCAGCTGAAGTCCATTCAGCGATGATGTTTGCCTTCTTCGCCGGCCTTGCAGCCGGACTGATTCATGTCTTCGCCGGGCCCGATCATCTGGCCGCGGTCACTCCGCTGGTTGTCAGCAGCGGCCAGCAACCTGCCCTGAACGAGATCCCGTCGGGCGAAGCCCGACGAGAGCGAGTCGAAGGGTGGCGAACCGGTTTGCAGTGGGGCATCGGTCACACCGCCGGCGTCGTCCTGATCGCGGCGTTGCTGCTGTTGCTGAGCGATCAACTTCCCCTCGATGCGATTTCAAGTTATAGCGAGCGCATTGTCGGTGTGGCGTTGATCGCTGTTGGCGCCTGGGGAATCTGGAAGGCCAGGCAGGCCCCACAGCCGCACACTCATGCCGGCGCATCGTTCGCAATGGGCACGCTTCACGGACTGGCCGGAAGCTCGCATCTTTTTGGCGTGCTCCCGGCACTGGCGTTCTCGCTGCAAGCGGATGCCGTTCTGTATCTGACCGGTTTTGGTCTCGGCGCGATGGCGGGCATGTCGGCCTTCGCAGCCGTCGTCGGCGTCGTCAGCATTCGACTCGGACACAATCACCCGGGCCGGTATCGAGGGTTTCTCTACGCTTCCTCGGCGGTCGCGCTGGTGATCGGCGGCTTCTGGCTGGTCGGGCGATGAATCCGGGATCCGGGAGCCGGGAACTGGGAGCCGGAAGAGCTCAATGAAATACGTTCCGGGCGTTCTCGCAGCAGTGGTCGTGATGCTGGCGGGCTTCTGGCTCGCCGATCTGATTGGCCGACAGATTCTTGCCGCGCAGGGCCTGACCGGCAGCAGTCCGCTGTCAGGCGTGCCCGTCGCCATCGTCCTGGGCTTGTTGCTTCGCAACACCCTGCCGTTGCCGGCGTCGCTCATTCCAGGCCTCAAGTTCGCGACGACGACCATCCTGCGAGCCGGCATCGTGCTGGTCGGCATCCGGTTGAGCCTGTTCGATGTGCTGAAGCTCGGCGTCGCCGGCCTGCCGGTGGTGCTGGCGGCGATCGCGACCGGATTGATCTTCGTGACGTGGTTCAATCGCAAGCTGGGACTGCCGCCGCGGCTCGGAATCCTGATTGCGGCGGGGACGAGCATCTGCGGTGTGACGGCGATCGTCTCGACCGCTCCTGCGATCGAAGCGGATGAGAGAGAAGTCGCCTACGCGGTGGCGAATGTGGTCGCGTTCGGCCTGTTCGGGATGCTGACGTATCCGTACCTCGCCCACGCCCTCTTGGGATCGTCTGAGACGATCGGGTTGTTTCTCGGCACCGCCATTCACGACACCTCACAAGTCGTGGGCGCAGCCCTCACCTACAAGCAGGTCTACAACGACGAAGTGGTGTTGAACGTCGCGACGGTCACCAAGCTGACGCGCAACATTTTCCTGGCGGCCGTTATTCCGATCCTCACCTGGATGCACGTGCGTGCTCAGGCCAGGATTGGCTCCGGCGGCATCGGCGCGGTCGGGATCACAGCACTGGTGCCGGCATTCGTCCTCGGCTTCCTGGCGATGGCGGTCGTGCGAACAATCGGCGACTGGACGCTGACTTCGAACGGCGCGGCGTTCGGCGTGTTGAGCGCGGCGCAGTGGGCGTCGATCACCAAATCGCTTGGAGACTACTGGGCGTCGCAGATCCTGTTGGGAACGGCAATGGCGGCGGTCGGCTTGAACACCAACTTCGCCGTCTTCAAAGGCGTCGGCCTGAAGCCCTTCGCTGTCGGAATGGCCGGCGCGCTCGTCGTTGGCGCCGTCGGCATGACGATGGCGGTGATCTTCGGCCGCTTCGTTCATTTGTAGGCCAGTGGGCCAATAGGCCAATAGGCCGTCAGGCCGTCAGACCTACTCTTCGTGAAGCTCGCGCGGGAATTTCACGAGCCGCACCAGCGCTTCGTCCATTGCGGCCTCGACGCGGGTCGAGGGCACGTGGTAACCGTTCACGATAATCGAGAACACGATCGGCTCGTTGTCCAACGTCAGCAGGTAGCCTGACAGCGAGCGGACGTTTGACATCGATCCGGTCTTGGCCCAGACGCGCCCCGCTGCCGGCGTGTCCTTCATGCGAGCAGCAAGCAAGCCGCTGGTCGCTGATTGCGCCAGCGTCGATTGGAATTTCTCCCGGTGTCGCTCGTCCCGCCACATGTGGCTCAGGAGGCCGATCAGCGCATCGGGCGCGATGTAGTCGTTCCTCGACAGTCCCGAGCCATCCCGCGCGATATACAGCTCCGGCTTGACGCCCCACTTGAGCATCGTCTCGTTGACGACGGCGAGGCCCGCTTCGGCGGTGGCTTCGGAGCCGGCCGGCGCGAGCGAGCGCAGCAGGGTTTCGGAATAGACGTTGCTGCTCCACTTCTCGACGACGTCGATCACGACATCCAGCGTCGGCGACTGATCCTCGAGCAGCAGAGTGGTACGGCTGTAATCGGGTTTCACCCTCGCATCATCGATGTCGAGGGAATTGCCGCCAACGAAGACGCCGTTTCTCGCCAGCGCTTCACGCAGCGCGTTCAGATATTGAATCGTCGGATTTGGCACCGCGGCGGATTCAGTGATCGCGGCCCCGCCGATCGCCACTTGTCCGCTGACCCTCAGCATGTTCGAACCAGCGACGCGTTCCAGCGCCACGCGGGTCGGTTGTCCCGGCGCGACCGTGGTGACGGCGTGATCGAGAATGATGCCGCTGCCCGGCGGCGAGACGCTGATGATGGCGCGGCCGCCCGCTTCCAGCCCGGGGCCGATCATCAGTTCGACCTCGTTCTCGTTGTATTGGAGGGCGCTGACCGCGGTGCCATAGCCAAGTCCGAGATCGTCCCATGCCCATCCGACGCCATAACCCGGTTCCGCGAACGCGTTGTCGTCGCCGATCAGCTGACCGGCGACTCGGCGGACGCCCTTCGCATGGAGCTGCCTGGCCCACGCATCAAAGGCGCCCCAGCGCTCCGGATGCCGCGGGTTGATCGTCGGATCGCCGTTCGAGACGATGACCAGGTCGCCGCTGAGATCGCCTTCGGGCGACAACGGTCCCGTCGCATAAATCTTCGTGGTGTAGCGGTAGTCCCAGCCGAGACGGTCGGCCGCCACCGCGCTGGTGATCAACTTCTGATTCGACGCGGGCGTCAGCATCCGCGACGAGTTGAGGCTGAACAGCGTGCCGCCCTGTTTCAGCGACTGCACCGAGACCGCCCAGAACGCGTGATCGATGGCGCTGTCGGTGAAGATCGACTGGAGGTCGCGGCGCAGCTGCTCTTCAGGCGACGAGCGGGCGGCGCCCTGGGGACCGAACGCCGGCGACGCCGTCTTTGGCGCGCAGGCGGTGACGAGAATGATGAGCGCGATGTTCGCGAGTGCCACCCTTCGACTCCATGCTCTCCGCAGTAACCAGCGGAGAGCATCTCGCTCAGGGCAGGCGATCACTTCTTGTCGCCCTCTTTGGCAGCGGGTGCAGGCTCCTTGGGCGTCACCGCCAAATCGAACGCCTGTAGCGCTGCGCGCATCGACGACAGATCGATCTTCGCGACGCTGGCTTCGCCGTCGCGCCCGCCGTAGGCGGTTTCGCCGACCTGTCCGAACCGTACGCGCTCGAACTTGCCGTCGTCGTAGCTGGCGCTGACGACCAGCGCGGGCTTGTCGATACCGGTCCTGGTTTTCGCGTCGACGAACGATTCGGCCCTGATCGCCACGAGCTTGTTCAACAAGTCGTCCATCGCCGTCTGGTCGGCAGTATGGCTCGATCCGCCCACGCGCGTCACCTTCCAGGTCTCCGGATCGGCGGGCGTCGCCGGTGCCTGTTTCTCGAACTCGTAGGTCTTGGGCCCGCCCGGCGCGTCGAGCACCGCGCGCAGCCGCGCCACATAGAAGGGCCTGAACTCGAACAGCTCCTTCTTTCGATAGTCGTCGAAGTTTTTCTCGAGATCGCCGTGCAGCGTCGCGTCGACCATGAACACCATCGGCCGCGACGCATCCTTCGCGTAGGTCTCGCCGTCCTTGGCCTTGCCGATCGCGAGCACCGTCTTCGCGCTGCCCGCGCCGATCGTCACCGTCATCGCCGGCTTGTCGAGACCGTAGATCGCGAGGTCCCTCGGGTTCTCCTCGAGCAGCTTCGACATGTTCGACGAGGACAGCCGCGTGATCAATCCTTCGACCGCGCTGTAGTCGCTGCGCGAGGGGATCGGCTTCACGACCCGCCACTCGCTGCCCGCGCGCGACATCTCGATCGCGGTCGCGCCTTTCGCGAGCACCAGCGAATCGGCCTGGTCGCGATCAAATTTCAGGATCTTCTTGTCGCGCAGGTCGAACGGCTTGCGGTTGAAGCTCGTTTCCTGGAACGCCGACACCAGGAACACGCGCTTCTCGTCGTTCTTGAGCGCGTAGATTTCACCTTGCGTGGCGTTCTTGTTGCCCAGCTTCAGCGTTCCGGCCGCGCCGCCATCCGCCTTGAAGGCGACCGTGATCAGCGGATTGGCGAGACCGAACTGCTCGAGGTCCGTGGCGTTCTCGTCGACGACGCGGACGATGTCGACGCCGTTCAGGGCCGATGCGACGCCGATGGCCTCCGGCGGATCGGCCGCGATCGCCGCGGGCTCGATCATCTGCCACCCGGCGTCGGTCTTTTTGAGGAGCGACGATTCACCCTGGTAGATGATGCGGAGCTCGTTGATCTTGTCGGCCTCGACGGTGAACACCTTCTCCTTCGTCTCCGAGGAGCCGTCGGCGCTCGCCGCCGGCCGCTTGGAATCGACGAA
>JAYWEJ010000222.1:0-3584 GCA_043779345.1 Acidimicrobiia bacterium | reverse complement strand
CGCGCGGCGCGGGACGCCCGAAGTCATCGCCCCCGGCAAGGACGTGCAGGCCGCACTCGTGCTCGACGACGTAGCGCGACAGCATCGCCGGGTCGAGCCACGCCAGTTGGTCGAGGGCGGTCAGCACCGAGTGCCGGGGCCTGAGGCCCAGGAACAGGGCGACGTCGCCAGGCCCGTTCTTGAGATCGACGATGACCGTCGAGCGGTTGGTGATGCGGCGGAGGTCGGCCGCGCCATTGACGGCCAGCGTCGTCGTGCCGGTGCCGCCCTTGGTACCGAGATAGCTCACGATCATGCCGCCCGCAATGGCAACAGGTGTGCCAGAACGAGAAGCATCGCGTTCATAGGGAGAACGGGCGATGCGGGGCCATTACGGCTGACCGACGATTTCACAAACGTAAGCAGGCTGACACGAAGTGTCGGCCCGGGAGGCCCGCCGCGGGCGTGACCGATTCCGGGATGGTGAGCTAAGTCGATACCAGGGGTCGAGTTGGCGTCCGCGCGATCGGCCCTTCAACCCCGGCACGTCACTTGCTCTAACCGGGTTGCTCCGAGGCTCCTGGGTAAAAAATATGGCAACACCAACGAACCGATCACTCGTCGCCCGTCCGGCCAAGGATGAGTGGGGCGTCTACGATCCGCAGCAGGCGGGACTCGCCGCACTCTTCGCACGACTCGACACGAAAGACGCCAAGCCCGCGCCGACGCTGTCGGCGGTGAAGGCGGCGCCGGCGGTGAAGACGACGGAAAAAGCTGCCGCGGCGCCGGCCCGGCCGACGCTTCGCGACACCAAGTAACCACACCACCTGCCTCGTTCCTCAACGTCCCTGCTCAGGGGTGCCGCAAGGCACCCCTGTTTTTTTGCCTGCGGGACACGGTCACGCTGGCGATCCGGTGACGGCCCTGCGGCTGGAATAGAGATACCATCCGGCCGATGCGCCCGGCCGGTGTCGTTCTTCTTCTTGCAGTCCTGTCCGTCAACGCCGGCGCGCAAGCACCGGCGGCCGTGCAGACGCCGGAGGCCGCGTTCGGCTTCCGGATGGGCGCCGATCGCGAGCTCGCTGACTGGCCGTCGCTGCAGCACTACTTCGAAGCGGTCGCCGCCGCATCCGATCGCGTCGAGCTCGTCGACGCCGGTCCCACCACCGAAGGCCGCAGGCTGATCGCGGCGATCGTGTCATCGCCGGCGAACATCGCCCGCCTCGAAGAGATCCGCGCCAACGCGCTCCGGCTCGGCGATCCGCGAACACTCGACGACAACGCCGCGAGCGTCATCATCGAGCGCCAGCCGGCGATCGTCGCGATCGGCATGAGCATTCACGCCACCGAGATCGGCGGCACGCAGGCCGCGCCGGAGCTGCTGCATACGCTCGCCACTTCACAGGATCCCGAGATCACAAGAGCTCTGGACGCCGTCATCCTGATCCTGTTTCCATCACTCAATCCCGACGGCCACGCGCTCACCGTCGACTGGTATCGCAAGTGGAAGGGCACCGAGTTCGAAGGCGCGAACATGCCCTGGCTGTACCACAAGTACGCCGGCCACGACATCAACCGCGACGCGTTCATGATGAACCTGGCGGAGAACCGCAGCATCGCGAATTTTCTCTACCGCCGCTGGCATCCGCAGGTGTTCCTGACGATGCACCAGATGGGGCCGCGCGGGGCGCGCTACTTCGTTCCCCCCGTCACCGATCCGATCGATCGTAATTACGACCCGCTGGTCTGGCGAACCATGGGCTTGCTCGGCAACGCCATGGCGTTCGCCCTCGAGCAGGACGGCCGCTCGGGCGTGCTGCAGAATGCGCTCTACGACTACTTCTGGCCCGGCTACGAGGATTCCGCGCCGCTCGGCCACAACACGGTCACGCTCCTCACCGAGGCGGCCAGCGTCCGGGTCGCATCGCCGATCGTCGTACCGGCCGATCAACTGATCGGCGGCCGCGGCTTTCCCGATCACCAGCCGTCCGCGACGTTTCCGAATCCGTGGCCGGGCGGCTACTGGACGCTCCGCAACATCGTCGATTACAACCTCTCGGCGGCCCGCGGGCTGATCGGCGGAGCCGCGCGCTACCGCGAAGACCTGGTGCGCAACTTCCATCGAATGGCGAAGCGCCAGGTTGACCTCGGGATGAAGGGCGGGCCGTTCGCGTTCATCATTCCTCCCGATCAGTTCGACGGGCACGCGGCGCGCAAGCTCGAACAGCTGCTGATCGACGGCGCCGTCGAGGTGCAGCGCACGCTCGAGCCATTCCGGATCGCCGACACCGTCTACCCGCAAGGCGCCGACATCATCCTGATGGCGCAACCCAATCGCGCGTATGCGAAGACGCTGCTGGAAGTGCAGCAGTATCCGGTGCGGCGGGTGGCGGGGGCGGTCATCGACCGGCCCTACGACGTCACCGGATGGACGCTGCCGCTGCAGATGAACGTGCGGGTCGACAGCATCGATCAGTATTTCGAGCCGCCGCCGGCGACGCGCCTCGACCGCGCGTCGATCGCGCCGTCGAAAGTCTGGGGCGATCTGCGCCGGCCGTCCTTCTATGTGATCGACGGTCGCGGCAACGGCGCCAGCATCGCGATCAATCGCCTGCTCAAGACCGGCGCCCGCGTGTCGTTCCTGACGAGCGCGATGCCGATCCTTGGCTACACCTATCAGCCCGGCGCCATCATGGTGGCGGATGCGAAAGGCGTTCGCGAGCACGTCGAAGCGATCGCGCGCGATCTTGGCCTGCGCGCGACGGCGTCGGGCGGCCGCGCGCCCGCGGATGCGCGCGCGCTGGGCCGTCCGCGCGTCGGCCTCTACAAGTCGTGGGTCGAGAACATCGACGAGGGCTGGACGCGCTGGCTGCTCGAACAATACGAATTCGAGTTCGAGACGATCACGGATGCCGACCTCAAGCGCGGCGGGCTGCGGCCACGCTTCGATGCGATCGTGATGCCCGATCAAAGCGCGGCGCGCATCATGGCCGGCAACCTGCCGGGGACGATGCCTCCTGAGTATGCGGGCGGCATCGGCAGCGACGGCGCGGAGATGCTCCGGCAGTTCGTGATCGCGGGCGGCTCGCTGGTCACGCTCGATTCGGCGAGCGAGCTGGCGATTTCGCTGCTCGGCGCGCCGCTCACTGAGGCGACCCGCGGCATGACGCCCGAGCAGTTTTCGTGTCCGGGAACGATCGTGCGGCTCGAGCTCGACAACGACCCGCTGACGTTTGGAATGCCGCGCGAGACGTCCGGCTTCTGCTCGTTCAGCACCGCGTTCGATGTTGCCGCGCGCTCCCCGGCGTCGTCAGATCCCGCCACAACGTCGACGGTTCGGATCGTGGCGCGGTACGCGAAGAGCAACGTTGTCGCGAGCGGATGGCTCGAGGGCGAACGGGCCATTGCCGGCAAAGGCGCGATGGCGGAAGTGAAGGCGGGACAGGGCCGCGCGATTGTCTTCGGCTTCCGCCCGCAGCACCGCGCACAGTCGCATGCCACGTTCCGGCTGCTGTTCAACGCGATTCACACCTCGAAGTAATTCGCAGAAACTGCACGTCTTCTGACCCGCGAGCGTCGCAGTATCTGCGCGCTCGGATCGGCGC
>JAYWEJ010000221.1:0-19873 GCA_043779345.1 Acidimicrobiia bacterium | reverse complement strand
AGGCGCGGCCGGGCGATCTATTCGTGTCGCCGGTCGTTCCGGTCCTCAAGCGGCTGGTGGTCGACGTGGTGGCCCGCCAACACCTGGAGCCGGCGCTCGCCGGCATCGACGACGAACAACCCGGGCCCGCCAAGCCCTGGGTCCACATGCGCTTTCCCGCCGCCGCGCCACTGGCGACGATGCCACCCTCGTTGCTGGCGGTGCTGCCCAGGCTTCCGGCGTCGCTCGAATACCGCATCGTCGGCGGCTTCCTGATCCTCCGCGATGTCGACGCCGCGCTGATCCTCGACGTTATTCCCGCCGCAGTACCGCGACAGCCGTTTTAAGTTATCCTCCTGCCCACAGGAGAGTTTCGGAATGTCCTACAAAGGTTGGATCCTGGGGGCCGCAGTCACTACCGCCGCGGCGACGGTCCCCGTGCTTGCGCACCACGCCTTCTCCGCTGAATTCGACTCGACCGCTCCGGTGACGCTGCGCGGCCCCGTCACCAAGATCGAGTGGATCAACCCGCATGCGTGGATCCACATGGAGACCAAGACGGCGGGCGGCAAGAGCGAGATCTGGATGGTCGAGGGCGGCACGCCGAACACGCTGCAGCGAAACGGCATCGCGCGCGACTCGATCAAGATCGGCACCGAGATCGTCGTATCGGGCTACCGCGCCAAGGACGGGCGCATGCGCGCGAACGGGCGCGACATCACGTTCCCCGACGGCCGCACGCTGTTCATGGGCTCGTCGGGCACCGGCGCGCCGCGCGACGGCAAGGATCCGAACGAGAAACCCAAGCCGAAAGGTCAGTGATGAAGCGACTCGGTCTTGCAGGTCTTGCCATCGTCGCCGCCACGACGATGGCGTGTGACGGTTACGCGGTGGGCGCCGGCCAGGAGGGGTATCGGGCGCCGCGGACGCCTGACGGCGTGCCGAATATCAGCGGCGTCTGGCAGGCGAACAACACCGCGAACTGGGATCTGGAGCCGCACGAGGCGCGCATGGGCCCGGTGGTCGCGCTCGCCGCGGCCTTCAGCATCCCCGGCGGCCTCGGCGTCGTCGAAGGCGACGAGATTCCATATCTGCCGGCGGCGCTCGAGAAGCGCAACCAGAACCGCGCCGACTGGGTGAAGCTCGATCCCGAGGTCAAGTGCTACATGCCCGGCATCCCGCGCGCGACCTACATGCCGTATCCATTCCAGATCGTGCAGGCGAAAGAGAACGTGCTCTTCACCTACGAATACACGAGCGCGAGCCGCATCGTGCGCATGAACACCCAGGAGAGAAGCCCGGCGCCGGCGTGGATGGGATGGAACGTCGGTAGATGGGACGGCGAATCACTTGTGATTGAAGTGACCGATCACATGCCCGACACGTGGTTCGATCGCGCCGGCAATTACCACAGCGACGCCCTGAAGGTGACCGAGCGCTACACGCCGATCGACGCCAATACGCTCGACTACGAGGCGACGATCGAGGATCCGAGCGTGTTCTCGAAACCGTGGAAGATCAAGATGCCGCTCTACCGCCGCCGCGAGCCGAACATGCAGTTGATGGAATACAAGTGCGTGCCGTTCGCGGAAGAGCTGATGTACGGACACCTGCGCAAGAAACCCGCAGGCCAGCGTTAGGCGATGCGGCGACTGCTGTTGCTCATCGCGATGCTGCCAGGCGTGGCGTTCGCGCAGGGCACCCCCGCGGCGATGCCCGTTCCTCTCGATCGGCCCTTGCGCGTGTTCATCGATTGCCGCGGACCTGGCTGCGATCAGGAGTTCTTTCGCAAGGAACTGGTCTGGGTCGATCACGTCCGCGATCAGAAGGACGCTGACGTCCACATCCTGGTGACCGCGCAAGGCACCGGCGGCGGCGGCACCGAATACACGCTCCGGTTCATCGGCCACGGCCAGTGGGAGAACCAGGAGGACGCGCTGCGGCGCGCCACCGAAGCCGGCGAGACCGACGATGGCCGGCGTCGCGACCTGACCCAGGCATTCGCGCTCGGTTTGGCGCGGTTTGCGGCGGCGACGCCGGTCGGCAGCTCCCTTCGTGTCACCGCCCCGGCGACGACATCCGCGATGCCGGTTCAGACCACGGCCGCCACCGATCCGTGGAATTTCTGGGTGTTCAGGACCAACGTTAATTTCAATCTCAACGGCGAATCCTCGAGCAGCTTCCGCAACATCAATGCCGGTCAATCCGCGAACCGCACCACCGACGCCTGGAAGATCAACGTCAACGCCGGGATGGGGTACAACGAGAGCCGCTACGATCTGTCGGAAGGCGGTGAGTTCGTGTCGACGCGCCGAAGTTGGAACGTCAACGGACTCGCGGTCAAGAGCCTGACGACCCACTGGTCGGCCGGGGCGAAGGCCGGCGCATCGCGATCGACATTCCTCAATCAGAAGCTCGCGGCGCGGATCGCTCCCGGCGTCGAGTACAACTTCTTCCCCTACACTCAATCCACCGAGCGGAGCCTCATCGTCCAATGGACGGCCGGGATCAATCACTTTCGCTACGATTCGATGACCATCTTCGATCGCATCGAAGAAACGAAGTGGGATCAATCGCTGCTCGCCCATCTGAGCCTGAGGCAGCCATTTGGGTCGATCGGTTTGTCACTGGAGTTTGCCAATTACCTGGACGACGCCTCGCTCAATCGGTTCTCGTTCAACGCCGACACCGAGATCCGGCTCACCCGCGGGCTGAGCGTCCGCCTCGACGGCAACTACCAGCTCGTTCACGATCAGCTGTATCTCAAACGAGGCACGGCGACCAACGAAGAAATCATTGCGCGTCAGCAGCAGCTACAGACGTCCTATCGCTACTTCATCTCCGCTGGGTTTACCTATCGCTTCGGTTCCATCAACAACAACGTCGTCAACCCGAGATTCGGCGGCGGTCCGGGCGGTAACTTCTTCTTCTGAGACGCCGATCGCGGGGCCGCTATAATCAGTTGCTTCGCATGATGCGCCTCGACCGAGTTGTCTTTATTTGTCTGCTGTTGACCAGCCGTTTGGCGTCCGCGCAGGACGGGCCCGGTAATCTGTTACCGTCGGCACCGGTGGCGCCGGACACCATCTTCCGCGACGATGCGGGACAGGTCACGGTGCGCGCCGTGCGGCTGGCCGGGCCGCTGGCGTTCGACGGGCGTCTCGACGAACCGATCTACCGCGACATCAAATCGTTTGGCGACTTCATCCAGCAGGATCCGATTGAAGGAGCAGCGGCCACGGACAGGACCGAGGTCTGGGTGTTCTTTGATGACGCGAATCTGTATGTCGCGGCGCGCTTGTGGGAAACGGCGCCCGAGCGCCGGGTCGCCAACGAAATGCGCCGTGATTCGTTCAATTTGTACAACAACGACCATTTCGCGCTCGGCATCGACACCTTCCACGATCGGCGGAACGGCTACGGATTCTACGTCAACTCCCTCGGCGGACTTGGCGATTCCCAGGTCATCAACGAGCAGCCCAACCCGAACTGGAGCACGCTGTGGGAGGCGCGCACGGCCGACTTCGATGGCGGCTGGACCGTCGAGATCCGGATCCCGTTTCGATCGATCCGATTCAAGGAAGGCGCCGACATCTGGGGCATCAACTTCCGCAGACTGGTGCGGTGGAACAATGAGAGCACGTTCCTGACCGCCGTGCCTCAATCCTGGGGCCGCCGAGGGCTGGCAAAGGTTTCGTCAGAGGCCACGCTCATCGGCCTGAAGACGCCCGCAAAACAGCGCAACTTCGACATCAAGCCGTACGCGCTTGGATCGATGGCCAGCAATCGCCTGGCCGAGCCGCCGATCGATAATGCGGGCGACGCCGAGTTCGGAGTGGATGCAAAATGGCCGATCTCGCAATCGCTCGTCGCTGACTTCACCTACAACACCGACTTTGCGCAGGTCGAAGACGACGAAGCGCAGGTCAACCTCACCCGCTTCAGCCTGTTTTTTCCGGAGAAGCGGGAGTTCTTCCTCGAAGGAGCGGACTACTTTGCGTTCGGTGCCTCCGGGGGCGGAGGGGGCGGAGGGGGCGGCGGTGGGCCCGGTGGAGGCGGCGGAGGCGGCGGATTCGGATTCAACAATCCAGCGCCGCTGCTGTTCTACAGCCGCCGGATTGGCTTGTCGAACGGGCGGGCCGTGCCGATTCTTGGCGGCGGCCGGCTGCTGGGCCGCGGCGGCGGCTTTCAGTTTGGCGCGCTGCACATGCGAACGGAGGATTCGCCGCTGGCGGGAGCGGTGGCCTCGGATTATTCGGTCCTGCGCGTGAATCGAGACGTGTTCAGCCGCAGCCGTGTCGGCGTCATTGCGACTCGTCGCGCGCCTGGCGTCGCTTCTGGGACGACCGACAACCTCGCGTACGGTGCCGATGCGGCGTTCAACTTTCTTACCGATCTATCGATCACCGGCTACTGGGCCAGGACCCAGACACCCGGCGTGACGGATCGTGATACCAGCTATCGCGCGGCGATGAACTGGAACGCCGATCGCACCGGGCTGCAACTCGAGCATTTGTCTGTCGGGGATCGATTCAATCCGGAGATCGGTTTCGTGCGGCGATCGGCATTTCGGCGATCCTACGGGCAGGCGCGCTTCAGTCCGCGACCGGCCAACATGCGCGGAATCCGCAAGCTGTTCTTCGAAGGCAGCATGGACTACTACGAGAGCACCAGGGGCGTCGTCGAATCGCGCGAGGCGCAGGGCACGTTCCGGATGGAGCTGACCTCGAGCGATCAAGTGGGCCTCGAGCTCACCGACGCCTTCGAGTTTCTGAGCGCGCCGTTCGTGGTGGCGCCGGGGGTCAGCGTCCCGGTCGGGTCGTATTCATTCCGGCAGGCCAAAGCGACGTGGTTCATGTCGGCGTCCAGGCGCGTCTCCGGGTTTGCCAGCGTCAGTGCCGGTGAATTCTACGGCGGCACGCTACGCGAGCTGTCGTGGCGGGGCCGCATCGAAGTCTCGCCGCAGTTGTCGGTCGAACCGCAGCTCTCCGTGAATCACGTCGACACGCCATTTGGCGCCGGCGACAACAACGTCGCCGGCTTGCGCGCGACCTACACGCTGACGCCGCGCATGTTCGTCGGCGCACTCCTGCAGTACCAGTCGGCAACCAAGGCGGTCAGCGCAAACGTGCGCTTCCGCTGGGAGTACCAGCCGGGCAGCGAATTATTCGTCGTCTACAGCGACCTTCGGGACACCGATGACACGGGGTTTCCTCCGCCGATGCTGAACCGCAGCGTCGTCGTCAAGCTGACGAAGCTGATCCGATTCTGACGACGTCATTGGGGTTCTGCCTGCCGCCTAGCGCGTCGTAATAATCCTCAATGATCGTCCGCGATAGTCATCGGGATTAATGTCGCGGACGATGCTGGCGTGCCGGGTGCCGCCGGCGATCGTAATTACCTCGATGTCCACCTTGCCGGGCCAGTCGCTCGTGATGCCCAGATGCACCGGCACCTCGCTCTGCGAGCAGTAGCCGCTCCCCGAATCGACGATCGCAGAGGCCAGCAGCTGCCGGCTGCCGGCACGATAGGCGCGCACCTCGCTGCCGGCGCGCGAGCGGCGGGCGTTCGCATCGGTCACTTCCACCGCAATCGATCGCCCTCGCATCACCGACGTATTGCGCAGCAGCGGATGTCCGCCGCCACCGGGATCGTTGTTGGTCAAGGCGAGATCGAGGCGGCCGTCCCGATCGAAGTCGACGAACTGGACACCGTGCGTGGCGTCGTGTTTCAGAATAGCGTCGGGTAGCGCGTCGACGAACGCCTTCGCGCCGTTGATGAACAATGCGTCCCGATACATCGGCTGGCCGGCGATGAAGTTGCCGACATAGAGGTCCGGCAATCCGTCGTTGTCGAGATCGCCCCAACCCGACGTCACGCCGTGGCCGTTGAGATCGATGCCCCGCTCGCGCGACACTTCGGTGAACTTCGAGCCGCCGTCATTTCGATAGAGCGCGCTGTGGCCGTAGTTGGCGACGAACAGATCGAAGTCGCCGTCCCGATCGAAGTCCGCGACGCTCGGTCCGACGCCGCCGTCGGCCGCCGGCCGCGGCGTTCCCGCGACACCCATCGCGGCCGCGACGTCCTCGAACTTGCCGCCCTGCTGGCGATACAGGCCGTTCGCCTCGCCTTCCTGGTTCGCCGTGAACAGATCGAGGTCGCCGTCGCGATCGACATCCCACCAGACCGCGCTCACCGTCTTGCGTGGATCGCCGATGCCTGACGCCGCGGTGACGTCGACGAACGTGCCGCGCTCGTTGCGCAACAGGCGATTCGGGACATCGCGGAAGGCCGCGAAGAGATCGAGATCGCCGTCCCCGTCGTAATCGATCCACGCGGGTTGGCGCGCGACACCCGCCAGGTTGACGCCGATGGCTTTCGCAACGTCGACGAATTTCGTGCCCTTGGCGTCGTTGCGATAGACCTTCGCGGCAATCTTCGGGTCCGCGAATCCGATAAACAGGTCGGGATCGCCATCGGCGTCAAAATCACCCCAGGCCGCGGCGCGGGTCTCTTCGTTATCCGCGAGGCCAACTTCGGACGCCACCTCCCGGAACGTGCCCCTGTCGTTGCGATAGAAACGATTCGGCCGGCCGCGGAATGCGACGTAGTAGTCGAGGTCGCCGTCGGTGTCGACATCGGCCCACGCGTTCGCCTGCCCGCCGGCGGCGCTGAAAGACTCGGGTTGCACCAGCTCGAATGTGGGACGCCACTGGCTGGTCTGGGTAATCACCGCCGCGATCGCGCTGAGCAACAGGGCTCTAAAGAGGGACACGGCGGACTACGGTAGCACGACGGTTGAGCCCGGCCGGGTAGGCACGCGCGTTGCCACTAACACCTGATGGAATGCGTTCATCGGCCGCATCAATACGGCTCCCGAAGACGGCTACCGGTGTTCGGCATCCATCGGTCGTTGACGATGATCAAGGCCGCCGCCTACGGACTGATCGGTATTCAAGCCCTGGACATCGTCTTCTTCGACGGCCGCCCCAGCGGCGGCGCTGAAGACAGCGCCCGGCAGGTGATGCGGTTCCCGCTCGGCGAAGTGCTGCTCGTTTTGATCGGGCTCGGCATTGCGATCTACGGCGTCACGCAACTGAAGATGGCGTGGGAGGGCAAGGCCGACGACGACATTGACGTTGCCCAGGTGCGGCGCGAAGCCGCGTGGATCCTGCCGTTCGGGCGGCTCGGCACCGCGGCGCGCAGCATCATCCTGATCCTGATGGGCGGCACCCTGCTGTGGTCGGGTTTGCAGGAGCGGCCGACGAATGCCGATGGCTACCGCGAGGCCCTCGCCACCATTGCGTCCATCAACCCGTGGCTACTGGCAGTCATGGGCGCTGGCGTCCTGTGTTTCGGGCTTTATCAACTGTGTCACGCGAGATACGCGAAGCTCGCGGTCCAATGACAAGGGCATGATGGACGCCGAGTGGCTCGGGCTGCCTGACGCGTCCTCCAGGGTATTGCCGCCAGCGACTGACGCCATCAGCGCGTTGTAGTACGCTTCGCGGTCATGTTGAGACGCCTCCTCGTGAGCGCGCTGTTGCTGCCTTTGGCATGGCTGTCCGTCGTCGCCGCGTTGACAGCACCGCAGGGCCAGACCCCCGCCGAACAGGCGCGCATCGACGAGCAGAACGCGGCGCTGCGCGCGATGTTGAAGTCCGCATCCAGGCTGCCGATGGCGCCGGCCGCGCTCGCTGTCAAGGCACCGGCGACCGCCGGGTGGGCGACGGGGATGGTGTCATGGGTGGCGGCGGGCCCCGCTGGGGTGGTCTACCTGTTGCAGCGCGGCGACCACGCGGATCCGGTGATCGCGGTCGATCGCGACGGCAAGATCGTACGGTCGTGGGGCAAGGGGATGTACACGATGCCTCACGCGATCCGCGTCGATCCTCAAGGCCACGTCTGGACGACCGACGCCTCGAGCTCGATGGTCTACAAGTTCAAGGCGGACGGCACGCTGCTGTTGACGATCGAGGTCGGCGGCCAGCCGGCGGCGTGCGGCAACAACTTTTGCGGCACCACGGACATCGCGTTTGCCTCGGACGGGCATCTGTTCATTGCCGACGGCTACCGCAATGCGCGCATTCTCGAGTACACCGCCGACGGCAAGAAGGTCACGGAGTGGGGCCGTGCCGGGACGGGCCCCGGAGAGTTCCGCCTGCCGCACTCCATCCAGATCGACGAGCGCGGCATCATCTACGTGGCCGATCGCGAGAACGGCCGCATCCAGCGTTTCGATCGCAGCGGCAAGTTCCTCGGCGAATGGACGCAGTACGGCAAGACCTTCGGGCTCGCGCTCGCCGGCAACGCGCTGTGGCTCTCCACCATTCCACGCGGCCCTAATTCCGCGCCGGGGTGGCTAATCAGGATCAATCGCGACACCGGTGCGCTGGGTGGCTTCGTCGACTCAGAGGGCAACCACGGCGTCGCCGTGATGACGAGCGGCGATCTTCTGCTGGCACCGGGGCCCAATCAGATTCCGCAGAGATACGGTAGCCAGTAGCCAGAAAACAGCTACTGAATTGCGCCGAGCTTGCGCAACACGGCCTCGGCCTCGGGATGACCCGGGAAGCCGGAACCACGGCCCTCGGACTTTCTCGGCAACGTCAGCATGAGCGGCGTCTGCCCGTTCTTGTTCTTCGCATTCACGTGAGCGCCGCGGCCGGCGAGCAGCTCGATGACCGCTGATTGATTCGACGCTGCGGCTGCATGAAGCGCGGTATCACCTGTCTCGGTCGGGCGCGTCACGTCCGCGCCGGCATCGAGCAGCAGGCGAACCGCCGCCACCACGTCGGCGGCCGGCCGCGGAATTTCCGGCGTGTCCGAATCGACGATGTTCCACTTCGCCAGGTCCGAGGGGCGCGCTTCCTTTTCGATCGGGGCGCCGGCAGCGATCAAGAGCGCACTGACGCCGTTCGGCAGCACGGCATCGGCCTTCGCTCCGCCAGCCAGGAGGGCGCGCATGACATCGGTCTCGAGATAGGCCGCGGCGACGGACAACGGCGTGCCGCCGTTGAAGGGACTGGACAACGACCATTGCGAGCCGAATCGGCGAACGGGACTGCCCTTCGTCTGGGCCGCGTTCGGGTTGGCGCCTTTCTCGAGCAAGGCTTTCACCAACGCGACGTCACCGCGAAGCGCGGCCGCGTGAAGCGCGGTGTAGCCGGCGCCGGCGGCATTCGGATCGGCGCCTGCCGTCAACAGCAGCGTCGCCACCTCGGTATGACCTGAGAACGCGGCCATTACCAGCGCCGACTTGCCGTCTGCGCCGGCGTCGTTGGCATCGGCCCCGGCGGCCAACAGGAGCCGCGCCGATTCGCCACTGCCGGTCTGGGCGGCGAGGATCAGCGCGGTGCTGCCGCCGGCCTGAATCTGCCGCGCGTCCTGCGCCGATGTTTTTACCGCGCGACGCGGGCCGCGGTCGAGCATCACCTGCACCGGACGCGACTCGGTCCGCAGGGTGACGTCAGCCTTGTTTTCGATCAGGGCCTTGACGACCTCCGGATGCTGCCGTGCGACGGCCCACATCAACGCGGTCTGCCCCCGCGCCGACTCGCGGGCGTTGACGCTGGCGCCATGCGCGATCAGCAGGCGTACGGCATCGACGCTGCCGTTGCGCGATGCTTCCATCAATGGCGTCAGGCCGGATGCCGCGGCCGCGTTCGCATCGGCGCGCTTCTCGAGGAGAAGCCGGAGCATCGCCACGTTGCCGTTGGCGGCGGCAAGATGCGAGGGTGTGATACCGAGATCGTTTGCGACCTGCGCCTTGGCGCCGGCGCCAAGCAGGAGCCGGACGATCTCGACTGAATCGCGATGCGCCGCCCAGTGGAGCGCCGTGGCGCCATCGCCCTCCGGTTGGTCGGCGTCGGCGCCGCTCTTCAACAACGCGCGCACCGCTTGCGCATCGCCCTGCCGCGCCGCATCCACCAGCGGCGTCGCCGCAATCACGGCGGCGAGAACGAGAGTGGGTATCAAGACCTCAAGACCTCAGGACCTCAAGACCTAATCAAGACTGACCGGACCGGTGCTGTTGCCGTGCCGATCGATGCGCACGCCAAATCGATCCAGCAGGCTGAGATGGAAATTGGCGAGCGGCGTGCCCTTCGCGAACTTGACGTGGCGGCCGCCGGCGATGCGGCCGTTGGCGCCGCCGACGATCAGGATCGGCAGGTTCTCGGGAACGTGGCCGTTGCCCTCGCTCATGCCGGCGCCGTAGACGATGGCGACGTGATCGAGCAGCGAGCCGTCGCCATCAGGCGTGGCGTTGAGCTTCTCGACGAACTCCGAGAATAGCGACACGTGATAGTGATTGATCTTCGCGCACTTCTCCATGCGGAGCGGATCGCGCTGGTGATGCGAGATTGGATGATGCGCATCAGGCACGCCGATCTCCGGATAGGTGCGGCCGCTGAATTCGCGGCCGATCATGAACGTCACGACGCGCGTCACGTCGCCCTGATACGCCAGCCACTGCAGGTCGAACATCAACCGCGCGTGCTGCTCGAATGTCTCGGGGATGCCGGCAGGCCGTTCGAATGACGGTTCCGCGATGTTGAAGGCAACGGCGTGCTGAATCCGGCGCTCGACGTCGCGCACGCTTTCGAGATACCCGGACAACCGCGAGCGATCCGGCGCCGACACCGACGCCTGCAGGCGGCCGACTTCGTCCAGCAACGAATCGAGGATGCTGCCTTTCTGACGTGCGCGGGCCTGGCGCGCTTTGGCATCGGCGGTGCCGTCGCCGAACAGGCGCACGAACGCCGCGCCGGGATCGTGCTCCATCGGCAGCGGCGCGGTCGGCCCCGACCACGCAATCGTGCCGGTGTAGACGCAGCTGCGGCCGAAGTCGCACGACGATCCGGAATCGACCGACTCGAGCGCCAGCTCCATCGACGGCAGCGCGGTGTCCTGGCCGATGTGCTTCGCGAGGATCTGATCGATCGATACCCCGGCGCGCAGCGATCGGCTCGGCGTGACGTCCGTCAGGAAGCGCGTGCTCGCGTCGGCGTGGTTGTTGTACTGCCGCTCACCGGGCGGAGGCGGTGGCACGCTGTCGAGGCCGCTCACCACCATCAGGCGATCGCGGAACCGCTCCAGCGGTTTCAGACTCGGCGAAAACTCGAACGCGGCGCCTTCGGTAGTGGGAAACCACTGGCCGGGAATGACGCCGTTCGGCACGTAGACCGCGCCAAATCTCAGGCGCGGCTGCGCCGCGGTCTGGTGCAGCGCCGTGAGCGCCGGCACCATCGAATCGAGAAACGGCAGCGGCAGCGCGGCGCCAAGCGATCGCAGCACGGTCCGGCGCGACAACGCCCTCCTGGTGATCATCATGAAGCGGTCCTTCCCATCTGGAACGGCGTACTCGACACGATACCGCGAACGATGGCCGACCAACGATAACCCGAGGCTGCCGCCTCGCGGACGATGCGGCGGATGGCCGGCTGATCGCGGTAATCGACCTGGCGGCCCAGCGCATAGGTGAGCATCTTCGACACAAACGTGTGCAGGTAACTGTCCTGGTGCGTGAGGATGAACGCGCGAAGGCCGGCAATGCCGTCGATCGGCGTGCCGTCGGCGAAGACGGCGGAGGCGTCCACCGGCACACCACCGCTGGTGTCGCGCCAGCGTCCGAGCGTATCGAAATTCTCGAGCGAGAAACCCAGCGGATCCATGCGCACGTGACACACCGCACACGACGGATTCTCGCGATGCCGCTCCATCTGCGCCCGCATCGACAACTGCCGGCCATCGTCGGTGACGGTCTTGAGATCGGGGATGTCCGGCGGCGGCGGAGGCGGCGGCATGCCGAGCAGGCTCTCGAGCACCCAGAATCCGCGCACCACCGGCGCCGTGCGATCGGGATACGACGTGACCATCAGCACGGTGCCCTGGCCGAGGATGCCGCCGCGCACGCGATCGGAAAACGTCACGCGACGGAACCGATCGCCCGTCACACCGCGCAGCCCGTAATGGTGAGCGAGGCGCTCGTTCACGAACGAATAATCGGCGGTAATCAGATCGACGATGCTGCGGTCGGAGGCGATCTGATCTTCGACAAACATGGTCGTTTCGCGTTGCAAGGCGCGGCGAAGGTTCTCGTCGAACTCCGGAAAGACGTTCGGATCGGGGAGAAAGCCCTGCGCCTTGCGAACGCCGAGCCACTGGCCGGCAAAGCTCGTGACGAGTGAAGACGCCCTGGGATCGCGCAACATGCGTGCGGTCTGTTCTGCCAGGACGGCGGGCTCGTGCAGCCGATTGCGTTCGGCCAGCGTGAGCAGCGTGTCATCGGGGATGCTGTTCCACAGGAAGAATGACAGACGTGATGCCAGATCCAGATCGTGCACGCGATAAACCGCACCGGGTGCAGCTGGCTCGCGCTCGATGCGAAACAGGAAATTGAAGCTCACGAGCATGCGCTCGATCGCCAACTGCACGCCGGCCTCGAAGCCTCGCTCGCTGGCAGCGGTGCGGAAGAAACCAAGCAGTGTGTCTATTTCCTCGGTTGTCGGCGGCCGTCGATAGGCTCGGCGGGCGAGGCGCGTCAGGATCCGCCGCGCGCACGCGATCTCTTCTGTCAACGCGGTCGGCCTGCACGTGAGGATGATTCGTCGACTTGGTGTGTCGCCGGCACCGGCCCCGCCGTACGGCCCATTCACCGTCAACGCGTCGACTGCGGCAACGCCATCGAACTGCTCGTCGGAGCCGCGGCCGAAGTCCACGGCCAACGGCTGCTCCACTCCTTCCGGCACCGACGGCGCCTCGACGAACGACGCGCTGACCACGTGCACACCGGCACTCACCTGCGCGCGCGCTTCGAGTCCCGCGTCAGCGGCGTGCATGTAGAGCTCGTACGGCGTGTCGCCGACGATCTCGCCGTGCCACGTCATCGGCCCCGGCGTGCCGGTGGCTTGGCCGCCGACGCGGAACCGCTTGATGCGTTTGCCGTCGATGCGCACATCGAGATCCTGGGCGCGGCCCATGCCGACGATGTAGTCGTAGACCTGGCGGCGGAGCCGGATCTTGAACACGTATTCGCCGTTCAGGGGAAAGGTGTGCCGCACCGCGAGGCCACCGCGCGATCCGAACGGCACATCGTCGCCGAGACGAACATCCTGTTCGAGCAGGCGCGGCACCCGATAGGTCGCAGAACGAACCGTTTCTCCGAGCGAGGCATCGCCGACAGCCAGTCGACTGATCTCGCGCGCCGCGGTCAAGTAGCGTTCGAGATGCGATGGCGACAGCGCGAGACTCGCCGCCACGTTGTCGAACCCATCGTCAGATTCGTCTTGAAGAAGCAGGCCGGCGGTGTCGATGTTGACGCCGAGGAGCTCGCGGATGGCATTGCCGTACTCGGTGCGATTGAGCCGGTGCGCACCGACACGCCCGGGATCCGGCCGCGCCTCGGCGGCGCGATCGAGCGTCGTGGTGATGTGGCTGACGACGCGTTGCAGGCCGGCAGCGTCGGGACGCTTCTGCCGAGCCGGCGGCATCTGACCGGTGCTGAGCTTCTGCAGCGCCTTCTCCCAGAGTTCCGGATGCATTGCGGGATCGGCAACCTCCGGATTCGCGAGGGAGAGGCCGCCGCTGCGCACGCGGTCGTTATGACAGGTCGTGCAGTAGGTAGAAACGAAGGCTCGCAGATCGACTGCGGGTGCCGACTGGCGCACCGTACTCGCAATTGCGCCGGGCCGAACCGGCTCAGCCGCAGCGACAACGAGACCAGTCAACGCCAACGAGACGAGGGCGAGACGGGCAGGATACATCGCCAAGATTAAACACCGATTCGCCCGGCATTTACACGCCTCTTTCGCGGAGTACGATCCGGGCGCGGCGCGATTGATCAATCCCGATGACGACTCAGGGTACGGGCAGCCGCGCAGCGACTGACGCAATCAGCGCCGCGACGTCCGCAGCCACCGACTTCCAGTCGCCGGTTTCGCTTTTCAATTCCTTCAGGTAAAACACGACACGGTCGGTCGGCGCGATCACGGTGACGCGGACCGGAATCTCCTTGCGGATGACTTGCTGCGGCTTCAGGTTCTGGATCGACGCCAGCGATTGCGTCGCCTTCACCTTGCCCGTCACATCAACGACCGCGGCGGCGAGGGTCAGCGAATGCACCGGCATCAACGCGCGGTTGGTCACATAAACCGACCACGTGCTGGGCGGGTTCTGTTGCCGCACCTCGGATACCTGCACGATCTTCACCGGGCCATCCGGATAGGAATCGACGCCGAACACGCGCCAGGTCGCGCCCTCAGGCAGATCGAACTGCTGCATGCGGACGTCGCCGGGCATCGGGTTCGGATTGGTCGGGTTCACGATGCGCACCGGGGGCTGGCTTTGCGCGAGCAGCAGCGCGAGGGAGAGCAACGGGATTAGATGAAACGCCATTTCGCCATCATCTTACCGTTGGCGGTAGCGACGGAACGTCAGGTAAGCGGCGAGGGCGGACGCCGCCCCGCTCAAACAGGTTTCAGCACGGTGCAACGTCAGGCGGGCAACCACGGAAGACTCGAGGGTGCGGCTCAGAATGCGTTGGAAAGCAGAGGCAGCCGACATACGATCATTGGCTGATGTCCCCGCAGGAGTTGCTCGCCGGCCTCTCCGTCGTCGCCGGCCTCGTCGTTCTCGAAGGCTTACTGTCGGTCGATAACGTGCTCGGCATTGCGGCGCTGGCCAACGAACTGCCGGCCGCGCAGCAAAAGAAGGCCATCCGCATCGGCCTCTTCCTTGCCTATCTCTTCCGCGTGCTGGCGCTGTTCGTGGCCGGCTGGCTCGTCACCAACACCTGGGTGCGGTGGCTCGGCGCGGGATACCTGATCTGGTTGATGTCGTCGCACCTCAGCAGGGGCCATGCCCATGACGTCGGCGAACAGCTGATCGACGACGATCCGAACAACGACGCCGCGCCGGTCCAGCGAACCGCGCCGAGAGGCCTGCGTATCGTCCTGCTGCAGATCGGCTTGATGGATCTCAGCCTCAGCATCGACAATGTGATTGCCGCGGTCGGCCTGGCGCCGAAGCTTGAAA
This sequence comes from Acidimicrobiia bacterium, assembly GCA_043779345.1. GTDB lineage: Bacteria > Acidobacteriota > Vicinamibacteria > Vicinamibacterales > UBA2999 > 12-FULL-67-14b. The sequence continues at coordinate 4,858 of JAYWEJ010000221.1, read as the reverse complement.
ACGGCGATCCGGTGATGTGGCCGATCTACACCGGCGTCCTGATCGCGATCCTGGCCCTTCAGCAGATCGCGCCGCACGCGATGAACCTGCTCAAGAAGTACCCGATCCTCGAGCCCACCGCGTTCGTCCTGATCGGCTATGTCGGCGCGCTGCTGATTGGCGAAGAGGCGTATTACCTGATCACCGGCGCGCCGGTCCACCTGCCGGCGTATTTCAAGTTCGTCGGCATCTTGATCATCATCTGGGTGGCGCTGTTTTACGAGGCGGACGGTACCGTGAAGCGCTTCGTGACGCCGATCGTGAAGATGTCGGTGCCCGTCATGCGCCTCATCACGCGCATCGTCTCGATCGTGCTGTGGCCACTCGAGCAGCTCATCGCGATGATCTGAAGAGCCGCTCGAACCGGGTCACATGAGGTCACCAAACCAGCCGCGGCGAGCCATCCATTTCACGGCCTCGATCACCGGCACAATTGAAAAGCCGAGTCCCACCACCAGCAGCCAGTCGGACAGCGTCACGCTGAACGTGCCGAACGCGGTCTGGAAAAACGGCACATAGAGAATCGCGATCAAGAGAACCACTTCCCACGCCACCGCGAGGTTGAGCCAGCGATTGGCGAACGGCCGCCGGAGGATGGACCACCGATCCGATCGGCAGTTGTAGGCGTTGAAGAACTGGATCAACACCAGCGTCATGAACGTCAGCGCCATGGCCTCTTCGAGCGCGCGGCCGCGATTGAGGAGCCCGATGAACAGCGACATATTGACAATGCCCGACCAGATTCCGGCAGCCAGCAGCATCGCCACCACGGGGCGCGTGAAGACGCCGATTCGCGGATCGCGCGGTTTGCGCTGCATCAGATCGCCATCAGGCGGATCGACGGCCAGCGCGAGCGCCGGCAGCCCGTCGGTGGCAAGATTGACGTACAGAATCTGCACCGCGGTGAGGGGCATCGGCAGCCCGGCGATGACCGACCCGGCCAGCAGCACGATCTCGCCGACGTTGCACGACAGCAGATAGATCAAGTACTTCTTGATGTTGCCGAACACGACGCGGCCCTCTTCGACCGCCGCGACGATGGTGGCGAAGTTGTCGTCGAGCAGCGTCATTCCGGCGGCCTCCTTGCTGACGTCCGTCCCGGTGATGCCCATGGCGATGCCGATGTCGGCCTTCTTCAGCGCCGGCGCGTCGTTGACACCGTCGCCGGTCATGGCCACGATACGGCCTTGTTTCTGCCAGGCATCGACCACGCGCAGTTTGTCGGCCGGCGACACCCGCGCGTAGACGGCGATATGCTCGACGTCGCGCGCCAGCATCTCGTCGCTCATCTTGTCGAGTTCCTGGCCGGTCACGACACGATCGCCCTTCAGCATGGCGAGTTCCTGCGCCACGGTCCGCGCCGTCAGGGGATGGTCGCCCGTGATCATCACCACGCGGATGCCGGCGAGCGCGCACGTCTCCACGGCGAGCCGGGCCTCCGGGCGCGGCGGATCGAGCATCGCCACCAGGCCAAGCAGTGTCATCTCCGATTCAGCGTCCGATAGAGAGGCGGCATCCTTCGTCGCGACCGCCAGCACCCGCAAGCCGTCGGCCGCCATCCGCTGCTCGACGTCCCTGAACCACTCGCGATCGAGCGCGGTCAGCGGCACGGCTGCGCCGTCAAGATGATGGTGAGTGCAGCCGGCAATGATGTCCTCGGCGGCGCCCTTCGAGTAGGCGACGGCGCCGGCTGACGAGCGGTGAAGGGTCGTCATGCGGCGGCGATCCGATGTGAACGGGATCTCGGCGTCGCGCGGTTCGTCCGCACTCACGGACACAGGATCGAGTCCGGCCTTGTGGGCGGCGACGAGCAGCGCCCCTTCGGTGGCGTCGCCGTCGATCGCCCAGCGGTTCTCGCGATTCACAAGCCGCGCGTCGGACGCCAGCACGGCGGCGCGGAGGAGCAGCTTCACCGCGGCCGTCGGCTCCGTTGCGGCGCCGTCCCGGTGGATCTCGCCTGTCGGGTCATACCCCGTACCCGAAAGCTCGAAGAGTTGGCGATCCACGCAGAGCTGCCGGACCGTCATCTCGTTCTTCGTCAGCGTCCCCGTCTTGTCCGAGCAGATGACCGAGGTGCTGCCGAGCGTTTCGACAATGGGCAGGCGGCGGACCAGCGCGTGCCGCCTCACCATGCGCCGCACGCCGATCGCCAGCGAGATCGTGACGACGGCCGGAAGGGCCTCGGGCACCACGGCCACCGCCAGCGCGATGCCGAACATGAACATCTCGATTGGCGGCAGTCCACGCGCGAGACCGACGGCGACGACAATCGCGACAACCACGAGCGCGGCCTTGCCGAGGGCGGCGCCGAGGCGATCGAGGTTCTCCTGGAGCGGCGTGCGGCCGGCGTCGACGCTTTCTACCAGTTGGGCGATCTTGCCGAACTCCGTCGACATGCCGGTGGCGACGACCACGGCCCGGCCACGTCCGTAGGCAGCGCTCGTACCCGCATAGATCATGTTGCGGCGATCGCCAACCGGCAGCTCTGCCTCTGTGAACGCGGCGATGGTTTTTTCCACCGCCACCGATTCGCCGGTGAGCGGGGATTCATCAACGGAGAGATTGATCGACTCGAGTATGCGGGCATCGGCGGGCACGCGATCGCCGGTGCGGATCACCAACACGTCGCCGGGCACCAGTTCACGGGCGGCGAGGACCACTTCCTCGCCATCGCGCACCGTGCGCGCGGTCGGCGCGGCCATCTGCCGCAATGCCTCGAGCGCCCGGCCGGCGCGGTGTTCCTGGATGAAGCCGAGCATCACCGCGAACAACACGATGATCGTGATGACCACGGCTTCGAGCGTGTGGCCGAGGAAACCGGACACGATTGTCGCGCTGAGCAGGATCAGGATCAGCACGTTCTTGAACTGATCCACGAACGTCTTCCATGCGGAGACGCTCTTGCGGGCCTCGAGCTCGTTGGGCCCGAATTCCCCGAGCCGCCGCGCGGCTTCCGTCGTCGTCAAGCCGGTTGACGCGGACCGCACGTGCTCAAGGGCTACTTCGGTGGTGAGGGTGTGCCAGGGCGACTGCGGCGATTGCTGCTGCTGTTTCGGTTCCGGGTCCATGCGTGCCTCCTCGCGCGCGACTCGCCGCGGAAGACGTCGCAATAGAAAAAGCGAGATCCTCGCACCGGCTGGTCGCCGCTTGTGCGAAGGTCTCGCCTGATCGGAACCCGACCAAACCGTGCGCGTTCCGCGCAGTATTGACGATTTGGTCGCGCAGGCATTTACGGGCCTGCGTAGCTACTCCCCTTCTCATGTGAGATTAAGCCTTTTTCGCCGTTCGATGCAACCGCGTCTCGCTCGGCGGGCGCCTGCTGAAGCAGCCCGATAACATTCGTCCTGGCGAGATCACTCGACAACCGGCTGCGGACCGAGCCAGCCGGTTGGACGAATTCCATGCCCATGGTGGTTTGGCAACCCAATGAGCAATCAGTGTGCCGCTGCCGGCCTTGAAGAATCGGGTAGGATTGCGCACCATGGCTGACAGACTTCTCGGATCGTTCGTGTGGTGCGAGCTCTTAACCACGGATTCGGCCGCCGCCGAATCCTTTTACAAGAAGGTCGTGGGATGGACCGCCGTAGCGTTCGCGCCGGATGGGTCCTACACGGTCTTCAATAGCCCGTCGGGGGCCGGTGTGGGCGGCGTGATGAAACTGCCTGACAGCGCCAAGCAGATGGGCGCGCCGCCACACTGGCTGATGTACCTGGGCACGCCCAATGTGGACGCGACCGCGCTGCGTATCGCGCAGCTGGGCGGGCGTGTCCTGAAGCAGCCCGAGGACATTCCCAACGTCGGGCGCTTCGCCATCGTCCAGGATCCGTTCGGCGCGGCGTTCGCCCTGTTGACGCCCAAGCCTCCTCCTGGCGCCCCCGAGAGGAAACGCGGCGGCATCGGTGACTTTTCGTGGTTCGAGCTCTACACCCCGAATCCCGAAGGCGCCTGGAACTTCTACCAGTCGCTATTCGGGTGGGAGAAGACCTCGGCGATGGACATGGGCGAGATCGGCGTCTACCAGATGTTCGGGCGCGGCGGCGGCATCCCCAGCGGCGGGATCATGAAGCCGCCACCGGGCGCGCCGGCGGCATGGATGCCCTACGCGATGGTCAAGGACGCGAAGGCCGCTGCTGCGACCGCGGCGGCCAACGGCGGCAAGATCGTCAACGGCCCGATGGAAGTGCCCGGCGGCGACTGGATCGCGCAGGGCATGGATCCGCAGGGGGCGATGTTCTCGGTGCACTCGCTGAAACCCGCGGCCACCAAGGCGGCACCTGCGAAGAAGGCCGCGCCGACCAGGAAGGCGGCTCCGGCCAGGAAGAAACTGACGCCCGCGAAGAAGGCGGCGAAGAAAAAGACCGTCGCGAAAAAGGCGAAGGCCAGGCCGGTGAAGAAGTCGTCGAAGCGAGCCAAGCCGGCCAAGAAGAAGGCTGCCAAGAAGAAGACCGCGAAGAAAGCGGCGAAGAAGAAGTCAGCGAAGCGGAAGAAGTAAAAACGACAAGGGCACGAAGACCATCGGTCTCCGTGCCCTCCGTACTTCTCCGTGCGCTCCGTGATTATTCGACTTCGGTAATCCCTCGCGCTTCGGCTTCTTCCGGCTCGACGAGATATTCCATCTCGCGATCGAGCTCCATGTCCTCGTCACTCGGCTGCTGCACCGGCGGCGGCGGTGGCGGCTCGTCCGGCGGAATCGCCACGTGCCGGTACCACCAGAAGCCCGTGCCGGCGGGAATCAAGCGTCCCATCGTCACGTTTTCCTTCAGGCCGCGCAGGTAGTCGATCTTCCCGGAGATCGCGGCCTCGGTGAGGACGCGCGTGG
>JAYWEJ010000220.1:0-3591 GCA_043779345.1 Acidimicrobiia bacterium | reverse complement strand
AGATAATACGTCGCGGTGGCGAGTAAGACGGCGAGCAAAGCTTTCTTCATGACCGTGACAGTTTAGCGAAGAATGATGGGGATGATGATTCGATTGATGTGGGCGGCGGTGGTGGCCCTTGGCGTGACCCTGACAGGCTGCGCGCGTGAGCCCGCGAGGGAACCTGCCAAGGAAGCTGTCAGGGAACCCGCGGTGGATGCCGCCGGCGATCCAGTCAAGACGCTACCGGGCTCGTACAAGCTCGAGTTCGAGAATGACTACGCCAGAGTCGTGCGCGTCCACTACGATGCCGGCGCGAAGCTGCCCGAGCACCTCCATCCTGCCGGCACGACGGCCTACGTCTACTTGAACGACAACGAAGCCGTGACCTTCAGTCACGCCGGCGCCGGCGAGCGCCCGCTGACGCGTCCGCCGGTGAAGATGGGCGGCGCGCGCATCGCCACCTCGATCGAGGAACATCACACGGTCGAGAACGTGTCGTCGACGCCGAGCGACTTTATCCGCATCTGGTTCAAGACCGACAACGCCGGCCTGCCCAACAACATGCGCCGCCGGATTGCGCTGAGCGAGCAGGAGGTCAGCAACAAGCAGGCGCGCGTGACGCGGCCGGGATTCGAATTCGGCCAGCCGTTGATCGTGTCGCCGTCCGAGTTCCCGTCCCTGCTCGTGGCCTGGCCCTCGGGCAAGCACCACTGGATCGAGCCCAAGGCGTCACCGTCGATTCCGGCCGGCGACCCCAACACGCTAGGTTTCGTGCGGATCGAGTTCCTGACGAAGCCGCAGCCATGACCATGGGATTGCTGAAGCGGTATCTCGGTGTCGCGGCGATCACGCTTGGGGTCAACGGGCCAGCGATCGCGCAAGACCCGACGACGACGCTGCCGGGTTCCTACAAGGTGCAGTTTGAGAATGACTACGCGCGCGTCGTTCTTGTGCACTACGACGCCGGCGCCAAGCTGCCGGATCACACCCATCCTGCCGGCACCACCATTTACGTCTACCTGAATGACTCCGATGGCGTCGTCTTCAGGCACTCGGGCAACAACACCCGCGCGGTGACGCGCCCGCCGGTCAAGGCCGGCGCGATCCGGATCTCGACGGGCCCCGAGGAGCATCACACCGCGGAGAACAACGCGTCGACCGCCAGCGACTTCCTGCGCATCTTCGTGAAGACCGAGAAGCCGGCCGCGCGCAGCATGCGGCGTCTCCCGCCGGCGGAGAAGGAGTTCAGCAACCAGCAGCTGCGGGTCACGCGCATCGCGCTCGAACAGCACGATGAGCAGACGATCACCGCGAACGAGCCGGCGCTGCTGATCGAGTTGCCGTCGGGAACGCAGCGTTGGATTGATGCGGGCAGGAGCGAGACCATCAGCAATCACGACGCTCGCACGCTCGATCTCGTGAAGGTCGAGTTCCTGACGAAGCCGAAGTAGCGACTACGAAGGCGTGCGGTCCATTTCCATAAGGGCCTTGACGCCGGCGCGCATGCCGAGCAGCCAGATCGCGATGCTCAACGTCGCTGCCGAGGCGAACATCGCGACGATCGCGATCTCCTGGTTGCTCGTGAGCGGGCGGTTGCGGAACTGCGAGAACAGGTAGAGGCTCGACGGCCAGCCGAGCAGCACGATCATCACCAGGATGTACAACACCGCGAGGATCATGAACGCGACGCCGCCGTACGAGCCGGCCACCTGGCTCGGGTTGTCGGCAGCGAACCGGGGATAGCGGGCGCCAAGGCCGCACGCGAGGCCCACCAGCGCGAAGGCCATGAACACCACCGCCGTCGCCGACATTCGTTTCAAGAACGGATCCACGCCGAGCAGGTTGTTGCCGGCGACGATGAGAATCTCCGTCAGCACCAACACCGGCACCAGTCCCGTCCAGAACTTCGACCACAGGAAGTCCTTCAGCGAAATCGGGGCGGTGCGAATGATCCAGAACGCGGCGCCCTCCGCCGACACCGCCGGGAAGACGAAGCGCACCGTCACCGTCGACATCACGAAGCCGGCCATCGCGAGGTTCAGGAACGCATACATGTTCTTCAAGAACCCGCTCATGTAGGGAATGCGCTCGAGATCCAGGACGCGGAAGTTGTAGAGATACACCATCACCAGCGCCATCAGCAGCAGCAGCTGCGACCACTGGCTGACGTCGCGCAGGAACACCTTGAGGTCCTTGATCAACAAGTGCTTCCGCACTTGTGACAACGGCAACAACCCGGCGAGGGTGTCGAGCGCCCGCCACTGCGTGAACCGGGCCTTGCGCGCCTCCTGCGCCTTACTGAAACCGGCGAAGTGCCAGCGCTCGAATGCCCAGCCGACCCCGACGACGAGCGCGGCTGCCGTCGACCACAACGCCGCGATGTGCAGCAGATCGCCGCCGTTCTGCAATCCCGCAAACAGCGCTTCGCCCGCCCAGAACGACGGCAGCAGCGGCGTGATCGGCGACTGCAGCGTCGCGAAGAACTCCGTCACCTCGGGCATCGACTCGACGCGCAGCAGGCGCTCGGGCTGCAGGAAGCGCAGCAACAGGATCAGGCTCATCGCGAAGACCAGCCCCATCAACATCAGAATGTCGCGAGCGCGCCGCGCCGGAAAGACGTTGACGAGCAACAGCGTCACCGCCGAGCCGAGCGCCACCGGAATCACCACGAACGGCACCACCGTCATCGTCGCGGTGACGACAAACCACCACGACGCGCATTTCGCGAACGCGATACCGGCCAGCACCGGCAGCAGGAACACGACCACCATCCAGCCGGCCTGCGCCAACGTGCGCGCGAAGCGCGCGAAAAACAGCCGCCGCGATGCCACCGGCGCCGCCAGGATCAGCCGCAGATCGTCGGAGAGAAAGAACGTCGACAGCGAGGCCACGACGCCGCTGAAGGCGAGGAACGACAGGAAGGTCAGGAACAGCCACGACAGCCCGATCCGAATCAGGTAGTCGCCAAGCTCCGCGTACTGCGCCGCCTGCCACGTCACCCAGAACGCGCCGTAGAAGAGCGCGCTCATCACCCCAAGGCCGATGCCGCCGAAGACGATGCCGCGGGCACTGTCGCCCTTCTCACGCCGGCGCGCGCGATTGCGCGTCGCCCAGAACGACGGCAACAACAGATACGGAAACGGACGCGTGATCGCGGGCGCGTCGATCACACGATCTCCACTAGGTTGGCCTTCACACGATCTCCTCGATCTCCTGCAACCCGCTGCCGCCCGTCAGTTTGAGAAACACCGGCGTCAGCTCGTCACCCGGCGTCCCCGCCAGCTCGCGCAGCGCCGTGACGGTGCCGTGCGCGATGATCTTGCCCTTCAGGATGATGCTGATCAGATCGCACATCTCCTCCGCCACCTCGAGGGTGTGCGTGCTCATCAGGATCGCAACGCCGTGCTCGGTCATGCGGCGGAACACGTCCTTGATCAGCCGCGCGCCGCGCGGATCGAGGCCGACCATCGGCTCATCGACCAGCACCGCCTTCGGCCGATGCAGGAACGCCGCGCACATCACCAGGCGCTGCTTCATGCCGTGCGAGAAGCTCTCGACGAGCTCGTTCTGCCACTTGCCGAGCTCGAAAATTTCGAGCATCTCCTTGAT
>JAYWEJ010000219.1:0-3594 GCA_043779345.1 Acidimicrobiia bacterium | reverse complement strand
CCTGCTCGCACGAGACGTCGGCCACGGGGCGACAGATCCCCACGGCGCCACTCGCTCCACAACTCGATGGCGGCATCGGTCTTGGCGCGATCGCCGTCACCTTGCGCGGGCACATTCCAGCGTTCGAGCATCTCGCGGTAAACATCGAACGTCGCGCGATCAATTCGCCAACCACCCTCATCCAGCGCCTCCGCGAGTTCCCGGGCGCAACGCGTCAGCTCCTCGCGGGCGCCTGATTCTTCGTGCAGCTTGCAGCGACCCTGCCGCGCGATCAAGGCCGCCGGCTGACCGGCGACGCTCACATGACCGAGTTGCTGAAGATCCGCGTATGCGGCCAATGCGCCGGCCCGATCGCCACGCTGGCGCTGCACGCGCGCGAGGCCAATCAGGGAGGACGCGCGTGCGGCCGGATGAGCTGACGCGGCGAGCAGGCGATAGATCGCGGCTGCTTCGGAATGATCGCGACGCTGAAACTCAGCGGCGTGTGCCGCATCGAGGAGCGTGGAGGGGACGGCGTCGTCCGCGGTTTCGATCGGCTGATAGAGCGGTTTGAACGTGCCCCGGCCGTCGACTCCCGAGGCGCGAAATATGACGGTCGCGCCATCGTCACCGCGGGCGAGCTGCTCTTCGAGATCCTGAAAGCGCCGATCGATATCGAGCGCCAGTCGGCCGGCGACGACTTCCAGCCGTTCGCGCCCCCGTTGCCGCTCAGCATCGCGATCCTGCTGAACAATGCGAACGGCGAGCCAGCTGAGGACGCCGATGGGAAGCAGGATCGCGACGGCGAGAAAAAGGGGAAGTTTTCGCCGATGTGTCCAGGTCACGGCGCGCCTATTCTACGAGTCCAGCGGCCACGACGGGGTCAGCGTTTTGTCACGAACACGTCAGCACGAGTCGCATGTTAGACCGGAGGGGCCGATGCCGCTTTCTTCGCAGAGTGTCGGTAGAAGCGGAAGCCCAGCAGGATCGCTACGCCGATGCCGTAAAACACGGGATAGGTGGCATCCAGCTTCACCTTCCAGAAGTAATGCAGCACCGCGGCGAGTGCAGTGATGTAAACCAGCCGGTGCAGCTTGTTCCACTTCTTCCCGCCCATCCGCCGGATCCAGCCGGCGGTCGAGGTGATCGCCAGGGGGATCATCAGCACGAAGGCCGTGAACCCGGCGGTGATGTAGGGACGCTCGAGCAGATCGGCCACCAATCCCGAGGCGTCGAAGTCCGAGAAGCCTTCGATGAAGAACGTCGTGACGACGTAGATCGTGAAGTGCAGGCACGCGTAGAAGAACGCGAACAGGCCGAACAGCCGCCGGTAGTTCACCAGTTGGTTGATGCCGGTGGCCCAGCGCAGTGGCGAGATCGCGATGGTCGCGACAATCAGCCGCAGCGTCCAGATGCCCGTGGTGTTGGTGACTTTTTCGATCGGGTTCGCGGTCAGGTTATCCGTGAACCCGTCGTAGATCAGGAAGCCGAGCGGCGCGAGGCAGAGAATCCAGACGATGGGCTTGAGCACCCACCGTCTCTGTTGTGTCTGATTCAATCTGGGTTCCCGGCTCCCGGCTCCCGGTTCCCGTCAGTAACTTTTCCGAAGGTCCATCCCGCTGTAGAGGGACGCGACCTGGTCGCCGTAGCCGTTGAACATCAGCGTCTTGCGGCGGAAAAACTCGCCCAGCCGGCGCTCGCTGCCCTGCGACCAGCGCGGGTGATCGACCTGCGGGTTGACGTTGGCGTAGAAGCCGTACTCCGACGCCTGCTGCTGCTTCCACGTGTTAATCGGCTCGTTCTCGATGAACGACACGCGCACGATCGACTTGATGCTCTTGAAGCCGTACTTCCATGGCACCACTAGGCGGATCGGGGCGCCGTTCTGGTTCGGCATCACCTCGCCGTAAAGGCCGAGGCCGAGCAGCGTCAGCGGATGCATCGCCTCGTCCATGCGCAGGCCTTCGTTGTACGGCCACTGCAGCGCGGGCTCGGTCTGCCCCGGCATCTGCCGCTGATCGACCAGCGTCCTGAACTGCACGTACTTCGCCTTGGTGGTCGGCTCGAACTTCTTGAGGAACTCGCTCATCGGGTAGCCAATCCACGGCACCACGATCGACCACGCCTCGACGCAGCGCAAACGGTAGATGCGCTCTTCGAGCGGCGCCCACTTCATGATGTCTTCGATGTTGTAGGTGCCGGGCTTGCCGCACTGCCCTTCGACGACGACGCTCCACGGCCGGGGCTTGAGGGTGTGTGCGTACTTCGCGGGATCGGCCTTGTCGAGACCGAACTCGTAGAAGTTGTTGTAAGTCGTGACGTCCTTGTACGAATTCAGCTTTTCGTCGGTGCTGAAGGGGCTCTTCTTGAGGTTGGCCAGCTTCTGCGCATTCGGATTCTGCGCGGACAGCTCAGCCTCGCCGCCGAACAGGCCCAGGCCGTTGGTGGCGACCGCGGCCGCCGTCACACCGGCGGCGGCAATGAATTCGCGGCGCCGCAGGAACAGTTCCTTCGGTGTGACGTCCGATTCACGCAGGTCCGGGGCCTTCTTCATCAACATATGGATGCCTTAGCGCCTAATGATAACTCTTGAGACGCCTTTCCCAGTCGATGCGTTTCAAGGCAAGATTCCCGGGATGCTTCGTGCCCAGGCCGTGATGGCCGTTCTGATGTTCTGCGCGATGGGCGCCGCGGTGCCGGCGCAGGTCCGCCTCGCTGATGAGTCGGACCGGGCGGCGTTCCGCGCCTGGTTCGTGTTGCTCGCCGAGGCGCAGTTCGAGCGGCGCACCGACGACGTGATTGATTGCGCCGCGCTGGTGCGCCACGCCGTCCGCGAAGCGCTGCGCACCCACACGCCCGAGTGGGTGCGGCGATCCGGCCTGCCGTTCACGCCGCAGTTCGCCGACGTGCGATCCGCGCCGCGCGCCGGCTCGTCGGGGTTGCCGCTCTTTCGCGTCACGGCGGCGGCCACGCCGAAATACGCCGAGTTCGCGGATGCGAAGACGCTCATTCACCTGAACGCGAAACCGCTCGGCCGCGACGCCCGCGCCGCTCGGCCCGGCGACCTTCTGTATTTTCATCAGCCCGGCCAACGCGAGCCCGATCACCTGATGGTGTTCGTGGGCAAGTCGCATTTCGAACCCGACGGCGACGACTGGGTCGTGTATCACACGGGCCCGATCGATGGCGGCCCGGGTGAGGTCCGCAAGGTCCGCCTGTCGACGCTCGCACAGCATCCGGCGCCGCGGTGGCGCCCACTCAACTTAAATCCGAACTTCGTCGGCGTGTTTCGGTTGGTGATGCTATGAAGCGGCTCCTGAATTTCCTTCTGCCTTTTACCTTCTGCCTTTTGCCTTTGGCTGCGTCGGCGCAGGAAGCGGAAGCGGACGCACGTCCGGCTTTTTCTCTCTCGACCAGCGAGGTCTTCACGACGCGCGACGCGCCGAATTTCTATCTCACCTTCCGCCGCATCCCGCAGCTCGATTTCCGCGTCTACAAGGTGCGCGATCCGTTTGCGTTCTTCGCGGGCCTCGACGATCCGCACTCGCTCGGCACCGGCGACACCAGCGTCAAGCAGGAGCGCACCTGGCTCGAGCGATTCGCGGACTGGAAGCG
>JAYWEJ010000218.1:0-8532 GCA_043779345.1 Acidimicrobiia bacterium | reverse complement strand
GCCAGGAAGATCAGGACATCCTCGCCAAGGCCAGGAAGATCGTCGAGACCGACCCCGACATCGGCGCCCGCAGCGTGCTGGTCGTGGCCGGCGACGGCTGGCACCGCGGCGTCATCGGCATCGTCGCGTCAAAGCTGGTCGATGCGTTCTATCGGCCGGCGATCGTGCTGTCGATCGACGGTGACCTCGCGCACGGCTCGTGCCGCAGCATCACCGGCTTCAACATGCTCGCGGCGCTCGAGTCGTGCGCGCCGTTGATGAAGCGGTTCGGCGGCCATAAGGCGGCGGCTGGATTGCAGATCGAAACGTCGCGCATCAAGGAATTCCGGCAGGCCGTGAACGAGCACGCCGACACCATCCTCGGCCCGGACGATCTCCGTCCGTCGCTGTGGCTCGATGGCCCGTTGGCGTTTCACGACATCAACGACCGCGTCATGTCGGAGTTCGCCGCGCTCGCGCCGTTTGGCCCCGGCAACGCGCGGCCGCGATTTCATACCGGACCGGTGTCGATCGTCGACGGCCCGCGCATTCTCAAGGAGCGGCACCTGAAGTTGAGCGTCAAGCAGAACGGGCGCGTCCTGCGTGCCATTCAGTGGAACGCCGCCGAGCGCGAACCGAACCTCACCGCCAAGAAAGACGGCGTCGAGATCGCGTATAGCATCGAAGAGAACGAGTACATGGGCAACAAGTACGTGGAGCTCAGGCTCGACGACTTTCGCTAGCAGCTGACGGATTTTTCGCGGCGACCCTGACGGCTTCCTGCTCATCGATCTCAATGCGCGCACCGTTGACGGGCCGCTGACGCACGAACAGGTCAAGTTCACACGGCCCTGGTGAAATCTGGCGTCTGTGCCTCCCGTGGCCCGGGGACTGGTACAATCTGAGGCCGTGGCGCCCTGGCAGAAACGCGCAAGGCTGGTGATGGCCGCGGTGGCTATCGGCGTCATCGCCGTTGTCGCTTACACCGTGCGGCCGCGCGAGGTCGTGGCGCCTCCTGAGCGGACCGAGCGATTAGCCCCCGACACCAAGATCAAAACCATCGGCGGCGACGTCATCCAGTGGAAGGGTGACACCAAGGACGTCCGCATCGAGTTCGAAAGCCAGACCACCAACCAGCAGAACGAGACCAAGCTGCACGGCGTGAAGATCCTCGTCGACAATCGCGAGGGCCGCAGCTACACGGTCAGGGGCAAGGAAGCCTTCGTCGGCCAGCAGAACAGCTCATACGACGTGCGCGGCGACGTCAAGCTCGAGACCAGCGACGGCCTGATCGCGCGCGGCCAGCAGGCGACCTACGTCGATGCCGAAAAAATCGTGCGGGTGCCGGGCGCGGTGACGTTTACTCGCGGCCGCATGAGCGGCACCGGCATCGGCTTCACCTACGACGAGCAGCGCGACACGATGTGGATCCTCGACAAGGCCGACGTCAAGCTCAAGGCCGAGGGCAATGCCGCACCGATGGCGTTCACGGCCGGGGCGTTCGGCCACGCGCGCCGCGATCGTTACATGCGCCTCGAGAAGACGCTGCACATCGACCGCGAGGGGCAGCAGATCGACGCCACCGAGTCCACGATTCGCCTGTTTCCCGATCGCGACGAGCCCGACTACCTCGAGCTGCGCGGCGGCTCGAAGATCAGCGGCGGTCCGAAGGACAAGGCGCTGCGATCGATGTCCGCCACCGACATCAATATCGATTACGCCGAGGACGGCCGGACCATGCAGCACGCGACGCTGGCCGGCACCGCCGAGATCGAGCTGAAGCCGCAGCAGGGAACGACGGGGCAGAAGCTCTCCGGCAACTTCATGGAGGTTGGCCTCGATCCCGATGGCAGCGTCCGCAGCCTGTCGACGCGCGATGCCGTCACCGCCACGCTGCCGGCGACGAAGGACTCCGCGGCGCGCACCATTCGCTCGACCGCGCTCAACGCCGCCGGCACGGCGCTCGGCCTCCACCAGATGGCCTTCACCGAAGGCGTCGAATACCGCGAGGCGGCAACCAAGACGCAAGGCGCGAGGATCGCCCGCGCGCAATCACTGGAAGCGAAGCTCGACCCGGCCGCCGGCACGCTCCTGGATGCGCGCTTCACCGGCAACTTCGAATTCACCGACGGACCGATGCGCGCGCTGAGCAACGAGGCGCGATACGACCTGATCGCGGGTACGCTCGCCCTCTCCGGCAAGGAAATCACACCGGAGATCAGGGATGAATCGCTGACGCTGCTGGCCGAGGCGATCGACGTGACGCTCGACCCCCGCAAGATGGTGGCGAAGGGTAACGTCCGCAGCACGCTGTTGCCGCCGAAGAAGCCGGCCGGCACGGCACCGGCGACGAAGCGGCCGGCGCTGCTCGGCGACAAGGAGCCCGTCAACATCCTCAGCACGACGATGACCTACGACGAGGCCAAGAAGACGGCCGAGTACGTGGGCCAGACACGCCTGTTCCAGGGCGCCACCTCGATTAACGCCGACAAGTTGACGCTCGACGAGGTCAAAGGCGATCTCACCGCGACCGGCAAGGTGGTCACGAACCTGGAGATCACGAACAAGCAGGCTGAGAAGGGAACCAAGCCGAAGCCGACGATTGGCCGGGCCGAGTCCTTCACCTACTCCGACGACACGCGCATGGCGACCTACACCACCAACGCGCAGTTCGATGGCGACCAGGGCCACCTGAGCGCCGGCAAGCTGGAGCTGCAGCTCGCGAAGGCCGAGAACGCGCTCGACAAGCTCGAAGCCTTCGGCACGGTGATCGCGATCGTCGACAAGCGCACGATCACCGGCACGCGATTGACGCATTCGCCGGCCGAGGACAAGTATCTCGTCGTCGGCGCGCCGGTCAAGATGATCGACGGCGATTGCCAGGAAACGAACGGCAAGACGTTGACCTTCTGGAAGGCGTCCGATAGAGTCCTCGTCGACGGCAACAACGAAGTCCGCACGCAGACCAAGGGCGGCGGCAAGTGCCAGGCGACGCCGCCCCAGTGATGCCGACCCTCCGCACACACGAGCTCACCAAGTCCTACAGTGGCCGCACCGTCGTTCGAGGCATCAGCCTCGACGTGAATGCCGGTGAGGTCGTCGGCCTGCTTGGCCCCAATGGCGCGGGCAAGACCACGACCTTTTACATGGCGGTGGGCCTCACGGCACCGGACTCCGGGCGCGTGACGCTCGACGGCGTCGACCTGACCGACGATCCGATGTACGTCCGCGCCCGAAAGGGGATTGGCTACCTGCCCCAGGAGCCGTCGATCTTCCGCGGCCTTACCGTCGAGCAGAACATCATGGCGATCCTCGAGACGCTCGATCTCAGCGCCACCGAACGCCGCGCCAGACTGCGCGAGCTGCTCGCGGAGCTTGGCTTGACGCCCCTCGCCGCGGCCGCGGCACATACGCTGTCCGGCGGCGAGCGCCGCCGCGCCGAGATCACGCGCGCGCTCGTCATGAACCCCCGCTTCATGCTCCTCGACGAGCCCTTCGCGGGCATCGATCCGATCGCGGTGTCGGAAATTCAGAAGATCATCTTCCATCTGAAGGAACGGGGGATCGGGATCCTGATCACCGACCACAACGTGTTGCAGACCCTGAAGATTACCGACCGTGCATACATCGTCACGGATGGGGCGATCTTCCGCAGCGGGACCCCGGCCGAGCTAGCCGCCGACGAAGAAGTTCGTCGGATTTACCTCGGGACCGATTTCCGGCTGGACTAAGATTGGTAGAGCCAGATGGCCATCCAGCAAAAGCTTCAGACGAAGCTCGCGCAGAAGCTAATCCTTACCCCGTCGCTCCAGCAGGCGATCAAGCTGCTGCCGATGTCGACGTTGGAGCTGGCCGACCTCCTCAACCAGGAAGTCGTCGAGAATCCGCTGCTCGAAGAGGTCCCGACCGAGGAGCTGGCCGCCCAGGAACAGACACCCGCTGAGAAAGAGGGCGGCGAGGACAAGACCAAGGAAAAGACCGATCCGTGGGACGACGCGGATTACGAGTATTTCTTTGGCGATTACCTCGACGACGGCTATCGTCCCCGCGCGCCGCAGGAAGTCAAAGAGCTGCCCCCGATCGAGAACACGCTCTCGACCAGCTCGTCGCTCACCGATCACCTCGAATGGCAGCTCTCGCTGCAGACCACCGACGACAACATCCGCGGGATCGGCGACGCCATCATCGGCAACCTCGATGACGACGGCTACCTGGTCGCCTCGGTGGACGAGATCGCCTCGATGGGCCCATGGCCGGTTGACAAGGTCGAAGAAGGCCTGCGCCTGATTCAGAACTTCGATCCCGTAGGGGTCGCCGCGCGCGACCTGCAGGAGTGCCTGACGCTGCAGATCAAGCACCTGCACCTCGAGGGCACGGCGACGGAGAAGATCGTCACCGAGCATCTGCGGTTGCTCCACAACCACCAGATGCCGGAGCTGGCCCGCAAGCTCTCGCTCACGCTCGAGGAGCTCAAGACCCACGTCGAGATCATCCAGCACCTCGATCCCAAGCCCGGCAGCCGCTTCAACCCGCAGCCGTCGCAGTACGTCATCCCCGACGTCTACATCATCAAGGTCGAGGATCAATACGTCGCCGTGCTGAACGAGGACGGCCTGCCGCAGTTGCGCATCAGCCCGACCTACCGGCGCCTGCTCGACAAGGGCGCCGCCGAAAACAGCGACGAGACGCGCGCTTACGTCAAAGACAAGTTCCGCTCCGCGCTGTGGCTGATCAAGTCGGTGGAGCAGCGGCAGAAGACCATCCACAAGGTCGCGACCAGCATCTGCAACTTCCAGCGCGACTTCCTCGATCACGGTATCGAGCACCTCCGCCCGCTGGTGCTGCGCGACGTCGCCAACGACATCGGCATGCACGAATCGACGGTCAGCCGCGTCGTCACGAACAAGTACATGCACACGCCGCAGGGCGTGTTCGAAATGAAGTACTTCTTCCACAGCGGCATCAGCAGTTCCTACGGCGATGCCGTGTCGTCGGTGACGATCAAGAACCGCATCAAGAAGATCATCGAGGGCGAGGATCCGAAGAAGCCGCTCAGCGACTCGAAGATCGTCAACATCCTGCAGCGGGAAGGCCTGATGCTGGCGCGGCGCACGATCGCGAAGTACCGGGAAGAACTGAAGATTCCGACGTCGAACCAGCGAAAGGTTCTATTTTAGCGGTCTTCGATTCGTCCACAATCGTTGATACGATCTACTGAAGACATGACCCCGGCCGTGACCGTTCGCGGGCTACTGGACGCAAGACCCGAGTCGGTAGGCCTGTCCATCGAGCTCCTCGCAGGCGCCGGTGGGCTCCATCGCCAGATCACCAGTCCCTACATCCAGAAGACCGGCCTCGCGCTCGCGGGTTTCCATGAATACCTGCAGGCCGGCCGCATCCTGCTGTTTGGCGAGAGCGAAGTGCGGTTCCTCGAAAGTCTGACACCGAGCGCGCGAAGCGAGGCGCTGGCCAAGTGCTTCAACGCCGAACTGCCGTGCCTGCTCGTGACCGGCGGCGCCGAGATCGTGCCGGAAGTCGAGGTCGAAGGCGAGCGCGCCGGGGTGCCGATCCTGCGCACGTCGGTGCCGACCGCCGCGGCCATCGGCAAGCTCACCGCGGTGCTCGAAGACCGTCTTGCGCACCGCGAGATCATCCACGGCGTCCTCATCGACATCCTCGGCCTCGGCGTCCTGATCGTCGGCGAGAGCGGCATCGGCAAGAGCGAATGCGCGCTCGATCTCGTGGTCCGCGGTCATCGCCTCGTCGCGGACGACACCGTCGAAGTGCGGCGGCGCTCCGAATCGATCGTGATCGGCGCCTGCCCCGAGCTGACGCGCCACCACATGGAAGTGCGCGGCCTCGGCCTGATCAACATCCGCGATCTGTTCGGCGTCGCGTCGACGCGCACGTCGAAGCGGATCGAGCTGGTCGTGCAGCTCGATCGCTGGGATGCCGGCCGCGAATACGATCGGCTCGGTCTCGACGAGGCCTGGTACGAGCTGATGGCGCTCAAGGTGCCGCTGATTCGCATGCCGGTGGCCACCGGCCGGAACCTCGCCATCCTCGTCGAAGTCGCGGCGCGCAATCAGCTGCTGCGGATGCGCGGCATCAATGCCGCGCGCGAGCTGGTGGCGCGTCTCGACGCGAGCCTCGCACCCGCATCACCTGGCTCACCCGTATCACCCCCGTCACACGCGACTCCCGAAGAAGACGAGGAGCTGGCGTGAGCAAGGCGCGCAGGGACACCAGCTGGACACGTTTCATCGTCCTGACGGGCTTATCCGGCTCCGGCAAATCGCAGGCGATTCGCGCGCTCGAAGACCTCGGCTACTACTGCGTGGACAATCTGCCGGTGTCGCTGCTGCCCGTGATGGCGGAGCTCGCCGAGCGGCAGACCGAGCACAATCGCGTCGCCGTCGTGATGGACGTTCGCGAGTCGCGATTCGTCAGCCATTTCCCACGCGCCTATCGCAAGCTCAAGACCAACAAGCACCTGCACTCGCGGCTCATCTTCCTGGAGGCGGGCCACAAGGAGCTGGTGCGGCGATTCAGCGAAACCCGCCGCCCGCACCCGCTCGCGCCCGATCGCCCGGTCACCGAAGGCCTGAAGGAAGAGCGGTCGTCCCTGCGGCCGGTCCGGGCGGTGGCCGATCGCATCATCGACACGTCGAACCTGAACGTCCACGAGCTCAGGCAGCAGCTGCGCGAGCTCGTCAGCGGCCGCAAGCCGACCTCGAAACTGGTGTTGACCATCCTCAGCTTCGGGTTCCAGAATGGGCCGCCCGCTGAGGCCGATTTGATGTTCGACGTCAGGTTTCTCAAGAACCCGCACTGGGTCCCGACGCTAAGGCCGCAGACCGGTAAGGATCCGGCGGTGGCTGCCTACATCCGGCGGCAGCCAACCGCGCGCGCGGCGATGAAGAAACTGTCGACCCTGCTGCGCTGGATGGTGCCGCTCTATGTTCAGGAAGGGAAGAGCTACCTCACGATCGCGGTCGGCTGCACCGGCGGCCGGCATCGATCCGTGTACGTGGCCGAAGCATTGAAACGCGAGCTGAAGGATCTCAAGGGCGTCTCCGCAAGGGTCGTGCATCGCGACCTGGTGAACACCAGATGATTGGCGTGGTCGTCGTCACTCACGGGCAGCTCGCGGCCGAGCTCGTCAACGCCGCCGAGACCATCGTCGGCGACCTCCCGAACTTCTTCGCCGTGTCGATCGGCTGGCATGAAGACGTCCAGGACGCGCGCGACGAGATTGCCGCCGCGATTGAAAAGGTGAAGCAGCCGGGCGGCGTGCTCATCGCCACCGACATGTTCGGCGGCACGCCCTCGAACCTCGGCATCACGTTCCTCGAGCCCAACAAGGTCGAGGTCGTGACCGGCGTGAACCTGCCGATGTTGATGAAGGCGGCGAGCCTGAAGGACGCCGCGTCGTTGACCGACATCGCCCGGACGCTTCGTGAACACGGCCGCAACGCGATCTGGGTCGCGTCGGATCTGCTGAGCGGCGCGCCCGATGCGCCGGCGTCGCCCGATGCACCCGCGAAGAAGGCATGATGACGCGCGAATGCGTGATCCGAAACCGACTCGGGCTGCACGCCCGCGCCGCCGCCAAGTTCGTGCACACCGCGACGCGCTACGCGTCCCAGATCCGCGTCAGCCGCGACGGTAGGACGATGGACGGGAAGAGCATCATGGGGATCTTGTTGCTGGCCGCCGCGGCCGGCAGCTCCGTAATCATCACCGCCGATGGCGTCGACGAGTCCGATGCCATCGACGCGTTGTGCCGCCTGGTCGAAGGCGGCTTCGGAGAAGAACTGTGGAACGCCTGAGCGGCATTGGCGTCTCGGCCGGCGTGGTCGTCGGCCGCGCGGTCATCCTCACGCAGCGGACCGAGGTGATGCGCTTTCCGATCCCGCCCGATCGCGTGGACCGGGAAGTGCAGGCCCTGCACGCGGCCCGCGATCAGTCGCGCCAGCAATTGCAGGACATCATGGTCCGCGTCGCGCAGGGGCCCGGCAGCGAGCTGGCCGCGCTCTTCGACGCGCAGATCCTGATGCTCGACGACCAGATGCTGATCGGCCAGGCGGAGAAGATCGTCCGCACCGAGCGCGTCAACGCCGCGTGGGCGGTCCATCGCGCCTACGAGGGCCTCTTCGAGCTGTTCTCGGCGATGGAGGATCCGTACCTGCGCGAGCGCGAGAACGACGTCGCCGACGTGGCCGGGCGCTTGCGCATGAACCTGCGCCACGGCGCGCGCGGCCCCAAGGAGCTCCTCAGCCAGATCGACGGACCGGCGATCCTCGTCGCCGACGAGTTGACGGCGTCCGTCGCCGCGCAGCTCGATTGGTCGCGCGTGCAGGGCTTCGCGACCGACGCCGGCAGCCGCACGTATCACACCGCGATCCTGGCGCGATCGCTGAAGGTGCCGGCGATCGTCGGCCTGCATGACGCGTCGCTGCGCATTGCCGCCGGCACGCCGCTGGTGCTCGATGGCAAGACCGGCGAACTCGTGGTGTCGCCGTCTCCGGACGTCATCGAGGACGCCCAGCG
>JAYWEJ010000217.1:0-8586 GCA_043779345.1 Acidimicrobiia bacterium | reverse complement strand
TGAGCGGCGCCTTGCTCGAGCGGATTGCGGCGGTCGCGCGCGCAATCGCCGCCGCATCACCGCGCTGCCGCGGGATCGTCCAGACGCGAGGCTCGAAGAATGCCGCCGGGTAGTCGAACGCTTCGGTCTGCGTATCCTGCGGCAGGGCGAGCGTGACCGCGCCGGTCTCCACGGGCGAGGTCAGCACGCGCATCGCTTCAGGGAGCGCGGTCAACAACTGCTCCGCGCGATAGATGCGATCCCAGTACCGCGACACCGGCCGGAAACAATCGTTCACCGACACGTCCTGGGTCTGCGACGACTCCAGTTGCTGCAGGACCGGTGCTGGAACGCGATTGGCAAACACGTCGCCCGGCAACAGCAACACCGGAAGCCGGTTGATTGTGGCGCCGGCGGCTCCGGTGACCATGTTGGTCGCGCCGGGGCCAATCGACGTGGTGCACACCAGCGTGCGCAGCCGGTTCGACATTTTCGCGAACGCCGCCGCCGTATGAACCATGGCCTGTTCGTTGCGGCATTGGTAGTAACGCAGCGGCCCGCCGGCCTGATCGAGCGCCTGGCCAATCCCGGCGACGTTGCCGTGGCCGAAGATCCCGAACACGCCGCCGAAGAACGGCTGCTTCCGCCCGTCGCGCTCGCTGAACTGCGTGCCAAGAAAGCGCACCAGTGCCTGTGCCATCGTGAGGCGACTAGTCAGGCGAATCATGGGGTGAATCCCGGTGGGATCATACGGTATCCGGATTGGGAATCATGATCTCGCGCACCAAGCCCGACAATTCGTCGCACGCCGCCAGGAACTGACGCAAGGTACGGCGCGTCGGCGGAAACTCATCGAACTCGTCGACGCGCAAACCGTCGGCGTCGTAGGCGCGCCTGAAATCGGGAAAACGTCGATACAGGTTTTCGACGATCGCCGGATCGACCGGCGTGCTGATGCGCGGCTCAATCGTGATGTCGCTGGCGGCAAACCGCTTCTGCCACGCGGACGGCGGCGAGATCACCAGATCGCCGCCAATCAATTCACTCCAGTGCATGTGATTGCGAAAGGCCGCGGACAACAGGCGAAGCCGATAGCCGCGCTCGCGATACAAGGCGTAGGCCTTCTTGAACACCGCGACACCGGCCCATTCCAAGTGGCCGGGATCGGTGGCGATGCCGGCCCGCTCCATCATCACCTTCAGCCAGTCGTCGAGACGGCCGACCATGATGGTGCACACCGGGCCCATGCTCATGATGTCGTGTCCACCGGCTTCACGACGCCGGAGTCCGCGCTCGACGGCTTCGGCAACGGCGATGCATTGCGGCAGCGTAAACGAAACGGTAGCGTTGATGCTGATTCCACGCGCCGTCGCTTCTTCAATCGCCTCAATGCCCGCGCGCGTCGCCGGGATCTTGACAATCATGTTCGGCGCCAGCGCCGCGAAGCGCTCGGCTTGTTCGACGATGGCGGCTGCGTTGCGAAAGAGCCGCGGGTCGGTTTGAATCGAGAGCCGGCCGTTGCGGCCGCGATCCGCCTTGAACGCCGGCAGCAGCAGCGCCGCGGCGTCGACCGACAACGCTTCGACCGCCGCCCACGCGATGTCGTCTTCGGTCGCGGCCGGCCGGTCGCGCAGCATCGCCGCAATGCGCGGCCGCCATTCGGCGAGCCGTGTCTTCAACACCGACAGCGCGATCACCGGGTTGCAGGTGGCGCCGACGCCGCCCTGATCGAGGCTCCACCGCAGCTCGTCGGGATCGGCCGAATCGTTCCACAGGCATGTCGCCGTCGTCTGCGTCATCTCGTGGAGCGGGCTCCGCCACGCGGCACCGGTCGGCATGCGCGGAATCATAATGGGTCTTGGGTCTTGGGTCTTGGGTCTTGCAGATTCATAGACCAAGCTTGCGCAGGTAGTCGCGGCTTTTCTGCGCGCTCTCTTTGGGAGCACCGTATCCGGGAAAGACGTCCTGTTCGACGACGATCCAGCCGTCATAGTGCGCCCGTCGCAGCGCCTCGGTCACAGCCGCGAAGTCGACAACTCCGGAGCCGAGCTCGCAGAACAGCTGCGACCGCACGGCGGCCAGGTAGCCGAGGCCCTGGGCGCGGGCCGCGGTGGCGACGCTGAGATCGCAATCCTTGAAATGCACGTGCCAGACACGATCGCGATGCTGGTTGAAGACGCTCAACGGATCGCCGCCACCGTAGACGAGGTGACCGGTATCAAGAACGAGCCCCAGCCGTGATGGATCGGTCCGCCGCATCAACGCATCGATCTCGCGCGGGGTCTCGACATAACCGCCGCAGTGCGGATGAAAGACGGCGCGCAGGCCAGTGCGTTCGGCGACGACGCGGGCGACGAGATCCGCGCCGGCGGCGAACGTGTCCCACTGCCGTTCGGAGAGCTCGTGCTCCCTTGTGGTCCGTCCGGCATGGTGTTCACGGGCGGGCACCGAGGCGTTGTCGTCGGCCAGGACGATGAAGGCGTCGGCCGCGCCGGCATCGCGCATCAGGGAAGCAGTCTTGACCGCGGTTTCCGCGCCTGCCGCATGCGTCGAGGGATCGGCAAGGGCGATCGGAACGAACGCGCCAACCATCTTCAGCCCGCGGGCCGCGAGCTCGTTCCGGAGTGACGCCGGCTCCGTGGGCATGAAGCCCCAGTCGCCCAGCTCGGTGCCTTCGTACCCGGTATCGCGAATCTCGTCGAGCACGGTGCCGTAAGTGGCGGGCTTGGCGTCGCCGTCAAATTCGAGGATGCCCCAGGAACACGGCGCGTTGGCGACACGAATCATCGGCGGTGATAGTATCGCGCCGGTTGGCGACTCGAGTGCTCTACCAGTCGTCGTCGATCGCGCGCAATCGTACCGGCACCGCGATCGAGATCACTCGCAAACGAGCGGGCTGGCGATACGTGCATTTTGCGGTGCGCCAGATCGCCGTCGGCAAGCAATGGGCCGGCCGCACCGGCACCTCGGAATGCTGCCTGGTGCTGCTCGCCGGGCAGTGCCGCGTCATCATCGGCGATCGCGTCGAGACGCTGGGCCCGCGGGCCAGCGTGTTTGCCAGTTATCCCCACGCGATCTACCTGCCGCCCGGGACGTCCTTTCGCGTCGAAGCCGATCAGCCGACCGAGCTCGCCGACGGCCGCGCGCCGTCGACCGGCAAGAAGCGGCTCGAGGCGCGCGTGATCGCTCCACGGGACTGCGGCTTCGAGATCCGCGGCGGCGGCAATGCGACGCGGCAGATCGTCGACATCATTCCCCCGGACTTTCCCGCCGACCGGCTGCTCGTCTGCGAGGTCTTCACGCCGGCCGGCAACTGGTCCAGCTATCCGCCCCACAAGCACGACGTCGATCGGCTGCCCGGCGAGGTCAAGCTCGAGGAGATCTATTACTACCGCTTCGAGCACCCGGACGCCTACGGGATCCAGCGGCTCTACGACCGCCGCGCCGACCGCGCGGTCACGGTCCGCCACGGCGACGTGATGCTGATTCGATCCGGATATCACCCATTTGTTACGGCGTACGGGTATAACGCCTATTACCTGAACGTCCTGGCCGGCACCCGCCGATCGATGGCCGCCAGCGACGACCCGCGATACGCGGCGTTTCGAACGTGGCCGGCGCCCGATGTGCGCCTGCCGCTGGTGGCGCCGCCCGGCAGGATTTTGAGAGAACGGTTTTCGGAATGATGAGGAGGACAACGATGTCTCGATTCGCTCAACGTGCGGCCGCAGTAGTGGCCGCGATCCTGGTGTGTGCCGGCACCGCCTTTGCTCAGGTCGATCGGGCGACGCTCACCGGCGTGGTCCGCGACGCGTCGGATGCGGTGCTGGCGGACGCGAAGATCACCATCACCAGCCTCGCCACCGGCGTGCCTAGGACGGTGACGACGTCGAATGCGGGCGTCTACCTGGCGTTGAACCTGCCGTCGGGCGAATACCTGGTGCAGGCGGAAGCCCCCGGGTTCCAGCGCTTCGAGCAGACGGTGAGCCTCGAGCTCGGCGCCCGCTCGCGCCTCGACATGTCGCTCGCGGTCGGGTCGATCGGTGAAACGGTAAAGGTCGAGGGCATCACGCCGCTCCTCAGCACCGAATCCGCGGTGCTCGGCACCGTGGTCGACAGCAACGAAATGGACAAGCTGCCGCTGTCCATTCGCAACTGGGATGACCTGCTGGCCATGGTGCCCGGCGTGCAGAGCGATCGCTACACCGAGCAGGCGGGCGGCACGTCGGCCGGCCGCACCGGCGGCATCAGCGTGCACGGCAATCGCAGCCTGCAGAACAACTTCCTGCTCGACGGCGTGGCCAACAACAGCTTCTCGACCAACGTGCAGGAGCTGACGACGCAGCTGTCACGCCCGTCGGTCGACGCCATCGACGAGTTCAAGGTCGTCACCAGTCCCTACGCCGCCGAATACGGCTGGTCGCCCGGCGCGGCCATCATCGTCAGCACCAAGTCCGGCACCAATCGCTTACGCGGCACGGCCTACGACTTCTACCGCGACGATCGGATGGACACCATCAACTACTTCGCCAAGGCCGCCAACCAGCGAAAGGCCACCAACAAGCAGAACCAGTTCGGCGGCAACTTCGGCGGGCCGCTGATGACCAACCGCGCCTTTTTCTTCGCCGACTACGAAGGCACGCGGTTGAAGCAGGGCGTCCTGCGCACGGGCAGGGTGATGACCGCCGACGAGCGCCGCGGCATTTTCCCGACCGCGATCCGCGATCCGCTCACCGGGCAGCCGTTTCCGAACAACACGATTCCGGCCGGCCGCATCGATCCGGTGGCCGCGGCCGTCATGAACCTGGTGCCGCTGCCCAACACGACGGGCGGCAACAACTTCATCCGGCAGCCCAACGTCGAAGACGAGTCGGACCGCTATCTCGTTCGCCTCGACATGCCGCTCGGCAACACCAACAACCTGTTCGTGCGCTACATCGGCAGCAACCGCATCCGCTTCGTGCCGGGCTGGTTCGGCGGCGTGCTCGACGGCACCGCGACGTCCGCATGGGGACGGAACTTCCTCGACTCGCACGCGGTGGTCGGCGGCTGGAACAAGGTGCTCGGCTCGCACCTGGTCAACGAGTCACGCGTGTCGTACGCGCGCGGCACCAACGACGGCAACCAGGATCCGTTCGGCCAGAGCGGCATGGACCAGATTGGCTTCCGCGGCGTGCCCAACGATCCGCGCGTCGCCGGCGGCATCGTCGGCATCGACATCGATGGCCATATCCGCCTGGGCTCGCCGAACTTCATGCCGAAGTTCCAGCACACCAGCCAGGTGCAGTGGATGAACACCACCACCTGGATGCGTGGCAGCCACCAGCTCAAGTTCGGCGTCGACCTGATGATGCCAATGACCAACGAGTACTTCGACGTGGCGCCGACGCGCGGCAACCTCCGCTTCCAGGCCACGTTTACCGGCAACGCGATGGCCGATTTCATGATTGGCTATCCGAATCGTGCCGAGCTGACCAACGTCTTCGTGGTCACGCAGCAGCTGTGGTCGAGCTCGTTCTACGTGCAGGACGACTGGAAGCCGACCGACAAGCTGACGCTCAATCTGGGACTGCGCTATGACTTCATGCCGCCGGCCATCGAAAAGGAGAACCGCCTCGCGAATTTCGATCCGACCGGCAACGGCGGGAGAGGGGCCCTGGTGTTCGCCAGCGACGGATCGATCGCCGACCGGGCACTCGTCAACCCGGACAAGAACAACTTCGCGCCGCGCCTCGGCGCCATCTATCGCATCAACGACGCCACCCTGCTGCGCGGCGGCTACGGCATGTTCTTCAACCAGTTCGAGCGCATCGGCTCCGAGGATCAACTCGCCCTCAACCCGCCGGGGCTGCGTAACATCCAGGTCAACTCCACGGGCAACACCAACCCGGTGTTCCTGACGAAAGATGGGTTCCCGGCGAACTACCTCGACCCCTCGAATCTCGTGATCCGCAATTTGAAGCTGCGCGCGGCGACCCAGGACTCGCCGCGGACCATGGTCCAGCAGTTCGGCGCCGGCATCGAACGCCAGCTGGCCAACAACATGGTGGTGTCGGCCGACGCGGTGGGTTCGTTCACGAAGCACCTCGCGGTGCTGCGCAACCTCAATCAGCCGCAGCGCGGCACACTCGATGCGAATGGCGCCGTGCCGTTCCCGGATTTCGGGAACATCCAGGCGCGCGAGATGAACGCCGAGGCCAACTACAAGGGCGTCGACGTGTCGTTCGAAAAGCGCTTCAGCGACGGCATTGGCTATCGCGCTTCCTACACCCTCGGCGAGGCGCGCGATCAGGCGCCGGAACACCTGAACGCGTCATCGGGCCGGGCGCAGAACACCCGCGACCTCGAGTCCTGGGAAGGGCCGAGCGACTTCGACATCCGTCATCGCTTCGTCGCCAACTTCATCGTCGAACTGCCGTTCGGCGAGGGCAAGGCGATGTTGCAGGACGGCATTGGCGCCAAGCTCCTCGGCGGCTGGCTGCTGAGCGGCATTTACAGCGCGCGCTCGGGTCGCGCCTTCACGGTGACGCAGGGCAGCAACAACGTCGGCCCCGATCAGACCGGCGTGCCGAATCTCACCGGCGATCCAAAGGGTGCGGAAACCGTGCAACAGTGGTTCAATCCCGCGGCGTTCACGGCAGTGCCGTCGGGGACGTTCGGCAATGCCGGCCGAAACATTCTTCGCGGACCGGGATGGCTCACCTTCGACATGAGCGTGCAGCGCCGCATCAACTTCAACAGCCGCATCAACGCGACGTTCCGCGCCGACATCTTCAACGTCTTCAATCGCGCCAACTTCGGCTTGCCGGATAGAAACATTGCCGCCAGCACCGTCGGCGTCATCTCGAGCCTGGCCGGTGACCCGCGGGTGGCGCAGTTGTCGCTGAGACTTGGCTTCTAACGACACCGGGTCCCGGGATCTTCGGATCCCGGGACCGATACTCGAAATGCGCGGCATCCGGAAGACGTTTCCGGGTGTGGTCGCGCTGGCCGGCGTCGATCTCACGCTGCGCGGCGGCGAAGTGCACATGCTGCTCGGCGAGAACGGCGCCGGGAAATCGACGCTGATGAAGATCCTCAGCGGCGCCTACCGGAAAGACGGCGGCGCCATCCGCATTCGCGATCAGGCCCTTGAGATCGCCAGCCCGCGCCACGCGCTCGAGCTCGGCATCCGCGTGATTTACCAGGAGCTCAATCTCGTTCCACAGCTCTCGGTCGCCGAAAACATTTTCCTCGGCGCCGCTCCGACCCTGCTGCCCGGTGTCATCGATCGACGGAAGCTGACGGACCTGACCAAGGCGCTGCTCGCCGATCTGGGCATGAACCTCGATGCGGACGCGCCGCTGTCGCGGCTCAGCCTAGCGCAGCGGCAGATGGTGGAGATCGCCAAGGCGCTCCGGCACCCTTCGACTTCGCTCAGGGCAGGAGACACCTCGATCCTGGTGATGGATGAACCGACGTCCGCCCTGACATCGCGCGAAGTCGATCAGCTGTTTGTCCTGATCGATCGCCTCGTCACGCGCGGGGTCGCGCTCGTCTACATCACCCATCGTCTCGACGAGGTGTATCGCATCGGGCACCGGGTCACGGTCTTGCGTGACGGCGCCAACGTGGCGACGTCGCTGCTGTCCGACGTGACGGTGGCCGAGCTGGTGCGGCAAATGGCGAACCGGGATCTCAGCGAGCACTTTCCGCGGCGCCGTGCGACGCCGGGTGCCGATCTGCTGAAGGTCGAAGGTGTTGGCCGCCGCGGCGTCCTGAATAACATCAATTTCACGCTGCGGGCGGGCGAAGTCGTCGGCGTGGCGGGACTGCTGGGCGCCGGGCGAAGCGAGCTCGCGCGCGTGCTGGCCGGCGCCGATCGAGCCGACAGCGGCCGCATTATCTGCGAAGGCAAGCCGGTCGCGTTTCGGAGTCCCGCCGACGCGATCGACAAGGGGATCGGCCTGCTGCCGGAAGATCGCAAGGCTGAAGGACTGGTCGCCGGGCTGACGGTCGCGCGCAATGTCGCACTGCCCCATGGCCGCCGGCTGGCCAAGGCCGGCTTTCTCCCGGCTCGCTGCGAAGAGCAGCTCGCGGCGCCGGTCGTCAGCGATCTTCGCGTCAAGGCGACGCCGGCGCAAGAGGTCCGGTTGCTGAGCGGTGGCAACCAGCAGAAGGTCGTGCTCGGCAAGTGGCTGGCCGGCGCGGCGCGCATTCTCATCTTCGACGAGCCGACCCGCGGCGTCGACGTCGGCGCCAAGGTCGAGATCTACCAGTTGATGAATCGCCTCACCGAATCCGGCGCGGGCATCATCATGATTTCGTCGGAGCTGCCGGAGCTGCTCGGCATGAGCGATCGGATCCTCGTGATGCGCGGCGGCACGATCCAGGCCGAGTTCGACGCTGCCGATGCCACGCAGGAGCGCGTGTTGAGCGCCGCACTCGGCTTGCGCGGAGCGGCGCAGTGAGGGCGCGGCGTTTCGGCACGCTGATCGGCCTGCTGCTGTTGTGCGCGGTGTTGTGGGCGCTGACGCCGCACTTCCTCACCGTCTCGAACCTTCTCAACATCGTCCAGCAGACCAGCATCAACGCGATCGTCGCCGCGGGCATGACGTTCGTGATCAT
>JAYWEJ010000216.1:0-3628 GCA_043779345.1 Acidimicrobiia bacterium | reverse complement strand
GCGTCAGGCGCTCGTCAATTTCCTCGAGCAGTCGAAAGCGCGCATCACCGCGATCGAATCGCAAGGCGGGTCGACGGTGATCAGGTCGGGGTCGGCCGTGACCTCGTCGTCGATACCCACCGCGATCACCGCCGCGCAGGCGGCAAAGTCCAGCAAGACGATGTGGGCCGGCGGCGCCGCGGCCGCCCTCATCGTGGCCGCCCTGTTGATCGCCGCGCCGTCGCGACAAATGCAGGAACCGCCGCTGACCGTTAGCGATGTTGGCGTACCGGGGGGCGTCATTGGACCCGCACCCGCGACCTCGGCGCCTGCGACCGTGGTTGTCGCGACCCCGCCAACTCCGGCAGCAACGTCGGCAGACAAGCCGTCGAGCGCAGTGGTTTTGCCCGGCTCACCGGCCTCACCCGGTTCACTCGCCTCACCCGGTTCACTCGCCTCACCCGCTTCACCCGCCTCACCCGCGAAGGACTTGAGCGCCAAGGAAATGTTCTCGTCGAACGACGCTCATGTGTCGCCCGGGCTGCGCTTCCGGATGCTCCAGGCGGGCCCGAACGACGCGCCGATGGATGTCGATCCCGCGAAGGAATTTCAGACCGGCGATCGCATCCGCTTCGCGTTCGAGTCCAACATCGACGGCTATCTGTATGTGGCGCAGCAGGGCGCGAGCGGCAACTGGACCGTGCTGTTCCCCAACGAAGAGATCAACGGCGGCCGCAACGCCGTGAAGCGGTTCGAGGAATACGAAGTGCCGCGCGGCGAGTGGTTCATGCTCGACAACAACGTCGGCACCGAGCACGTGTTCGTGTTCCTGAGCCGCGAGCCGCTCAAGACGCTGCCCGGTTTCGAGCGTCCCGTGAAGTCGTTCCAGCCGGGATCGGGGGCCCTGATCGCCGAGCTGCGCTCGAGCATCCAGTCGCGCGACCTGGTGTTCCAGAAGGATTCGTCGTCTTCGAAGACGCCGCAGGCGACCTACGTCGTGAACAAGGCCGAGGTCGGCAAGGCCGTCACGGCCAGCTTCAACCTGACGCACAAGTGACTACGTGATGCGCGCGCTCCTTGTCGTCCTGTCGATCGCGGCGCTGTCGGTCACCACGCACGCGTCCTTCGACTCCGCTCGCGATCACGTCGCGAGCGTCGCTCAGGACAAGCAGGCGCCGGCGCCCGGGACCCAGTCGCCGCGCGATCTGATCCTGGCGCCGAGCAACAAGCCCCTGCAGGTGAAGACGTCGGTGCCGCGCGGTTACGCGCTGATTGTCGGCGTCTCGCAATACAAGAACCTCGACGACTCGAAGCAGCTGCGGTTTCCCGAGAGCGACGCCGACGCGTTCTATCGCGTGTTGATCAGCCATGAAGGCGGCGCGTTCCCGGCGGAGAACGTGCACTTCCTGAAGGGATCGCAGGCGACGCTCGCCAATATCAAACACGAGCTCGAAACGTGGCTGCCGTCAGTGGCGCAGCCGGCCGATCGCGTCGTCGTGTATTTCGCCGGCCACGGCTTCGTGGAGAACGGCAAGGGCTTCCTGGCGCCGTGGGATGTGGAGCCCGAGCGGCTCGAGACCACCGCGTACCCGATGTCGGCGCTCGGCGACACGCTCGCGAACAAGGTCGGTGCGGGCTGGAAGGTCCTGCTGACCGACGCCTGCCACTCGGGAAAGATCAACGCTGAGACCACCAACGAAGCGCTCGAGCAGCAATTCAGCGCGCTGCCGGCCAGCTTCCTGACGCTGACGGCGACCACCGAGCGCGAACAGAGCTTCGAGGATCCGAATCTCTCGACGGGCTTCGGCTTCTTCACTTATTTCCTGGTGCAGGCGTTCCGCGGCTATGCGGACAGCGATCCCTGCGACGGCCGCATCACCGCCGACGAGCTGATCGAATACGTCCGCTCGAACGTGCGCCGCTACGCGCGCGATCGGCAACTCTCGCAGACGCCGACAGCGCGCGGCGACTACGAGCCCGACATGCTGCTCGGTGTCGGGCAGGGCTGCATGTCCGACGGCGCCAAGTCGCCCTCGATGCTCGGCACCGCCGTCGTCGAATCCAACATGGACGATGTCGATCTCTACGTGGACGGCGCGCTGATCGGCCGTCTGTCGAAGAGCAAGCCGCTGACGCTGCCCAGCCTGCCGAGCGGCCTCCATGAATTCCGCGGCGTGCGCGAAGGCTACGAGCCGGAACGCAAGGAAGTGATGATCGCGCCCGGGCAGGAAGTCACCGTCAGCCTGCGGATTCGCTACGTGCGCCAGGTCAAGAAGCCCGCGCAGGCGCTCAACGACGAAGGCGAAAAGCTCCTGTTCACGCGCCGATCGTCGATGAGCCTGCTCAACGTCCTGCCGATCGAACGCCGCCAGAGCGAATCGGACCTGAAGAAGGCGGCCGCGCTGTTCGAGAAGGCGCTCACCGTCGATCCGGCCTTCAGTATCGCCGCGTATCACCTCGGCCAGGTCAACCAGCTGCTACTGAAGCACGAGGAGTCGGTCAGATACTTCCGCAAGGCCATCGAGATCGATCCGACGCACGTCGACGCGCGCATCGAGTGCGCGGCCGTGCTGATCGAGCAGGGCGACGCCGACGAGGCGATTCGCGAGCTGACCGAAGCGCTGCGCCTCGAGGCCGACGACGACACCGCCTACTCGATGCTGGCGCGCGCTTACTGGGACAAGGGCGCCTGGGCCCGCGCCGTCGAGAGCGCCGACCATGCCATCACGATCAAGCCGTCGAACGCGCAGGCGCACTTGTGGCGCGCCGATTCGTTGCGGCAGCTGGCCGCGGCGAGCACCGACAGGACGGTGCAGATCAGCCTCTACGCGGACGCGCGCACCGGCTATCGAACGTTCCTCGACCTCACGAATTTTTCGACCGGGCTCGGATCGAAGCTGGCGTTTCATTTCATTGGCCTCGGCGTCGGCAGCCGCCGTCATGCCGATCGCCAGGGCGCCTATGACAGCCTGCGCAGCGCCGGGTTCCTCGGCCTGTGCCTGTCCGAGCAGAAGGTCGGCAATCCGCTCAAGGCGCGCGATTACTGCAAGCGCGCGCTCGGCCACGCGCCGAAGGATCCGATCGCGTATTTCCTGCTCGGCAACGTCAACCGCGATCTCTTCAACGCGCGGCAGGCGTGCGGGTATCTCAAGGACGCGCGAACCAGCTACGTGAAGATGCTCGAGATCAATCCGCACCTCGATGAATCGAGGAACGCGAAGAACTACCTGGGTCAGATCGACGGGCTGCTGCCCAAGGCCGGATGCGGAGCCTGATGATTCTTCGTACGGTGATCGCCACCGTGATCCTTGCCGGCGCGACTATCGCCGGCGCCCAGCAGCCGGCCGCGCTGCGCGTCGTCGTCATCGAAGGCGAGGACGGGGTCAACATCATTCAACAGAAAACCGCGGTGCGGCCGGTCGTCGAAGTGCGCGATCGCAACAACCTGCCGGTGCCGGGCGCGCTGGTGACGTTTTCCATCGAAGGCGGCAAGGCCGCGACCTTCGGCGGCGCCTCGACCTTGACCGTGGCGACCAACGCCGCCGGGCAGGCGGCGGTGACCGGTCTCACACCATCGGCCGCGGGCGCGTTTCAGATCCAGGTGTCGGCGGCGTTCCAGGGACAGGTCGCGACCGCGACGATCGCGCAG
>JAYWEJ010000215.1:0-3634 GCA_043779345.1 Acidimicrobiia bacterium | reverse complement strand
ACGCGAAGTACGACGTCGTGCACGTGCTCAATTCGCTGATGGAAGCGCTGCGGCTGGATCAGGGAGCGTTCGAGCGGCTGGTCGCGAAGGTGATGTCGCTGCCGGCGCGCCGCTTCCTGCGCTCGCGCCGCGTCAGCTTCCTGGCGGGCTCGGATCGCGAATCACACGTGCCGGTGCTGCTGCGCGGCACGTATCAAAGTCCGATCCTGGTGCAGTGGCAGCCTGCCGAGAAGCAGGAGCGCCACATCGACATCGTGGTGGTGCAATTCTCATAGGGCGTACGGGCTTGCGGGCTACGGGCTTGCGGGTTACGGGCGTGCGGGTTACTTAAGGCCCACTATCACCGCGAAGCTGTCCTTTCGAAACGTCACTTCCACGCTGAAACCCGCTTCTTTCAACAACTCCACTTCGCGATCGAGCGTGAAGTAGACGTCTTCCTTCGCCCAGGTGCGCAGGAATTGCTCGGCCTTTTTCGACGAGTGGCCACGCTTCAGGTGATCGAGCCACGCCGCGCGATTGCGTTTTTGAATCTGCTTGCTCGACGCCAGGTAGCAATCGGCGGACACGAACATGCCTCCCGGACGGAGCGCCGCGAAACACCGCTTATAGACGGCGGCCTTGCGGCCTCCCGTCGGGATGTGGTGCAGCGAGAACGACGCCGACACCACATCACAGCGCGGAATGTGGATGTCCTCGAAGTTTTCCTCGATCGTCTGAATTTTGCCGCGCAGCCGCTTTGACGCGGCGTCGAGCATCGTCGGGTCGGCGTCGATGCCGATCAGGCGGGCCTTGGGGCGCGCCCTCAGGATGCGTTTCGCCAGCGTTCCAGAGCCGGTGCCGAGATCGACGACCGCAGGCGTCAATCGCGCCACCGCGTCGACGGCCGCCGCGGCGGCGTCGAGCAGCTCGGAGTAGTGCGGAATCAGTGTCGCGATCGCACGATCGTACTCGCCCTGCTTGATGCCCAGATGTGTGGCGGCGCCCATGTGTCAGATCCCCAGCGAGGCAGCGCGCGAGCGCTGCCAGTGTGCGATGTCGGCGGCGGTCACGGCGTCGCCGTGGTGCAGCGTCCAGTTGAGCGCGGCGATCAGGTCGTCGGCGTCCTCGAGACCGACGGCGAGGCGAATGAGTCGATCGAACCCATTTCGCTTCAACTGATCGAGCGCGGTGAAGTATTCGGAAACCGTGCGGTGATGGTTCACTTTGGTGGCGAGGCCGTCGAACGAGAGCGCGTAGCGGACGATCACGGTGGTGGCGAGGACGTCGGCGAAATGACGCGCGCGATCTTCGCCCCTCGACTCCGCTCGTCCCTCGACTTCGCTCGGGACGACCCTGAGCGTGTCGAAGGGTCGGGGCGACCCTGAGCCTGTCGAAGGGTCGTCGGCATCCTTGACCCGGAACGATAGCAGCGATCCGTGCCGGGCGTAATGCCGGCCGATCGCGACCCGGTCCGGATGGTTCGGGAGCGACGGATGAAAGACGTCGCTGACCTTGGGGTGCGCGCTCAGGAACGCCGCGACCGTCGACGCGGTTGCCGATCGCCGCGCATGCGATTCGCTGGCGCCTTCGAATGCCGACGCCACCGAGACGGCGCGGCGCCAGTCGAGAATGCCGCCGCGCATCGCGATCAGATCCATCACCGAGTTCGCGAACTGCGTATCGTTGGTGGCGAGGTAGCCCCACATGTCGCGATCGTTGCCGCCCAGCGACTTGGTGCCGCTGGCGACGATGATGTCGACGCCGTTATCGAGCGGCGGCACCTTGAACGCCCACGGCGAGGCAATGGTCGTGTCGAGGACGAAGCGGACCGCCGGCGCGATCGATCGGGCGCGCGTGACGGCCTCGCGCAGCGCGTCGAAATCCTGGGCGCGGACCAGCGGGTTGGTGAAGGTCTCGGCAAAAACGAATCGCGTCGCGGGTGTGATCGCCGACGCCAGCGCCGCCATGTCGCCATCGTCGACGATCGTGACCGAGCCGCCAACGCGCGCGGCCATCCACTCGAGATAGCTGCGAGTCTTGTTGTAGACCTGCCGCATCAGCACGGCGTGTCCGCCGGGCTCCATCAGCGCGTCGAACGCGAGGGCGGTTGCCTGCATGCCCGAATCGCACACCAGCGCCGCTGACGCGTGCTCGAGCGTCTTCAGTTTTGCGATCAGCTGCGCCGTCGCGTTGGTGCCGTATCGAGCGTACAGCGCCGGCAGCTCCGACCAGCAGCCTTCGCTGGCAAAGAGGAACGCGGCCTTGCCTTCCTGCCACTCGATGACCTGCTTCGATCCCAGCAGATCGAGCTGCACGGTCGGCTCGTCCGGGTGGAGGAAGGGAATGCCGGTCCGGCGCGCGTGCGCGTCGATAGCTTCGTGAAGATTCCGGGTCGTCGTGGTCATCGCGTGCAGCGGCGGCCGTTCGCCAGGGCACGACTTCGGATCAAGCCAATCGGCGAGGGCGACGCCAGTCGGGAACCGGGAGCCGGGAGCCGGGAACCGCCCGCTCAATCAAGGACTCCGAGACAGAGCAGGCGATCGACCCGCGCCAGCTTCGCAACCGCGGCCACCACCTCGGCGATCTGCGAATCGGTGCTCGGCGAGACCATGAAGGCAATGTCGACGCGATCGGTGTCGCCGCGGGTGGCGCGGTTCTGGACCACCAGTCCGAGCCGCCGCACCAGCCCTTCGAACTTGCGGTCGAGGCCGGGGTGCGGCTGTCCGGTGATGCGCAGGTAATGGCGGCGCAACGCGGGCGTGACCGGTGAGCCGTCCCGTGCCACCGGCAGCGCGCGCGGCTCCGGCCAGCGCACGGAATTGTCCTGGGCGAGATCGATCAGGTCGCCGAGGATCGCGGTCGCGGTCGGCAGCGAGCCCGCGCCCTTGCCGAACAAGCTCAGGTCGCCGGAGGACACGCATCGCAAGTAGACGGCGTTGTATTCCTCCTCGACCGATGCGAGCAGGTGCCACGAGGGCAGCAGCAACGGCTCGACCGCCATGTCGATGCCGCCGCTGACGCGCACCGCGCGCGCGATCTGGCGGATGCGGAATCCCATCAACTCGGCGAGATCGCAATCGGCCGGATCGATCTCGCGAATGCCGCGGACCAGGAAGCCGTCGGGGCGCACCCAGGCGCCGAACGCGCGATAGGTCAGGATCGACAATTTCGCCGCCGCATCGAGGCCGTCAATGTCGGTACTTGGATCCGCCTCCGCGAAACCAAGCCGCTGCGCTTCCTCGATCGCGGCCTCGAGCGTCAGGTCGCCCTGCTCGAGCCGCGTCATGATGAAGTTGCAGGTGGCGTTGACGATGCCCCACAGGCTGTCGATCTCGTCGGCGCGGTGGCTGAGATGGCGGACGATCGGGATCGCCGCCGCCGCCGCGGCTTCGCAGTAGAGCGGTGTCTCCGTCCGCTGCGCGAGCACGCCGAGCTCGGCGAGCTTTGACGCGAGCAGCTCCTTGTTGGCCGTGACGACCGGCTTGCCGGCGGCGAGCGCCGCCACCAGGATCGGCTCGACCGCCGTGCCGCCGGCGGCTTCGACGACGACGTCGACCTCGGGATCGCTGACCAGCTCGAGCGCGCGATCGGTGATGGGGATGCCGGCCGCGCGCGGCCCGCGATCCTTCGACAGGTCCCGCACCGCGATTCGCGA
>JAYWEJ010000214.1:0-3641 GCA_043779345.1 Acidimicrobiia bacterium | reverse complement strand
GCGCAGTTGTCGATGCCGTCGCTGACGCCGTCGTTGTCGTCGTCCGCGTCGCACGGGTCACCCAGGCCGTCGTGGTCGGCGTCGGCTTGGTCCGCGTTAGGCGTCTGCGCGCAGTTGTCGGCTGCATTCGTAACGCCGTCGCCATCGAGGTCGGCGTCGCACACGTCGCCGATGCCGTCGAAGTCGATGTCGGCCTGGTTCGGGTTCGCCGCGAACGGACAGTTGTCCGCCGTGTTCGCGACGTCGTCGCCGTCGAGATCGGCGTCGCACGCATCACCGCTGCCGTCGTTGTCCGCGTCCGCCTGATCGGAGTTCGCGACCACCCGGCAGTTGTCGCTCGCGTCCGTAACGCCGTCGTTGTCGTCGTCGGCGTCGCACACGTCGCCGATCAGGTCGCCGTCCGCGTCCGCCTGATCGGTGTTCTCCGTCAACGCGCAGTTGTCGATTGCGTCGGCCACGCCGTCGTTGTCGTCGTCGGGATCGCACACGTCGCCTTGGCTGTCGCCGTCGGCGTTCGCTTGATCGGGGTTCGGCGCGAGCGCGCAGTTGTCGGCGCCGTCGAGCACCGAGTCGTTGTCGTCGTCGGCGTCGCAGGCGTCGCCGAGTCCGTCGCCATCGGCGTTCGCTTGATCGGGGTTCGCAATGACCGCGCAGTTGTCCGCGCCGTCGTTCGCGCCGTCGCCGTCGTCATCGGCGTCGCAGGCGTCGCCGAGCGCGTCGCCGTCGAGATCGGCTTGATCCGCGTTCGCGACGACCGGGCAGTTGTCCGCTTCGTTCGCGATCCCGTCTCCGTCCTCGTCGGCGTCGCACACGTCGCCCAACAGGTCGCCATCGAGGTCTGCTTGATCGGGGTTCGGGGCGAGCGCGCAGTTGTCGACCGGGTTCGAGACGCCGTCGCCGTCGATGTCGCCATCGCAGGCGTCGCCTTGCGAGTCGCCGTCTTGGTCGGCCTGCGTCGGGTTCGGTGTGTATGGGCAGTTGTCGCCCGCATCGGCGACGGTGTCGTTGTCGTCGTCCGCATCGCACGCGTCGCCGAGCGAGTCGCCGTCGTTGTTGGCTTGATCGGCGTTCGCGAGGACGGGACAGTTATCGCTCGGGTTCAGCGTCGCGTCGCCATCGACATCGTCGTCGCACGCGTCGCCGATCGAGTCGTCGTCTTGGTCGGCTTGGTCCGCGTTCGCGATGGCCGGGCAATTATCGGAGTCGTCGAGAATGCCGTCGAGATCTTGGTCGGCATCAAGGACCAACCGAATGCGGTTATTGCTCGAATCTGCGATCCAGAATCCGGCCGCAGGGCGGAACGCGACTCCCATCGGCGTGGACAGCCGCGCTGCGATCGCAGGGCCACCATCGCCGCCGAAGCCATCGACGCCAGTTCCGGCCACTGTCGTAATGACCCCGCTAGCGGCGCCTACGTGGCGAATGCGCTGATTGTCGCGGTCCGCAATGAGGAGATCGCCGGACCCGTTAACGGCGATGCCCCAGGGCGTCTGCAGTCGGGCATTGACCGCAGCGCCACCGTCGCCTGAGAATCCGCTCAATCCGTTTCCGGCGACTGTCGTGATGACGCCAGAACCGGATGCAACGCGACGAACCCGCTGATTATTGGTGTCGCTGATCCAGATGTTCCCCGCGGCGTCTGCCGTTACCCCGAATGGCGTGTTCAGACTTGCCGCGGTGGCGGGCCCGCCGTCGCCGGCGAAGCCCGCGGCGCCATTCCCGGCCACGGTCGAGATAATCCCTGAGGACACTCGCCGGATGCGGTGATTGCCGCGGTCCGCAATGAACAGGTCCCCGCCCGATCCGATCGAGACCGCACTCGGTTGGTTGAGTTGGGAAGCGGTTGCCGCGCCGCCATCACCCGAGAATCCCTGGAATCCGTTGCCTACCGCAGTCGTAATGACGCCGGTGAGGGCGTCCACTCGCCGAACTCGGTGGTTGCTGGAGTCCGCGATGAATACGTTCCCAGCGGAATCCACGGCAACCCCGAACGGATTGTTGAGGCAAGCCGCCGTCGCGGGTCCGCCATCGCCGCAGAAGGTGGCGGCGCCGTTTCCGGCCAACGTCGTGATCACTCCTGCGGTCGCGTCGATGCGGCGAACACGCTGAGAGACATCAGCGATGTAGAGATTCCCGCTGGAATCGACCACCAGGGCTCGCGGGATTCGTAGGCTCGCAGCAAGCGCGGGGCCGCCATCTCCAGAGAAGGCCGAAACACCGTCGCCAGCGACGGTGTTGATCGACGCGCTCGATTGAGCGGCGGTTGAAAGCAGGGCGAGGGCCAAGACAGCGGCGTTCCATGCGAATCGATTGATCATGACGTCCTCCACCGCGCCATTTGAGATTGGCGGTGGCTGACTCTGCCTACGCACGCGACCGCGGCGCACCTACCATTTGGTAGGTGAGGCGATCCTTTCCGCGGGGATCGCCGGCGGTGAGCTACCAGGATCCTGAGGGACTCACCCGGCGCGCCGCCTCGGCCCTGGGCGCCGGTGCGCAGCTGCGCGACGCTGGTCAGCAGCACGCGCACCAACTCCGCCTGCCGCCGCACGCCGATGCGCGCCATGAGTTCCTTCAGCTGCTGCCGGGCAGTGCCTTCGCCCACAGCGCGATCGTCTCCAGCGCAAGACGCCTCCCACCCCCAAAACAAGTGATTGCCAGCGGCCCCACGGGAGGCGCAGAATCCGCTCCGAGCCGCGAGCACCCGAGGCCTGCGGTCGGAGCGCGAAATGATCAGCTCCCCGCGATCCGACGAGGGCTTTGCAGGCGTAATCGACGAGATCTACGCCGCCGCGCTCGACTGGCGGCGCTGGCCAACGGTCCTCAGTCGAGTCTGCGAGTTATCAGGGGCATCGAGCGGCCTGTTCGGTGTCCACCTCAAAGGTCCCGCTTCGCGTCTGGACGTGTCGTTGGCCCACGAGCTCGATCCTCTCGCCCTCGAGACATGGGAGCGGGAGTTCGACAACTTCGATCCGTGGGCGCAGGCGCTCGGACGCAAGCTGCGCGCGGGCGAGGTGCTCGTCGGCAGCGACGTTCTTCAACCGGAGCGCCTCCGCCGGCAGCCCGCTTACCGGCCGGTGTTCTCGATCATCGGTGTCGAGGACGTTCTGGGCGCTGGGCTGCGTTCGACGGCGCGCGGTGAGGCCTTTGCCTTCGTCGCCGTGCATCACCGCAAGCGAGCCGGCCCCTTCGACCCCGATGATGTCGAGCGCTTCCGTTCGCTCGCTCCGCACCTGGTGCGCTCCGTGCGAGTTCAGGAACAGCTTCTCCCGATCGTGGAGGCGAATGCCGCGAGCGAGGCACTGCTCGATCTTCTGCCCCACGCCGTGTTCGTGCTTGGGGGCGATCAACGCATCGCGGTGATGAATGCCCAGGCCGAGCGCATGCTGCACGCAGGCGACGGAGTCCGCTCGCGCGACGGGCGGCTGATGCTCTCCTCATCGGAAGCCGCTTCGTGTCTCGCGTCTGCAATCGCGCATGCCAGCGCGGAGGGCTCTGCCCGCACTGCGAGCGGCGTCTTCGCCATCGCGCGCGCGTCAGATGCTCGCGCTTATCAGGCGATGGTGGTGCCTGTCCCGCGCGACCCGGGAGAGCGCCTGTTCGGCTTCGCGGGTGAGTGCTCCGTGATCGTGATCGTCAGC
>JAYWEJ010000213.1:0-3651 GCA_043779345.1 Acidimicrobiia bacterium | reverse complement strand
CGTCGGCCCGGTCGTCTTCATGCAGGTGCTGCAGCATCAGGACCGCCGACAGCAGCAGCGCCGTCGGATTGGCGATGTCGCGGCCGGCGATGTCGGGCGCAGTTCCGTGCACCGCTTCGAAGACGCCGACGCCGTTCTCGCCGAGATTCGCCGCCGGCACCACGCCGAGGCCGCCGACCAGGCCGGCGCAGAGATCCGACACGATGTCGCCGTAGAGATTCGGCAGCAGCAGCACGTCGAGCCGCTCGGGATGCATCACCAGGTGCATGCACGCCGCGTCGACGATGCGATCGTCGAATGCGATATCCGGATACTTCGCCGCGACCTTGCGCGCGCACTCCAGGAACAGGCCATCACTGAGCTTCATGATGTTGGCCTTGTGCACCGCGGTGACTTTCTTTCGTCCGCGCCGCCGCGCCTGCTCGAAGGCAAACTCCGCGATCCGCGTCGACGCCTTGTCGGTGATGACCTTGATGCTTTCGACGACGCCAGGCACCACCGTGTGCTCGAGGCCGGCGTAGAGATCCTCGGTGTTCTCGCGGACGATGATCAGGTCGACGCCGCTGAATCGCGACGGCACCGACGGCAGGTTCGAGACCGGCCGCAGGTTCGCGTAGAGGTCGAGCGCCTTGCGCAAGCCGACGTTGACGCTGGTGAAACCCTTGCCGACCGGCGTGGTGATCGGCCCCTTCAACGCGATCTTGTTCTTCGCGATCGAATCGAGCAGCGGCTGCGGCAGCGTCGTGCCGTGCTCCTTGAGCCCTTCAGCGCCGGCTGAGAACGATTCCCACTCCGGGTTGAAGCCGGCCGCTTCGAGAATGCGGACCACCGCGCGGGTCACTTCAGGACCGATCCCGTCGCCCGGAATCAACGTAATCTTCATTCGCGAGATTCCCAGAAGCAGAGAGCGAGACCGCCGATGGCGGTGATTGAAAAAAGAATGTTCGAGAGGCCGTGGAGGCGATTGAATTCGACGCGGCGCGCGTCAGCTTCCGGCAACGCGCTGACCGGACCGCCGACGGTCGCCTGGATCGCGTTGACGCGCGGGATGATGTAGAAGCCGGTCGCGAACATCATCGCCAGCATCATCGCCATGATGCCGACCCGCACGCCGTACTTGAGCGGCCGCGCGCCCAGCAGGCGGTGCAGCGTCAGCGTGATCAACATGATCGCGCCCATCACGTACGACAGCCAGGTCAGGCGCAGCAGCACCTCGCCGAACACCTGGCCGGCCAGCACGCGGCCCTCGGATTCGTTCCAGGCCTGCAGTACGCCGAAAATCGAAGGCGCCACCAGCGCGCCGGCCACAATCAGGCCGCCGACCCAGAGCACCAGCGCTACGACGTAGAGGTAGCGCAACAAGACCATCTCTCTATTTTACTGATAAACTTTCTCGATTCTGATCCTGACGGCCTGACTGCCCAATGGCCTGATTGCCTGGAGACAATGAACCCGTGACCGAGATTCGTCAGGCTGCCCAGCCGGGTGCGCTACTGCGGCTGTTCGAGCAACAGTCAGCTCGCAATCAGCAGCTCGTGAAGCAGTCGCCGACGCATGGCGCCGAGATCCGGTCCGAGGTGCTGCCATTCGCGGTCGACCTCAAGGCCGCGTCGCTCTCGGACGATGCCGAGGCCTCACTCGCGGGGTTGGAAAAAACCGCCGCCACGATCGCGATCGAGTCCCTGATTTCGCTCGCCAAAGTCAACGATATCGATCACCTCGGTGGCGGTCTCGAGCTGATCGGCCCGCTCCTCATGACGCTCGGCGCCACCGATTACCGCGGCGTGCAGTTCTCGATCGAGCACGGCCACACCAGCATTGGCTATTACTCGGCGCTCGCCGCGCTCGGCTTCCTGCCGCGCCAGCGGGTCGTCGAGTCGTTCCGCCGCAGCCTCGACATCGCCGGCCACGTGCTGTGGGTCCCCGGGGGCACGCCGATCGGCTCGGGCCGTCTTGGCGTGACGGTGCCGGTGACCGCGGGCTGGTCGCTCGGATTGAAAGCGGCCCACGGCCAGGACGCGCTGGTCATTTGTCATACCGGCGACGCCGGTTGGATTTCCGGCCAGGCGCTGAACGGCCTGATCGGCGCCAGCCTGCACGGTGCGCCGATGGTGCTCGTCATGCACCGCAACGGCATTCAGCTCTCGGGCACGACGGCGCGCGTCATGAACAAGGATCCGCGGCCGATCGTGACGAGCCTTGGCGTCGAGGTAATCGAGATCGCGTCGCTCCACCAGCGCCGCGAGCTGTTTGGCGCCTACCAGCACGCCGCCGCGCTCGCTCGCGGCGGGAAGCCGTGCCTGATCTATCCGGTCGGCTACCCGAAGGCCACCGTTCGCGACTTCGCGCAGCGTTACGGCATCGTCAAGGACGCCGAGCACTTTGCGGAGAAGCACAAGGTCGCAATCGATACCCCGGTGCAGATTCCGGGCTCGCTCATGAGCTATCGCGATCCGCACGCGATGCTCGAGTGCCTCTTCTACGTCAACGAGCTGCCCGGCGGCGAGGCGCACCATGACGGCGGCATGAAGGGCCGCGATCATGCGGCGGTCCTGGCCAACCCGATGCTGCAGCTGACCGCCGGCGAACAGGCCGCCGTCGATCGGCTGCGCGCCCAGCCGAAGCGCATCGTGGTGGAGAAGGCGCGTCCCAAACCAGGATCGCCAAATCTCGTCCTGTCCTCCGCCGACGTCGCCGCCGTCGCGTTGCCCGGCACCGACAAGCCGGTCTCCGCCCGCGTCGGTTCGGAAGCGGCGTATGTGGCCGTCGCGAAAAAGTATCCGTCGCAGTGCTTCTTCGTCTCGTGCGATTTGAATCCTTCGACCCGCCTCGGCAAGGCTGCGGCGCTGGTGCCG
The DNA here is from genome assembly GCA_043779345.1 of Acidimicrobiia bacterium. Classification (GTDB taxonomy): domain Bacteria; phylum Acidobacteriota; class Vicinamibacteria; order Vicinamibacterales; family UBA2999; genus 12-FULL-67-14b. Next base: position 796 of record JAYWEJ010000213.1, on the reverse strand, counting down.
GCCGGACACGCGTTCGAGATGAGCATCCAGGAGCAGGCCGCGACGCTGATGACCGACGGCCTGTCGTTCGTCGCGGATCGCCCGCAGCTCAACGTCTTCGCGACGTTCGCGGCGTTCATGGAAGGCATCGCGCGCGAAGGCTTCGAGTTCTGGCGCTATCAGCGCAACCTGACCGGCGCCAACGAAGGCCTCAACGTCTTGCTGCACTTCTCGCATGTCGGCGCCAATACCGGGCGCGATCACTTTTCGGGATGGAGCCTCGACTGGGTCAACCTCGCCCTCGGCTACCTGCCGTTCCTCCATCGCTTCTACGCGCCGGCCGACGCCCGCTCCGCATTCATCGCGGTCCGTGATGCCGCCGCGCACTACGGCGGCCACATCGTCGCCATTCCGCGCGACACGCTGCCTGTCCTCACCAAGCAGGGAAGTAGCGAGCCGCTGTGGCAGGCGGACGATGCGTGGTCTGCGGTGACGCAGATGCGTTCGCACGCGAATGCGAAGACCGCGATCCTCGCGCTCGGCGCGCCCGCCTACCTCGGCGTGGCCGCGAGCGACAAGGCGACCGCCGCCGGCTTGCCGACCGACGTCTACGTCGTCAACGGGTTTCCGCTCGAGGACGGATTCCTTGCCGATCTCGCGACGCGCTACGAGCGCGTCCTGACCATCGAGGACGGCCTGATCGGCACGCCCGCGTCCGGCTTGCAAGGCTTCGCCGGCGTCGCGGCATCGTCTCTGATCAATGCCGGCGTGTCGCTGCATCACTTCGGCATCGTCGATCCGTCCGTCGCTCCGTCCG
>JAYWEJ010000212.1:0-3682 GCA_043779345.1 Acidimicrobiia bacterium | reverse complement strand
CCATAAAGGAAATACGGAACAAAAAATACGGAATAACGAAAGGCCGTTTTGTTATTTGTTATTCTTTATTCTCTATTTTTTATTTTGTCGCTCCCGGCTTCGGCGCGATCTTCACCAGATCGCCGACATACATGCCGCGCACGGAATCGAACGGGCCCGTAATGACCTGATCGCCGTCCTTCAACCCGGACAGCACTTCGAGGTATCGCTCGCCGGCGATGCCCGTCTTCACGATCGCGAAATCGGACTTGCCGTCCCTCATCAGGAAGACACCCTCGACCTCTTCGCGCTTCTCGCCCGGCTTCAGTTCCAGCGGTGCGGCGGCTGACTGAGTGGCCGGCTGCGGCGGACCAAACCGGAACCCCGTCCGGGGCGGACGCTGCTCGTGCTGCACGTTGCCTTGCGCGTCGTAGAGCAGCTCGCGCACGGTCAACGATTGAATCGGTACCGACAGGGCCTGTTTCTTCACGGCCGTGGTGATCTCCGCGGTGCACGTGAAGCCGGGGCGCACCTCCGGGATCTGCCCGTCGATCGTGACCGTCACCTTGAAATTCGTCGCGGTGCGCGTCGCCCCGCCGCCGACGACTTGAATCGGGCTGTTGCCGATCTCGGTGACCTTGCCGGTGAATTCCTGGTCGGCGATCGCGTCGATCTTGATCTTGACGGGCTGCCCGAGCTGCACGAACGGGATATCGGTCTCGTCGACTTCGACTTCCGCTTCGATCACCGACATGTCGGCGACCGTCAGCAGCACCGTGCCGGCGTTGTTCATCGTGCCGACCATCACGTTCTCGCCCTCTTCGATGTTGCGGCGGGTGACGATGCCGTCGAAGGGCGCTTCGAAGCGCACCTGGGTCAGCGTGTGGCGGCTGCTGCTGAGACCGGCCTCTTGCTGATTGAGCTGCGTCTCGCGGTTCTTGATTTCCTGCTCGCGGGCCTTGAGATCGCTTTCGCGAATCTCAACTTCCGCCTGCGCGCGCTCCAGCGATTCGCGCGTGGTCAGTCCGGCGGCCGTCAATTCCGTCTGGCGCTTCAATGCCTGTCGCGCCACCTCGAGTTGGGCGCGGGCGCTCTGGAGGCCGACGCGAACCTGCTCGAGAGCGGTGTGCGCGCCGGCCACCGCGGCGACGTCGCGGCGGACGGCGGCTTCGGCATTCACCGGATCGATCTGCAGCAGGAACTGGCCGGCGCGGACGCGATCGCCTTCCTTGACGCCGAGCTGCGTGACCCGGCCCATCGTCTGGGCGCTGATGTTGACCGTCTTTTTCGGATCGATCTTGCCCGATGCCGAGACGATCGCTTCGAGATCGCGCTTCTGGATGCTTTCGACCGTGACCGTAATGCCAGGGTCGCCGCGCCGCGCGAATGAGGCCGCCGCGCCGCCGCCGATCAGAATCAAGACCACCAAAACCCAGAACCACTTCTTGCGTAACACGAATCCTCCTCGATCCCTTGCGACTAGATCCTAATTGCCGCCGCTCTAGATACCGCTGCCGCCGAGCACCGCGAACACCGCGGCAACGACGGCAGCCACGCCCACATAGACGGCCAGCAGCCGCCCGAAATATCGCCGCACCGGCCTGCCGGTCGCCGCCGCCAGCCCGGCGCTCAGCAGCCACATCCACCACAACCCGAACACGTCGATGGTACCGAACAATCGCGCCGGCCACGTGCCTTCGTCGAACACCCGCAGCACGCCGGCGACGTTGGTCGGACTGGTCAGCGACTCGGCCGCGTAATGTAACGGCGTCGCGACAATCTGCTGCAGTCCGAGCACGACCGTCGCGTGCACCGCGATGGCCAGTGCCGTCGCGAACGGGACGGCGGCGCCGTCGAGGCGCGCCAGCACCAATAACCCCGCCGCCACGAGGATCGTAACCGGTGGCGTCAACAGTAGCCGCCCGCCGCTCGTCAAATACACCGACAGTGGCGGATCCGCCTGCAGCCGGGCGTATTCGGCATCGTCCACGCGACCGCCCAGCGCTTCGGTGACCCGGACACGCTCATCCACGAGCGCCTGCCGGCCTACCGGTGTCGAGAGAAGCAGCCCGCCACAGACCGTGACGGCGAGCAGAACAACGACCCATGTCGTGATGAAAACCGGGTGCCGCACCACCTCGGACATCGTGGCCCGGGGGCGCGCCAGGACACCCATCACGCGGCGCATCAAGATTTCCTTTGCTGACAAATACGACGACAGACGAGCATTGGTTTCCTTGACGCCTTCCAAACCGCTGAATACGATGGACTTCTGTTTCAAACACACCAGGCGTGCGGGCGGTTTTGTTTAATCAAAAATAATATTTCATGTTGAAGAACTTGCGCAAGCCAACCCTGATTGCCGCGGTTCTGGCCCTCGTGACGGCGCAGACGGCAAACGCCCAGAATCAGGTCGGAACCCGAGCTTCCGGCATGGCCGGCGCCTTCGTCGCCGTGGCAGACGACGCCACCGCGGTTTATTGGAACCCCGCCGGCGTCGCCACCGGCTCATTCGTGAGCCTGGTGTTGGACGCCGGGCGGTTCCAGCTCGGCGCATCCACCCCGCAAGACGTTGCCAGCCAACAGGATACCGGCTCCATTGTCGCCCTTTCCGCCACCGCGATTGGGCTTGCATACTATCGCCTGGGAACCTACGGTAATGGTGCGGCTGAGCCTGCAGGAACAGGGCCCGAAAGCCGAGAAGAAGTGCGGCGCACTGTGCACGGCATCACCACGTCGACGGTGGGCGTGTCTCTCGTGCAGTCGCTCAACGAACACATCGTCGTTGGCGTGACGCCGAAGGTCATGCGAGGCGCCGGCCGGATAGCGGCCGATGTCGATGCCGGGTTGATGGCCTGGGTGAACCGCTTTCGATTTGGCGTGGTCGCGCGAAACCTGACGACGCCCGAATTCGATGGCGGTGATGAAGGTAGTGGCGCGATCGAACTCGGTCGCGAAGTCCGCGTTGGCGGTGCGTGGGGATCGGGTTGGACGGGTATTTCGCGGGTGATCGTCTCGGTCGATGGAGACGTGCTCTCGCGACCGGCGCCGGCCGGCGATCGCCGCGATGTCGCCGCCGGCCTCGAGACGTGGTGGATGAGCCAGCGTCTTGGCTTGCGCGGCGGCGTCCGTCGCAGCACGATCGGTGATGCGCGCGCGGCAGTCGCCGCGGGCATCTCCGCAGGGTTGAAACCGGGAATGTTGCTGGAGGCGCACGTCGTGCGCGGCCAGCAGGCCGAACGCTCGTGGAGCGTCGGCGCGCGCATGACTTTTTAGAAAACTATGCCCGTTCGCATCGGAGAGCTGCTTCTCAAAGAGAAGCGCATATCGGCGGAACAGCTCCAGGAGGCTTTGAACTACCAGCGCACGAATGGCGGCAAGCTCGGCGCCAATCTCGTGAAGCTCGGGTACGTCAAGGACGAGGAGATCACCGCGCTGCTGTCGAAGCAGTACGGCGTGCCCTCGATCGCCCTGAATCAGTTCGAGATCGACCCCGCGGTGATCAAGCTGGTGCCCGGGGAAACGGCGCGCAAGTACCAGATCGTCCCGCTCAGCCGCGCCGGCGCGACGCTGACGATCGCGATGACGGATCCCACCAACGTCTTCGCGATGGACGACGTCAAATTCATGACCGGCTACAACGTCGAGCCGGTCGTCGCGTCCGAAACCGCGGTCCTCGAGTCGATCGACAAGTACTACGGCG
>JAYWEJ010000211.1:0-8762 GCA_043779345.1 Acidimicrobiia bacterium | reverse complement strand
CGAGCAGCCGCGCCTCCAGCGCTTCGCGGCCGGTGTTGGCCGCCGCGGCAATGCGCGCGATCAAGCCGGACAGCAAGCCCTTGCGGGTGTCGAGATCGGCGCGCAGGTGCCGGCCTTCCCGGACCCGCATCTCTTCGAGCTGCCCGAGCGCGCTCTCCAGGGCGTCGTCCACCGCGGCGCCGAGCAGCGACGACACCCCGCCGGTTTCCTGCAGCTTCTCGCGAATGGTCAGCGCCTGCGGCATCCGCAACAAGTCTCCGGGCGTCAGCTCGCCCGCGACCAGGCCGCGGCCGCGCGCCTGCGCCAACGCGCCGGACAACGCTTGCGCGAACTCCTCGTTCAGCTCGATCTGCGGCGCGGCGTTCTGGCGCAGCTGCAGCGACACCGAAATCTCGATACGGCCGCGCGCGAGATGTTTCTGGACCAGCGCGCGCAGGCGCGTCTCGATATCGGCAATCGTCGGCGGCAGCCGCAGCTGCATGTCCAGGAAACGATGGTTGACCGACCGAATCGTCACCGCAATCGCGCCGCGCTCGCCGTCGCGGGTCAGCGACGCAAAGCCGGTCATGCTCTTGATCATCGGGAGCTTTCAGCCTTTTGCGTGGACGGCACGGCCTTCAGCTCACGCGTGTCGGATTTGGATTCGAGCAGCTGCATCTGGTGGAGCCGCGCGTACGATCCATTCGGCCGCGCCACCAGCTCGTCGTGCTTGCCGATCTCGACGATGCGCCCGCGCTCGAGCACGATGATCGCGTCAGCGCGCCGGACCGTGGACAGCCGGTGCGCGATCACGAACGACGTGCGATTCATCATCAAGGTGGCGAGCGCCTGCTGCACCAGGCGCTCCGATTCCAAATCCAAGGCCGAGGTCGCTTCATCGAGGATGAGGATCGGCGAATTCTTCAGCAGTGCGCGCGCGATCGCGAGCCGCTGCCGCTGGCCGCCCGACAGCCGCTGCCCGCGCTCGCCGATCATCGTCTGGTAGCCGTCGGGCTGCGCGGCGATGAAGTCGTGCGCGTTGGCGGCGCGCGCCGCCGCTTCAATCTGCTCGGTCGTGGCGCTGGGCATGCCGTAGGCGATGTTGCCGGCGATGGTGTCGTCGAACAGCACCGTCTCCTGCGTGACGATGCCGATCTGCGCGCGCAGCGACGCCAGCGTGACGTCGCGGACGTCGCTGCCGTCAATCGTGATGGTGCCGGTGGTGACGTCGTAGAACCGCGGCAGCAGGTTGACCAGCGTGGTCTTGCCGGCGCCGCTGCGGCCGACGATCGCCACCATCTGCCCGGCGCGCACCGTCAACGACACGCCGCGCAGCGTGCTGCGGCCGTGACCGTCCTCGTAGGCAAACGTGACGTCCTTGAATTCGATGTCGCGGCCGAACGCCGGCAGCGGCACCGCGCCCGGCCGCTCGAGCACTTCGGTGTGGACGTCGAGCACCTCGAAAATGCGCTCCGACGCCGCCGCCGCCTGCTGCAGGTTGGCGTTGACGCGCGACAGCTTCTTGATCGGCGCATACATGAACAGCAGCGCCGCCAGGAATGACGTGAACTCGCCCGCCGTGAGGTGGCCCGCCGCGATCTGCCGGCTGCCGTACCACAACGCCCCCGCGATCGCGATGCCGCCCAGGAATTCCATCAGCGGCGGCAGCAGCGCCAGCACGCGCGTGACTTTCAGGTTGGTCCGGAACAGCGTCCACGACACCCGCTGGAACTTCGACGCTTCGCGCCCTTCGGCGCCGAACGCCTTGACGATGCGGTGGCCGGCGAACGCCTCGGCGGCGACGTGCGACATGTGCTCCTGCGCTTCCTGGCTCCACCGCGTCACCGTGCGGACGCGCCGCCCGAACCGCACCAGCGGATACACCACCAGCGGCGCCGCCGTCATGCACAGCAGCGCCAGCTTGGCGTCGTAATAGAACAGCAGCGCGACCGAGCCAACCAGCACCAGCGATTCGCGCGCCAGATCGCCGATCGTCTCCGACACGGCGCGCTGGATCAGGCCAACGTCGTTGTTGATGCGTGACAGCAGCTGCCCGACCGCGCGGCGCGCGAAAAACGCCGCCGACTGGTCGAGCATGTGGCGGAACAGCTCGTTGCGCACCACCATCACGACGCGGTGGCCGAGCCCTTCCATCAGGTAACTGGAAAAGTAGGCGCCGAGACCCTTGACGAGATAGACGGCGAGGATGGCGGCGGCGATGAAACGCAGATCGCCCTGCGCGATCAGGACGTCATCGATGATCGGCTTGATCAGATACGCAAGCGCCGCATTGGCGGCCCCGTACACGACCATCGCCAGCGCGGCACCGGCCATGACAGCGCGGTGCGGGGTCGCATACCGGAGGAGGCGCAGGAAAGCGTCCATCAGCGATCGGTGTGAATCACCCTACATAACCACGTGGATGGGTCGAATGCCACTGCCACGCATGCCGGACGATGACCTCCAAGTCGGTGTATTGAGGTCTCCACCCCAGCTCACGCTGCGCGCGGTCACTGGAGGCATAGAGTACCGCAGGATCTCCCGGACGGCGCGGCGCCGCCTGCCAGGCCACCGGCCGGCCCACCACGCGCCCGACCGCGTCGATCACCGCCTTCACCGAATGTGGCGTGCCGGTCCCGATGTTGAAGGCACCCGACGGGGCGCCGCCGTCGAGCGCCGCCAGCGCCCGGATGTGGGCCGACGCCAGATCGCAGACGTGGATGTAATCACGCTGGCACGTGCCGTCCGGCGTCGGGTAGTCCTCGCCGAACACTTTCAATGGCGGACCGCCGGTCGCCGCGCGAATCGCAAGCGGGATGAGATGAATCTCGTGCCCGTGATCCTCGCCGATCGAACCGTCCGGCCACGCGCCCGCCGCGTTGAAGTAGCGCAGCGCCATCCACCTGATGCCGTGCGCGCGCTCGAGATGCGGCAGCGCCCGCTCGACCGTGAGCTTGGATTCGCCGTAGGCGTTGATCGGATTCTTGTCGAGCGTCTCGACGATCGGCACCGACGCCGGCTCGCCGTAGACCGCGCAGGTCGACGACAGGATGAATCGCTGCAGGCCAGCGTCGCGCATCGCCGCCAGCACCGCCAGCGTGCCGACGACGTTGTTCTGGTAGTAGTCGACCGGCTTCTGCACCGACTCGCCGACGTTCAACCACGCCGCGAAGTGCATCACCGCATCGGCGCGGTGATCGACGAGCAGCTTCTGCACCGCGTCCCGATCGTGAATCGAGGCGACCACGAGCGGGACGCCTTTCGGCAGCGCCTCGGCGTGCCCGGCCGACAGATCGTCGAGCACGGCCACGGCGTGGCCGGCGTCGGCGAGCGCGCGCACGGTGTGGCTGCCGATGTAGCCGGCGCCACCGGTGACTACGACCCGTGACATTGATCTCTTGCCCCGCCTCCGGCGGGGGCGAACGGCGGCGCGTCCTGGAAGCCGTTCATCGTCCGATCGAGAAATACGTGAACCCCAGTGTCTTCATCTGATCCGGCTGATAGATGTTGCGGCCGTCGAAGATGACCGGCGCCCGCATCAGTTTCTTGATCCGGGCAAAATCCGGCTCGCGGAACTCCTGCCACTCGGTCACGATCGCCAGCGCGTCGGCGCCCTTCAGCGCGTCGTAGTTCCTGGCGGCGTAGGTGACCTTGTTGCCGAAGATGCTCTTCGCCACTTTCGACGCCTCGGGATCGTAGGCCTGGATCTTCACGCCCTTCGCGAGCAGCGACTCGATGATCGGAATCGCCGGCGCCTCGCGCATGTCGTCGGTCTTCGGCTTGAACGCCAGGCCCCACACCGCGATGGTCTTGCCCTTCAGCGCGCTGCCGAAGTGCGCCTCGATCTTCTTCACCAGCACCCGCTTCTGGTACTCGTTGACCGCGTCAACCGCCTTGAGGATCTTGAAGTCGTATTTCTTGTCCGAGGAAAAGCGCGTCAGCGCCTTGACGTCCTTCGGGAAGCAGCTGCCGCCGTAGCCGACGCCCGGAAACAGGAACGACGAGCCAATCCGCTTGTCGGACCCGACCGCCTGTCTGACCCGATCGACGTCGGCGCCGAACAGATCGCAGACGTTCGCAATCTCGTTCATGAAGGAAATCTTCGTCGCCAGGATGGCGTTCGAGGCGTATTTCGACAGCTCCGCGCTCGGGCAGTCCATCACCATGATCGGCGCGCCGGTGCGCGTGAAGGGCTGGTGCAGCTTGACCATGATCTCGGCGGCGCGCGGATCCTCGGCGCCGATCACGACGCGATCGGGCTTCATGAAATCGTCGACCGCCGCGCCCTGCTTCAGGAATTCAGGATTGCTGACGACGCTGAACGGATGCGTGGTCTCGCGGCGGACGACTTCACGAACCTTTTCCGCGGTGCCGACCGGCACGGTGCTCTTGTTGACGATGACCTTGTAGCCGTTCATGGCCTTCGCGATGTCGCGCGCCACGCCCATGACGTGACGCAGATCGGCGGAGCCGTCCTCGTCTTGCGGCGTGCCGACGGCAATGAACACCACTTCCGCAGCGCGCACGGCTTTCGGGAGCTCCGTGGTGAAGATCAGCCGGCCTTCCAATTTGTTTCTTTTGACCAGCTCTTCAAGGCCCGGTTCGTAGATCGGTATCTTGCCGCGGCGCAACATCGCCACCTTGGCGGTGTCTTTGTCGACACACGTGACGTCGTTGCCCGACTCGGCCATACAGGCGCCGAGCACCAGCCCGACATATCCCGTGCCCACGATCGCGATCTTCATTCAGCCCCCAAAAATTGAAAGCGTATCATCCGGGTTCAGTGCAGTCAACACATTGAGCCCCAAGGACTTGCCGTGTTTATGGTACTCTTTTCGCCGTGCGGATCCTCGTCGATTACCGGCCGGCGTTGCGCGAGCGGACCGGAGTCGGCGAATACGTGCACGAACTCGTCAAGGCCCTGGCGGGACCGGCCGAACCCGGCCGGCACGACCAGATCGCGATCTTCACCAACTCCTGGAAGGACCGGCCGGCTCCGGCTCTCGCAGCAGAGATGCCATCCGTCCGCATCGTCGACATCAAGGTTCCGGTTCGCGGATTGGTGTGGTCATGGAACCGGATGGAATGGCCGCCGGTCGAGTGGCTCGCGGGCGCGCACGACGTCGTGCACAGCCAAAGCCCGCTCCTGATTCCCGCGTCGAGCGCCGCGCAAGTCGTCACCGTGCACGATCTCGATTTTCTCCGGCATCCGGATCAGATGAGCGCGGAGATTCGCCGCGACTATCCGGCGCTGGCGCGATCGCATGCGGCCCGCGCGCATGGCGTGATTGTCTCGTCGCAGTACGCGGCAGGTGAGGTGACGCGGGAGTTGCAGCTCGCTCCGTCGCGCGTCCATGTCTGTCCACCCGGGCGTCCGGCCTGGGCGGAAGATGTCCAGCGGCGCCGGGCCATGCGTGCCCACCGTAGCCCTGGCGACGGTGGGCACATCCTCTTCATGGGTACGCTCAGCCTGCGTAAGAATGTCGGCACGTTGCTCGAAGCCTATTCGCGGCTGCGGACGTTGATGGCGGATGCGCCGCCGCTCGTGCTGGCCGGTCACCGAACGCCCGCGTCGGCGCGGTGGGAAGCGCGTTCGGAACAACCGCCGTTGAAGGGACACGTCACGATCACCGGCTACGTGGACAGCGCGCGCAAGATCGATCTCTACGCGGATGCGCTGATGCTGGTGCTGCCGTCATACGAAGAGGGCTTTGGATTGCCGGTACTCGAAGCGATGGCGTGCGGTGTTCCCGTGATCGTGTCGTCGCGCGGATCGCTTCCCGAAGTGGCGGGCGCTGCTGCGCAGCCGATCGATCCGGACGACGTCGACGGATTCACGCGCGCGATGCGCGCGCTGCTGGAAGGTGATGCGAGTGCGGCGAGTGCGCGTGGCGTGGCGCGGGCCGCGGCGTACAGCTGGCCGGCGTGCGCGGCGGCCGCGCGAGGTGCGTATCAATCGGCCATCGAGGTCCATGCGCGTCGCCATTGACGCGCGTGAGCTCAGCGGCCGTCCGACCGGCGTCGGCCGGTACCTGACGGGGCTGCTCGAGGCGTGGTCGAAGAGCGACGCCGCACGCCGCCATCACTGGACGCTGATCGCGCCGTCGGCACCCGAGGGATCGGCACGATGGGCCGCGTCGGTCGAGGTGGTGGGCGGCCAGGGCGGCACCATCTGGGAACAAGCGACGCTGCCACGCGCGGTCCGCGCGGCGCGGGCCGATGTCTTGTTCGCGCCGGGATACACTGCTCCCTTGACCGTGGCGGCTCCCCTGGTCCTCACGATTCACGACGTCTCGTTTTTCGCCCACCCGGAATGGTTCGCGTTCCGCGAGGGCGTTCGCCGCCGCCTGATCACGGCGTGGTCGGCGCGGCGCGCCCGCACGGTGATCACCGATACCGAGTTTTCGAAGCGCGAGATTCGACGCTTCATCGGCATCGATGCCGGACGCGTGCGCACGATTCCACTCGGCCTCGATGCCCGCTCGGCTGGCGGATCCCATCAAGACGCGCTGGTCCTGTATGCCGGCTCCGTATTCCAGCGCCGTCGTGTCGATCGATTGATGGCCGCCTTCGACCTGGTGGCCGATCGGGTCCCGCATGCCCGGCTCGAAATCGTCGGCGAGAACCGCACCAGCCCTCACCTCGATCTCGAGGCGCTGCGACGCCGGTGCAGGCACGCCGATCGGATCACGCTGCGATCGTACGTGGACGACGCCACCCTCGCGTCGCTCTACGAACGCGCATCGGTGTTCGCGTTTCTCTCGGAGTACGAGGGCTTCGGGCTGACACCGCTCGAGGCACTCGCCGGCGGCGTGCCGCCGATCGTGCTGGACACCCCGGTGGCGCGGGAAACGTGCGGCGCCGCCGCGTGCTATGTCGCGCCGTCCGCCTCGAATGAAGAGATCGCGGCCGCGATCGCGAGGCTGCTGACGAGCGCCGACGCCCGCCAGGACATTCTGCGCCATCGCCGCGACGTGTTGATCCGCTACGACTGGAATCTCGCGGCGGCGGCGACGCTCTCGGTGCTCGAGGAGGCGGCCGGTGCCCGATAGGGACCGCCTCGCGATCATCATCGTCACCTTCAACTCCGCGCAGGAGATCGACGCGTGCCTGCAGTCGCTGGTCGGCCACACCAGCCCGTTCCCGACCACCATCACGGTCGTCGACAACGGCTCGTCGGACGGCACCGCGGCGCTGGTCAGCAAGCGCTGGCCGTCGGTGCAGGTGATCGAGACCGGCGGCAACCTCGGGTTCGCGAGGGCGAACAACATCGGCATCCGCGCCACCAGCAGCGACTACGTGCTGCTGATGAATCCCGACACGGTGTCGCCGCCGGCCGCCATCCAGACGCTGGTGCGCGGTCTCGCGTCGCACCCGGATGCGGCGATCGCCGGCGCGCGGCTGCTGAGCGACCGCGGCTTCCCCGAGCTGTCGTGGGGCGTGCCGGTCACGCCCGGGAACGAGCTCAAGACCATGATTTTCTCGCGCCTCTATCACCGGAAGATCAGGCGCATGGTCAAGAAGATGGACAAGCTGAGCCGGCAGGCCCGCGAGGTGGATTGGGTCAGCGGCGCGTGCATGGTGATCCGCCGTCCGGACCTCGAAGCGGCCGGCCTCCTCGACGAGCGCTATTTCATGTATTACGAGGACGTCGATCTCTGCTTCGCCATGCAGAAACGCGGACGCAAGATCCTCTACATCGCGGGCGCTGAAGTGCTCCACTATCGCGGCAAGTCGGCGCCGCACAACCCCGCGCTGGAGCGGATGCGGCAACAGAGCCACGTCGCGTACTACGAGAAGCATCTGCCCAGGTGGACGCCACTGCTGCGCCTCTACCTGAAAGTCACGGGCAAGGGGTAACCGGATGCGGATTGCCATCGATGCCCGCAAGCTCCGCGACTTCGGCATCGGCACGTACATTCGCAACATCCTGATGGAGCTGTCGCGGCTCGACCGCGAGACCGAGTACGTCGTGCTGTGCCAACCCGACGACATCGCGGCGGGCGACGTGCTCGGGCAGAATTTTCGCATGGTGCCGGAGACGGCGCCGGCGTATTCGGTCGCCGAGCAGTTCCGGATTCCGCTGTCGCTGGCGCGCGAGCGCGTCCGGATGGTGCACGAGCCGCACTACGTGCTGCCGCCGCTCGTCAGGTGCCGCTCGGTGGTGACGATTCACGACTGCATTCACCTGATGTTCCCGCAATACCTGCCGAGCAGGCTCGCCTACGTGTATGCGAAGGGCTCGATGTGGACCGCGTCGAAGAAGGCGAACAAGATCCTGACCGTCTCGGAGGCCTCGAAGCGCGACATCCTGCGCTTCTTCGACGTGCCGCCGGAGAAAGTCGTCGTGGTCCACAACGCCATCGACGAGCGCTTCCTGGCGCCGGCCGATGCCGAGCGAACCGATCTCGTGCGCCAGCGGTATCAGCTCGACCATCCATTCGTGCTGTATGTCGGGAACATCAAGCCGCACAAAAATATCGAGCGACTGATCGACGCCTTCGGCCGCGCCCGCAGCCAGGGACCGGACGACTTGAAGCTGATCATCATCGGCGACGAGATCTCGAAGTATCCGGCGCTGCGGCAGTCGGTGCACAAGCACAAACTCGACAAGCACGTGCGCTTCCTGGGGTTCCAGCCGATGGAGACGCTGGCGACCTTCTACCGCCTGGCGCGGGCGTTCGTGTTTCCCTCGCTGTATGAAGGCTTCGGGCTGCCGCCGCTCGAGGCAATGGCCTGCGGCGCGCCGGTGGTGACGTCGAATGTGTCGTCGTTGCCGGAAG
>JAYWEJ010000210.1:0-20471 GCA_043779345.1 Acidimicrobiia bacterium | reverse complement strand
GCCGAGCGCATCCTGATCACCATGCCGAATCTGACGACCGAGTCGTTGTTCGTCGTCGAGCGTCAGTGAAGGAAAAGTGGCGATCTCTCGGAGATATGCGTGGAGCGTTGCGGATTCGGAGGCGAGCGATTCGAACTTCCTGACCACGCGCAAATCTTATCACCGGATCGCAATCACGCTCCGCGAGATTTTTTTGTCGATTCAGATTTTGTCACGGTCGCATCAGGTTGCACGGTGCGCACCAAATCCGTCGGCGATGCTTTGACCAGTGCCGTGCCGAGGCGTTGTTCCCAATCGTCGATGCCGCGCGCGAGCTCACGCTTCACATATTCCATGAATTCGTTGACTTCGCCCTGCATCTGTTCCATTTTTCGACGCATGTTGAGGATGATCTCGACGCCGGCGAGGTTGACACCCAAATCTCGGGTTAATGCCAGAATTGTTTCGAGCTGCTCGAGATCCTCTTCAGAGTAGAGCCGCGTATTGCCTTCGGTGCGTGAAGGCTTGAGCAATCCCTCCCGCTCGTACAAGCGCAAGGTTTGCGGGTGGATGTCGTAGCGCTGCGCCACCGCGCTGATCATGAAATACGCCTTCCCCTGTCGCTTCGTCATTGCTCCCTGACGCTTTCGCCGTTGATCCGGCCGAATTCGCGCAGTAATTCCTTCGATCGCTCGTCGATCACCTTCGGCAGCCGCATGCGAACCTCGACGACGAGATCGCCGGTCTGGTCGTTGTGACGCGTCGGAAAGCCGCGATCGCGCAGGCGGAACCGCTGTCCCGACTGCGTGCCCGGCGGCACCCGCAGGCGCACGCCGCCCTCTGGCGTTTCGATGTCGATTTTCGCGCCGAGGGCCGCTTCGTGAACGGCGATCGGCACGGTCATGTGCAGCTCATCGCCTTCGCGGCGAAACACCGGGTGCTCGGCGACCGACACGCCGATCAGCAGATCGCCCGGCGCGCCGCCGCGGACGCCGGCGTGCCCTTTCGCGGCGATGCGCACCCTCGCACCATCCGCGACGGCCGGCGGAATGCGAACGGTCAGCGTTTCCGATCGCGGCTCGACGCCCAGCCCGCGGCACGGCGTGCACTCTTCCTGCTTCAGCCGGCCTTCCCCGCCGCACATCGGGCAGGTCTTCGCGAACACCATGTGGCCGCGCACCGAACGCACCGCGCCGGTGCCTTCGCACGACACGCACCGCGTCTCCGCGACGCGCTGGTATCCGCTGCCCGCGCAGGCGCGGCACAGGTCCTGCCGCGTCACCGTCACGGTCCGCTGGACGCCGTGCCACGCTTCTTCGAAGGTCAACTGCGTGCGGGCGTGAATATCGGCGCCATGCTCGGCGCCTTCCGCGGCGCGGCTGGCGCGCCTGGCCAGCACTTCCTCGAACAGCTCACCGAACGTCGTCGTGCGCTCCGCGTGCACGCGGTTGGAGAAATCAAAACCGGCAAACCCGAATGTCTCCGCGCCGTCGTCGCCACCGCCCGATAACTGGCCGGAGTCATAGCGGCGCCGGCGATCCGGATCCATCAACGTCTCGTAGGCGTCGAGCACCTGGCGAAAGCGAGCCTCGGCCTCGCGGTCGCCCGGATTGATGTCCGGGTGCAACCTTCGGGCAAGGCGCTTATACGCGCGCTTGATGTCGCCCGCGGCGGCGCCGCGGTCAACGCCGAGGACGATGTAAAAATCCATCTCGATCAGCAATCACACATCCGCAATCTTCATTTCTTCTCCTCCTCCACGACCTCGGCGTCGATGACGTCGCCCTCAGGCTTCGCGCCGCCGTCGGCCGTCGAACCACCGCTGGAGCTCGTGGAGCCGCTGGCACCGCCCGAGGCGGCTTCGGCCTGGTTTTTGTACAAGGCCTCCGACGCCTTATGTTGTGCCTGCATCAGCACATCCATCGCCTTGCTCATGCCCGCGGCGTCGTTGCCCTCGATCGCCTTCTTCAGGTCGGCCATCGCGTTCTCGATCGCGTTCTTGTCGGAGACCGGAATCTTGTCGCCGGCGTCCTTGAGCATGCGCTCGGCCGTGTAGATCGACTGGTCGGCGCGATTGCGGACCTCGATTTCCTCGCGCCGCTTCTTGTCCTCGTCCGAATGCGACTCGGCCTCGCGCATCATGCGATCGACCTCGTCTTTGCTGAGACCGGACGAAGCGGTGATGGTGATCTTCTGTTCCTTCTGCGTGCCGAGGTCCTTGGCCGAGACGTTGACGATGCCGTTGGCGTCGATGTCGAAGGTGACTTCGATCTGCGGCACGCCGCGCGGCGCCGGCGGCAGGCCGACCAGGTGGAAGCGGCCGAGCGTGCGGTTGTCGCGCGCCAGCGGGCGCTCGCCCTGGACGACGTGAACTTCGACGCTGGTCTGGTTGTCGGACGCGGTCGAGAACACCTCGCTCTTGCGCGTCGGGATGGTCGTGTTGCGCTGGATCAGCGGCGTCATGATGCCGCCCATCGTTTCGATGCCGAGCGACAGCGGCGTGACGTCGAGCAGCAGCAGGTCTTTGACTTCGCCGGCGAGCACGCCCGCCTGGATCGCCGCGCCGACCGCGACCACTTCATCGGGATTGACGCCCTTGTGCGGTTCCCTGCCGAAGATCTCCCTGACGATGGCCTGCACGCGCGGGCTGCGCGTCGAGCCGCCGACGAGCACGACCTCGTCGATCTTCGAGGCGTCAAGACCGGCGTCGGCGAGGGCCTGCTTCGTCGGCCCGACCGTCTTCTGCAGCAGGTCCTCGACGAGCGATTCAAACTTGGCGCGGGTCAGCTTCATCGCGAGGTGCTTCGGGCCGCTGGCGTCGGCGGTGATGAACGGCAGGTTGATCTCCGTCTCCATCACCGACGACAGCTCCATCTTCGCCTTCTCGGCGGCCTCGCGGAGGCGCTGCAGCGCCATGCGGTCCTTGCCGAGATCGATGCCGTCGCTCTTCCTGAACTCGTCGATGATCCATTCGATGACGCGCTGATCGAGATTGTCGCCACCGAGGTGGGTGTCGCCGTTGGTCGACTTCACTTCGACGACACCTTCGCCGACCTCGAGAATCGAGATGTCGAACGTGCCGCCGCCGAAGTCATACACCGCAATGGTTTCGTCCTTCTTCTTGTCGAGACCGTAGGCGAGCGCGGCCGCCGTCGGCTCGTTGACGATGCGCATGACTTCGAGGCCGGCGATCTGTCCGGCTTCCTTGGTGGCCTGGCGCTGCGCGTCGTTGAAATACGCGGGGACGGTGATGACGGCCTTGGTGACCGACTGACCGAGGTAGTCTTCCGCGGCCTGCTTCAGCTTCTGCAGGATCATCGCGGAGATCTGCGGCGGCGCCAGATCCTGGTCACCGATCTTCACGCGGACATCGCCGTTGGAGGCGCGTTCAACGCGGTACGGGACCATCTTCATCTCTTCGCTGACTTCGTCGAAGCGGCGGCCCATGAAGCGCTTGATCGAGAAGATCGTGTTTTCCGGATTGGTGACGGCCTGCCGCTTCGCAACTTGTCCCACCAGTCGCTCGCCGGTCTTGCTGAACGCGACGACCGAGGGGGTAATTCGGCTCCCTTCCGCATTCTGGATGACGGTGGGCTGGTCGCCTTCCATCACGGCCACAACGGAATTGGTAGTGCCGAGGTCGATCCCGATGATTTTGCTCATCCTCTTAGTATGAAATCTGAGTGACAGCGAGTCAACCTCAGGCTATCCGGCCCCTAAATGACTGCTATACTTTGATTTAGGTCTCCACCGTAATGAAAGTCGCAGTTAGTTACGCGCGTCATGCCGGCATCGCGGCCCTGTTCGTCGCCGCGGCGCTCCTCGGCACGACGACCGGCGTGTTGTTCGCGTACTCCGACGACCTTCCTGAAGTCAGCGCGCTCGATAGCTACTCGCCGAACACCATCACGCGCGTGCTTGGGAAGAAGGGCGAGCTCGTCGGCGAGTTCGCGGTCGAGCGCCGCGTCGTCATCCACTACAACGACATCCCGCCGAACCTTCGACAGGCGATCCTCTCCGCCGAGGATTCCGGCTTCTTCGAGCATTCCGGCTTCAGCATCTCGCGCATGGTGCTCGCGCTCATTCGCGACGTCGCGACGCGCGGCAGATCGCCCGGTGGCAGCACCATCACGCAGCAGCTGACCCGCAACCTGTTCCCGTCCGAGATCGGCTTCGCGATCGGCAATCGCAGCTGGGAACGGAAGATCAAGGAATCGCTGGTCGCGATGCGCATCGAGAAGCGCTACACCAAGGAAGAGATCTTCACGTTCTACTGCAACCAGATCTACTTCGGCCACGGCGCCTACGGCGTCGAAGCGGCCTCGCAGTTGTATTTCCGGAAGCCCGCCAAGAATCTGCAACTCGAAGAAGCGGCGACGATCGCCGGCATCATCCAGGGCAACGTCCGGCAAAGCCCGTTCGTGAATCCGGAAGCCACCAGGCGCCGCCGCAACTACGCGCTCGAACGGATGGCCGTGGAAGGCTACATCACGCGCGAAGCCGCCGATGCCGCCAAGGACAAGCCGGTGCAGGTCGGCGGCGATCCGGCGGGGGAAGGCAGCGTCGCCCCGTACTTCCTCGAAGAGGTGCGCAAGTATCTCGAGGCCAAGTACGGCGCCAAGGCGCTCTACGAGAGCGGCCTGACGGTGAAGACCGAGCTCGACGTCAAGTTGCAGCAGGCCGCCAACAAGGCCGTCGATCGCGGACTGCGGCGCGTCGACAAGCGCCGCGGCTTCCGCAAGCCGCGCCGCAACGTCATTGCGGAAGGCCAGACGGTGGACGCCGTCAAGATCGAGCGCTGGTCGCGGCGCATTGCCGAGGGCGACATCCTCCCCGCGGTCGTCCGCAGCGTCGACGACACGACCGCCACCCTGCGCATTGGTGATCTCAGTGCCGAGCTGACGCGCACCGGCATGCAGTGGACCAACACGCGGTCGCCCAGGGAGATCCTCAAGGCAGGCGATCTGATCGAGGTCGAGCTGACCAAGATCGAAGGCAAGAACGCGACGGTCACCCTCGATCAGACGCCGCTGATCGAAGGCGCGCTGGTCGCGATCGACAATCACACCGGCGAAGTGCTCGCGATGGTCGGCGGCTACAGCTTCTCGCGCAGCAAGTTCAATCGCGCGACGCAGGCCTACCGGCAGATGGGCTCGACGGTGAAGCCAATCCTCTACACCGCCGCGATCGATCGCGGGCTCACGCCGACGACGATCCTGGTGGACGAGCCGACGACGTTCGACGCCGGCGCCGGCCAGCCGCCGTATTCACCGCGCAACTACGACCGCAAGTTCATGGGTCCGCTGACGCTCCGCCGCGCACTCGAGCAGTCGCGCAACATCCCGTCGGTGAAGGTCATCGACATGCTCGGGCCGACGCAGGTGGCGGCGTATGCGAAGAAGTTCGGGTTCGCGCAGGACTTCCGGCCCTTCCTGTCGATGGCGCTCGGCGCGCAGGAAGTGACGCTGCTCGAGATCACCAGCGCGTATTCGGCGTTTCCGAATCACGGCATCCGCATGGAGCCGTATCTCGCCGCCGCGATCAACGACCGCGACGGATCGCTGCTCGAGGAACGCCGGCCGCAGCCCAGGGACGCCATCCGCGCCGATACCGCCTACGTGCTCACCAACCTGATGCAGGGCGTCGTCCAGCACGGCACCGCCGCCGCCGCCAACTCTTTGAACTGGCCGATCGCCGGCAAGACCGGCACCGTTGACGACAACACCGACGCCTGGTTCGTCGGCTTCGATCCGAACATCACCGTCGGCGTCTGGATCGGCAACGACGAGAAGAAGCCGATCGGCTACAACGAGACCGGCGCCACCGCGGCGCTGCCGATGTGGATGGACTTCATGAAGGTCTATATCGATCTCTACGGCAACCGCGAGAACCCGCCAAAGTTCGAGTCGCCTGGCAACATCGTCTTCATGCCGGTCGATCGCTACACCGGCGAGCCGGCGTCAGGCGAGTCAGGCGCGCTCGTCAACGAAGCCTTCATCTCCGGAACGCAACCGATCAAACAACACTAATCTTCGTCTGCGTCGGCGCTGGGCTGGCCTAGCGTGCCCGACGCCTTCTTCATCAAGTAGTCCTTGATGAATGGCTCGATGTCGCCGTTCAGCACCTTGTCGACCTGACCCTCCGAATACTTCGTGCGGTGGTCCTTGATCAGCTGATACGGCTGCAGCACGTAACTGCGGATCTGGCTGCCGAACGCGATTTCTTTCTTGGCGCCGCCGATCTGCGACAGCTTGTCCTGCTGCTCCTTCAACTTCAGGTCGTAGAGCCGCGACTTCAGGACCTTCATCGCGACGTCCTTGTTCTTGTGCTGCGAGCGCTCGTTCTGGCACGAGATGACGATGCCAGTCGGCAGGTGCGTCAGGCGCACGGCCGAGTCGGTGACGTTGACGTGCTGGCCGCCGGCGCCGCTCGAGCGAAAGGTGTCGATGCGCAGTTCTTTGTCCGGAATCTCGATCTCGCCGATCTCATCGTCGAACTCAGGCCACACGTAGAGTGATGCGAATGACGTGTGACGACGGGCCGCCTGGTCGAACGGCGAGATGCGCACGAGGCGATGCACGCCGGCTTCGGCGGACATCAGCCCGAAGGCGTATTCGCCGGCGATCGTCAGGGTCACGCTCTTGAGGCCGGCTTCCTCGCCGGGCTGATAGTCGAGGATCTCGCGCTTGAAACCGCGGCGCTCCGCCCATTTCAGGTACATGCGGAGGAGCATTTCCGCCCAGTCCTGTGACTCGATGCCGCCGGCGCCGGGATGAATCGAAACGATGGCGTTGGCGGCGTCGTGCTCGCCGCCAAGCATCTTCTTGGTTTCGACGGTGTCGACCTGCGCCTCGAGCGCATCGAGCGCCTTCGCCAAATCTGCGGCGACGTCCTCGCCGCCGCGCGCCCATTCAAGCAGGACGCCGATGTCGTCAATCTTCTTGGCGAGGCTGTCGCGCTGCTCGAGATCTTCGGCAAGGCGGCGCTGCCGCTGGAGGGTCTTCTGTGCGTCGGCCTGGTTGTCCCAGAAAGTGGGGGCGGCGATTCGGCTTTCGAGTTGCGCTAGCTCGCCAGGGTCGTGGGCCCCGTCAAAGATAGCTCCGCATGTCGGAGGCGCGCTTCAACAGTCCTTCGGAACGCCGAATCAGATCATCCATCTGCATGTTTCTTGCGACCCTCGATCAGTGTCTCTTACTGAGTGCGTATGCGAGCGCGACCATCACGACCGCGGCCGACAACTGCGCGGCCAGATCACCAATTGTGGCATACACGGTCTTCGCCTGCACGAAGCGCGCCTCGCCGACGACGGCGACGGTCTCGAACAGGTTGGTGCGGATCAGGACGCGGCCGTAGGGATCGATGATGCCGCTGATGCCGGTGTTGGCCGAGCGCACCAGGTAGCGGCCCTGCTCGACGGCGCGCATTGCCGCCATCTCGAAGTGCTGGAAGGCGGCCGACGAGTCGCCGTACCACGCGTCGTTTGTAATCGTGGTCAGCATTTCGCTGCCCTGGCGCACCGCCTCTCGCTGCAGGGCCGGATACGTGACCTCGTAGCAGATCGCGGTGCTGACCATGTGCCCCTCGACCGGCAGCATGGTCACGCGCGTGCCCGCTGAAAACGCCGACACGGCTTCGACGAGCGGGCCGACGAAGAACAGCAGCTGCTGGAACGGCACGTACTCGCCGAACGGCACGAGATGAATCTTTCGATACACCGCCGCGGTCGCGCCCGCCGTATCGAGCATGAAGGCGGCGTTGTAGTGTTGCGGCGGTTCGCCCGCCTCGGTTTCGTCGCTGCCGAGCAGGAGCGGCACGCCGAGCTCGCGCACCATTCGGCGCACGTTGGTGCCCGCCGGATCCTCCTCGAAGTTGAACGGCGTGGACGACTCCGGCCAGATCAGGAACTGCGCGCCGTTCTCAACCGCCTGATGCGACAGCTGCAGGTAGCGGTCGAGAATCGTGCCGGCCAGCGCGGGGTTCCACTTGTCGGTCTGCGCGATGTTGCCCTGGATCAATCCGACCCTGATCGGGGCGCCCTGCGTCAGTGTGTTGGAGGCGAGGCGCAGGCCGCCCCACACCGAAACGGCGACGATCAACAGGAGCGAGGTGGCGGCCGCGAGCGTTCGCCGGCGGCCGCTCGAGATCGACCCCACCGCACAGCCGACGTTCAGCGTCGCGACGAAAAGCGAGAGTCCTTGCACCCCGACGACGCTCGCCAATTGGGCGATCGGCAGGAACGTCACCATCGTGTTGCCGAGCGGAATCCACGGGAAGCCGCCGATCAGAATCCCGCGGAGATATTCCAGTGCGACCCACACGGCCGGTGCCAGCCACAACCCCGCGATCCGAAACCTGCGAACGAACAGCGCCGTGATCGCGCCGAAGACCGCGATGTAAGCGGCCATATAGAGGGCGAGCAATCCCGCGACGAACACCGCGACGATCACCGGCAGCCCGCCGAATGTTGAAACCGTGGCGCCGGTCCAGTAGACGGTGCCCGCGTAGTGAATGAAGCCGGCGATCAAGCCGAGGACGAACCCACGGCGCGGCGACGCGCCGCGAAGCGCCACGAGCAGCGGCACGAGCGCGATGAACGCGACGGCGGGATGACCGTATTTGGGGAACGAGAGCGCTAGCAGCACACCGGACAGTGCGGCCAGCAGCAGCTCAACGCGAGCGGTTATCTGACGATCCAGGGCTTGAACTGCTCTTCCTTCTGCAGGCGCGCGGCGATCGTGTCCGCCTCACGGCGTTCCTTGAACTTTCCGACGCGCACGCGAAACACCGAAGGCGCGCCCTTGGCGGGAGCGACGACGTAGGCCGGATAGCCCTTGCCGGCGAGGCGCTTCACGATCACATCCGCCTCTTCGCGCTCGCGAAGGGCGGCCACCTGGATCGCGAAGCCGGCCCCAGCGGGTTCCGTCGACGCGACAATCGCGGCGGCAGACGGTGCCGGTACAGAAGCCGCGGGTTTGGTGGTCGCGGCGGACGCCGGTGCCACGGTTTCGGCTTTGGGCGACGGCGGGGTCTGGGGCGGTGCGGACGTCGCGGCCTTGAGTTGTTCCTTCGCGGGCTCGGGCGATCCGAGCCGTTCGGCGTAACTGAGTTTTTCTCCGGCGGTCGCCGGCGACGCTGACGAGGCGCCGCTGGCAGAGGCCGGCGGCGGCGCCGGCTCGTCCTGGGCCTCGAGCGCCGCGCTCGCGCCTGCGGGCCCGCGGGTCGCGAGCACGCCGCGGCCTACCAGCAGACCCATGAGGAAAATACCGACGCCGATCACGGTCACGGCCATGAACAGGAAGACCAGCGCCTTCCCGCTCAGCTGAATTTCACGAAATGAATCTTCTTGTGTTGATGACATCAGTGAAAATCTGAGCAGATTGTACCACGGCTAGCCGCCCAGTTTGGCCTTGAGGGCCAGCGCCTCGGGGGACTTCGGGTCGAGGGCCAGGGCGCGATCGATCTCGGCGCGCGCCGCGCCCTGGTCCTGCACCTGCAGAAACGCCTCCGCAAGGCTGACGTGGGCGGCGACGGTCTCCTCGCTCCACAGCGCGATCTTCAGCGCCTCGACGGCCTCGGCGGGGCGGCCGCCGCGGAGAAAAAGGCGACCAAGCAGGAGGTGCGCTTCGGCGAGATACGGCGAGAGATAAAGGGCGCGCCGCAACTCCTGGATCGCCTGGCTGTCCGTTTCGCGCTCGAACGCGCGCCGGCCGGCGTCGAGATGGAACGCCGCCAGGCTCTCCTGATCGCGCTGGCTGGCGCTGGTGATCAGGTCGTCGACGCGCGCGCGCGACGCCAGCAGATCTTCATGCAGCCGCTCGAGGCCTCGCGGCACCGGGTCGCCACCGGCCGCACTCTTCTCCCATCCCGCATACTTTGACGACAGGCGCGTCGCCAGCTCGCGCTCGCGCGTGGCTTCGGAGGTCGCGCCGGTCTGCTGCAGCGCCACGCCGAGAACGAAGTGCGCGTCGCCGTCGCCGGGATCCCGCCGCACCGCTTCGCGCAGCCAGTAGATCGCCGCCTTTGGATCCTTGTCGAGCCAGTAGGCGTAGCCGAGATTGAAGAACAGATCGCCGTCACTGGGATCGAGCTCCGATGCCTGGCTGAAGTAATAGGTGGCGCGGCCCGGCTGGATGGTCGTTGCCCGCCGCAATTCCGCGACGCCAATCGCATTCGAGACCGTCGCGGATGGTTCTTCTGTCTGCATCGAGCGCAACGTCTGCAGGGCGTCGTCGTATCGCTTCAGGTTCATCAACGTGAGCGCTCGACGGAAGCGTCCCTCGCGAGCGAAGCGGCTGGCGGGACGGATCGCCGTGACGAGCTCGAGCGCTTTCAGATGGTCGGACGACTCGGAATGGAGCTCCCACATTGCGAGCCGGACGCGATCGAACTGCGGCGCGGCCTTGAGCGCCTGCTCCAGGAACGCCAGCGCCGTCGATGGCGTTTCCGCGATCAATCCCTTCACGTAAAACTCGAACACCGGCGGCGTCAGCGGCAGGCGCTCGGTCATCGGCGGCGCGATTTCGGACGCGGCGCGCAACTGCTGTCCGAGCGAACCGAACACGCCGAACAGTTCCGCGAGTGGACCGCGCGCTTCGACATCCGGCAGCAGCCGCCCGGTATCGAGCCGCACGACGCGGGCGCGGGCCACGATCTGATCGTTCTGCATCGCCAGGGTGCCGCTGACGACGAGCGTGGCGCCCACGGCCTGGCCAACCCGGATCGCCGAGGCGCGGCTCAGGTTGGCGTGCGGAGGAAACTGCAGCCGGTCGAATGCCTGGAGGCGCTCCTCGCGATCGACGACGATCTCGCCGGCAGCGGCGAGCGTCTCGCTCAGCAGGATCGCGGCGCCCTCGCGCATCCACGTCAGGCGCGGTTCCTGCGTCGGGTTTTCGAAAGGGAGAACGATGATGGCGGCGCTCGGCGGCACCTGCGCCTGCGCCTCGCGAAGGCCAAAGGCAAAAAGCACAAGGCAGAAATGAATGCAGGTCTTTCCTTTTGCCTTCTGCATTTGCCTTCTGCCTTTCGTGAATCAGGCCGCGTCGATCGCTTCGAGCTGGCGCGGCCCGCGGACGGTGATGGCGAGGCTCCACGCGCCCGGTTGATCGTTGGTGACAATGACCTGGGCATCAATCGCGCAATGCGCCAGCAGGCGCTCGATCGCCGAGGCATAGAACGCGCGCATCGGAATGGTCGCCGGATCGCGCAATTGATCGAAGAGCGCCGAGTTGATGTCGATGTCCGCCGTGGTGCCGTGAATGCGCATCTTCACTTTCGACTCGCGCACGGTCGCCAGGACGAGGCGCTTGCCCAGGCCGAGCGCCGCCCGTGCCCTCATTCCGGTCGGCAGGCGGCGAATGTACCAGCGGCGCAGCGAGGTCAGGTCCTCGTAGGTCCAGTCGGCGGCATACCGGCCGGCGCGCGAGACGATTTGATCGTTGGCGGGCGCTCCCTCGCGATGCAGGAAGCTGAGCACGGCGCCAAGCGGCGCCAGACCGATGCGGCCGTCGCGCATGCCGGCGGGGCTCAGCCAGTTTTCGTAAAACTCGAGCCGGTTTGGCGATACGTCGGCGATGCCCTGATGCAGGCTCGAGATGAGGAGGCGGCCGATTCCGGCGTCAACCATGGCCACCGACTAAACACAGATTAGACACAGGCGAAATCCGGGGGGCGGATCTGATAACGTGAGCGTACCGCACGCCTTCGAACGAGTCAACGAACCAGCGACATGATTCTTCCGTTACATGAACAGGTCAGGGCGCGTGTGCGCGACGCACTAGCCCAGCTGCACGGCATCACCGACAGCGACCTCTCAATTCCGATCGAGTACCCGCCAAACCGCACGCTCGGCGATCTCGGCACGCCCGTCGCCTTCGACCTGGCGCGCCGCCTGCGCAAGGCGCCGCGCGCGATCGCGCAGGAGCTGGCCGGCGCCCTCGGGCCGATTCCGGGCGTCGCCCGCGTCGACGCCGCGCCGAACGGCTACCTCAACGTGTTTCTCGATCGGCCGGCGTTCCTGCTGGCACGCCTCGGCCTTGCCGGAACGCTCCCCGCCCCGCCGCCGCGCCCGGAGAAAACCATCGTCGAGCACACCGCGATCAACCCGAACAAGGCGGCGCATATCGGGCACCTGCGCAACTCCGCGCTCGGCGACACCCTGGTGCGCGTCCTGAAGTTCCGCGGCAATCCCGTCGAGGTGCAGAACTACATCGACGACACCGGCGTGCAGGTCGCCGACGTGGTGGTGGGTTTCGTGGAGCTCGAAAAGCTGACGCTTGCAGACGCCAGGCGGATCGCGGCGACGACGCGCTTCGATTACTACTGCTGGGACCTCTACGCGAGGGTCACGGAATGGTACGCAGGCGACAAGGACCGCCTGAAGATCCGCGCCGCCACGCTGCACGACATCGAGCACGGCGTCGATCCCACGGCCAGCCTCGCGGCCTTCATCGCGGAGACGGTGGTGCGCGCGCACCTGAAGACCATGGCGCGGCTCAACATCGACTACCAGCTGCTGACGTGGGAGGGCGACATCCTCCGCCTGAAGTTCTGGGCCCGCGCCTTTGAGGCCATGAAGAAGACCGGCGCCGTGTTCCTTCAGAATGAAGGCCGCCACGCCGGCTGCTGGGTGATGAAGATCGAAGACACGGAGGACACGGAGCCGTCTGAAGACGAGACTACGGAGGACACGGAGGATCGCGAAAAAGTGATCGTCCGCTCCAACGGGACGGCGGTCTACGTGGCCAAGGACATGGCCTACCAGTTCTGGAAGTCCGGCCTCCTCGGCCAGGACTTCCTCTATCGCAAGTTCGCGACGCGGATGGACGGCGGCACGTTGTGGGCGACGACCAGCAACGAGTCGCAGGCGGTGGCCGATCATCCGGCGTTCGGCAATGCCGCCGCGACGTTCAACGTCATCGACGTGCGCCAGTCCTACCTGCAGAAGCTGTTGAAGCAGGCGCTCTCGGCGATTGGCCACCCGCGGGAAGCGGAACGGCTGAAGCACTTCTCGTACGAAATGGTGGCGCTGTCGCATGCCACCGCGAAAGAGCTCGGCTTCGCGCCCGCTCCGGATTCGGAGGAAGCCAAGAAACCGTTCGTCGAGGTTTCGGGCCGCAAGGGTCTCGGCGTCAAGGCCGACGATCTCATCGATCGCGTGATCGAAAAGGCGCGCGCGGAGGTCGACCGGCGCCAGAGCGACCTGCCGGACGAGCAACGGCGCGCCATCGCGGAACAGATTGGCGTCGCCGCGGTGCGCTACTTCCTGATCAAGTACTCGCGCACGACGGTGATCGCGTTCGACATCGACGAGGCCGTGAGCTTCGTCGGCGAAACCGGTCCCTACATCCAGTACGCGGTGGTGCGCGCCAACAAGATTCTCGGCAAGCTGCAGGAACGATTCGGCCTCGATGAAGCGGCGACCCTCGCAGCGCTGCCGTCCTCAACGCCCGAGACGATCAACGACGACGCCGAACTGTGGGCGATGGTGCTCGAAGCCTCGCGGCTCGACGAGATCGTCGAGCAGGTGGTGCGGTCGCTCGAATTCGCCATGCTCGCCAAGTTCGGATTCGGCCTGGCGCAGATGTTCAGCGCCTTCTACCAGAACCCGAAGCAGTCGGTTATCAACGAAGAACGCGCCGATGTCCGGCGCTGGCGGGCGGCCGCCGTGGCATATTGCCGTCAACAACTGACGCGCGTCCTCGATCTAATGGGCGTTGCTGTTCCGGCTCGAATGTAGGACGCTGACACTTATGGCCCTGATCGCCATCGCCCAGAACCGCAGCATGACCGACTACGTCGAGGCCATTCGACGCGCCGGCGGCGAGCCCGTGGAAGTTATCCCGGGCGGCGAGAAGCCCGAACACATCCTGGCGCGCGTCGACGGGCTGATGCTCACCGGCGGCGGCGACGTTGATCCGGAACTGTACGGCGAGGCCCCGAACTCGACGTTTCAAGCCGCGGAGGCGGGACGCGATCAGTTCGAGATCGAGCTGTCGCGCGCGGCCATGAAAAGCGGCATTCCCCTTCTCGCGATCTGCCGCGGCATGCAGGTCCTCAACGTCGCGATGGGCGGCACGCTGATCCAGGACGTCCCCAGCCAGGTGCCCGGCGCGCTCGAGCACGCGGTGCCGGAGCCGCGCTTTCACATCGCGCACGAAGTGTGGATCTCGAAAGGCTCGACGCTGTCGACGCTGCTTGCCGATCACATGGAGGACGGCGAGACCTGTCACGTCAACAGCCGTCACCATCAATCGGTGAAAGTGGCGGCGAAGGGCTTCGAGGTCACCGCGACCTCACCCGACGGCGTCATCGAAGCGATGGAAATGCCGGGCGCGCCGTTCTGCGTCGCGGTGCAATGGCACCCGGAGAATTTCTGGCGGACCGGCGAGTTCCGCGAGCTGTTCGAGGGGCTCGTGCAAGCCGCCAACAAGCACAAGCAGGCCTAGCGGGCGAACGCGGCAACCGTTTCGACGTGCGCGGTGTTCGGAAACAGGTCGAACGCGCGCACTGACGCGATCCGATAGCCCGCATCGATCAGCACCCGCGCATCCCGCGCCAGCGTCGCCACATCACACGACACATAGACAAAGCTGGCCGCCCCCAACTCGATCGCGCGCGCCAGCGCTTCCTTCGACATGCCGGTGCGCGGCGGATCGACGATGACGGTCGCGGGCGGCGCCGACTGGCTGCGATACCTCTCCACCGGCAACTCCAGCACGGTGATCTCGCCCCTCGCGTTGCGCGTCAGATCGCGGGCGGCGAACAGGTCGCCCTCGACCGCGGTGATGGGTCCGGCGCCCGCCGCCTTCGCCGTCAGGCTGAACAAGCCGACGCCGGCGTAGAAATCGACCAGCGGTCCCCTGGCCACGTGCTGCAGCACCGACTCGACGAACGCCGGCAGCAGGTAGCGGTTGCCCTGAAAGAACGACCTGACGTGGCGATCGAGCTGCACGCCGAGGATCTGATCCGACACCATCGTCGAGCCGAACAGCTCCATCGTCCTGGTACTCCCGGCCTGCGCGCACGATGCGCCGTGCACGCCCTCGACGCCCGCCAGTGCCGCCAGCCTCGATGGATCCGCGTCCGGCATCAGCTCGAGATGAACGGCCCGCTGCGAGGCGTCGATGTTCTCGGCAATTTCGATATCGCTGACGTGCTGCCGCGGCTCCGCTGCCAGCGACGACTCGAGGCGGCGGATCACGTCGATGGTGTCGTCGCGCAG
Organism: Acidimicrobiia bacterium; assembly: GCA_043779345.1. GTDB lineage: Bacteria > Acidobacteriota > Vicinamibacteria > Vicinamibacterales > UBA2999 > 12-FULL-67-14b. Next base: position 5,272 of record JAYWEJ010000210.1, on the reverse strand, counting down.
CTGGCGAGTGGAGGCGGCGTCGCAGAGTGAATGCGAGCCTTCGCGGAAGAACCCGATGCGTCCGTTCCGCATGTGCAGCCGCGCGCGCATCCGGTAGCCGTCGACCGGAGAACCGACGACGTCGGCCGGTGACTCGAGGGTGATTCGGCCGATGCGCCGGAACGCGTCGTCGATGATGGCGCTCTTGATCTGCCGCTGGCGCTCGTAGGCAATGTGGGCGAAGACGGATCCGCCGCACGCGCCGTCGGGCGCGCCGTCAACGCGATCGGGTGAGCGCTCGAGGATTTCCCGCGCGGCGGCCCACACCGTGCCGCGCTGCACCTTCTCGATCTCCGCTTCGACGACCTCGCCGGGAATCGCCCCCGACACGAACACGACCGCGCCTTCGTGACGCGCGATCATGCGGCCGCCGGCGGCGGGGCGTTCGATGGTCAGACGGTGACGTTCGCCTCGGTTCACGGTCAGAGACTCGGAAGGCCGAAATGTTGACGGACGAGACGCTGGAGCGCCTGGCGGCGCGACTGCCGATACGCGTCGTCCGGCAGGCGCGCGCGAAAGGGCTCGAGCTCGGCGTCGGCTTCCTTGTCCAGCGCGGATCGCTCGGCGGCGCCGAGCGCACCGACAGCGGCCGCCGCCAGATCCTCTTCGATGGCCGCGACCCGGCGCATCAGCTCATCGCGCGCTTCGCCCCTGGCCTTCGACGCTTCAGGACGCAGCGCATCGAGGCCGCGAACGGCGATATCGAGCGCCTGGCCGAGCACGGGTCCCGCCTGATCGCTGCCGCGCAGCACGGTCAACCGCGCCAGCGCACTTTCGATCTGCGCTGACAGCGACCGGCGCGGCCGGGCGACAGGCTGCGGCTCTTCGACGTCAGGCCCTCCCGCCGAATCAGACACGATATTGGCCACGCCGACCGCGCGGCGCCAGTCATCGAAGGCATCGAGCACGTCGGCCTCGCAGAATTCGATGCGGACCGGACGCCGGCGCGGGCCTTTGCGGTAGTAGCGCTCGAAGTAGCGATCGATCCCGGCTTCGGCCACCTTGAGCGGCACGCCTTGGGTGGCCCAGCCCTGCACCTGCTCGAATGCAGGACCGGTGATGCGAACCAGGTGACCGTCGTTCTTGCGGCAGAGATACGCTTCGAGCTCGCGCGCGTACGCTTCAACGTCGATCACAATATTGAATCTATCGTTTCGTAATCGGCGGATCGAGTTTCACCTGTGGCTGCCGTTCCCACCACAAGCGCAGGCCGCGCAGCGTCAATTCCGGATCGACGTGCTCGATCACCTTCGACTCGGGCGCCACCATCGACGCAAGGCCGCCGGTCGCGACCACGACCGCGGCGCCGCCGAGTTCCGCCTTCATGCGCTTGACCAGGCCTTCGACCATGTCGACGTAGCCGAAGAAGGTGCCCGATTGCATCGCCGCCACCGTGTTGGTGCCGATCGCGCGCGCCGGCTTGCGCACCTCGATGCGGGGCAGCTTGGCAGCGCGCTGGAACAAGGCGTCGGCGGAGACCTGCGGTCCGGGGCAGATGATGCCGCCGAGATACTCCCCCTTCGCCGACACCGCGTCGAACGTCGTCGCGGTGCCGAAATCGACGACGATGATCGGCAGGCCCTTGCCGTAGGTGGCAAACGCGGCGATGCTGTTGACGACGCGATCGGCGCCGACTTCAGACGGGTTGTCGATCAGGATTGGAATGCCGCCATTCACCGCGGGCTCGAACAGCAGCGGGACGCGGCCGAAGTACTGCGAGACCATCGTGACCAGCGTCCCCGTCAGCGGCGGCACCACCGACGCGATCACGATGCCCGCGATGTCGCGCTGGCGGATCTCGTTGCGATCGCAGAGGCCTGAGATAAGAAGGCCGAGCTCGTCGGCCGTGCGCTCACGGACCGTCATCAGGCGCCAGCTGTGCACCAGCGTCTCGCCGCGGAAGACCCCGATCACGATGTTCGTGTTACCGACGTCAATCGCCAACAACATGGTCAGAGACTCCAGTGCACTTCGCCGGCGATGATGCGCTCAACGCCGCCGCTCGTCTTGACCAGCAAGGCGCCGCTGTCGTCGATCCCCGCCGTCATGCCGTGCTTGCCATCCCACTCGACGCGCGTGCCGTGCGCGTTCGGCGACGCCGCGCGCCACGCCTGCAGGATATCACCCGGCCTTCGCTCGAGCGCCGCCAGGCGATCCGACACGGCGATCAGAATTTCCGACAGCAGCACGCCGCGATCGATCGGCCGGCCGAGCTCACCCTCAATCGAGGTCGCGCGCGCGGCCACGTCGGGTGGATACGCCGCCGGCAGCACGTTGACGCCGACTCCGACGACCACGGCCTGATCGTGCGAGCCGATCGCAATGCCCTCGGCGAGAATGCCCGCGAGCTTGCGCTTGCCGACGATCACGTCGTTAGGCCACTTGAGATGGGCAGCGAGTCCAGTCGCCTGTTGAATGCCTTCTAGTACCGCCACTCCCGCCGCGAGCGTGATCACAGGCAACCCCAGAGAAGCGGTGGCAGGCCTGGCAATGAAGGACAAGTAGAGACCGGCGCCGGCGGGCGATGCCCACGTCGTGCCGCGCCGGCCGCGGCCCGACGTTTGCTGGTCGGCCACAATCACGACGCCGTGAGGGGCGCCGTCGTGCGCCAGCGCCGACGCCACGTCCATCGTCGACGGCAGCGACGCGTGCCACCGGACCTCGAGGCGCGCGTCCGGCCGCCGTTCGCGCACCGCCGCGAGCGGCGTGGCGAGGTCGTCGGGGAGCATCAGTCGGGCTCGAGCTCGAAACTGAGATCCGCCGCCGGGGCCGAATGCGTGAGGGCGCCGACCGACACGTACTGCGCACCGGTCGTCGCGAGCTCGGGAATGCGGTCGAGCGTCACGCCGCCGGAAATCTCGAGCTCGGCGCGGCCGTCGACGCGCTTCACCGCTTCGCGGATGTCATAGGTCGTGAAGTTATCGAGCAGGATTCTCGGCACGCCCGCGTTCAGCACCTCGTCGAGCTCGTCGAGACTCTCGACCTCGACCTCGACGGGCAGCCCGCCGCTCTCCTGCATCGCGCGCGTCGCCGCGGCGCCGACGCCGCCGGCCAGGCGCTTGTGGTTGTCCTTGATCAGGATGCCGTCATCCAGGCGCAGCCGATGATTGGTGCCGCCGCCGCAACGCACGGCGTACTTCTCGAGCGCGCGAAAACCTGGAGTGGTTTTGCGGGTGTCGAGAATCGTGATGCCGCCGCGCGCGGCGTCCACGAACTTCGCGGTCAGCGTCGCGATGCCGCACAGCCGCTGCAGGAAGTTGAGCGCGGTCCGCTCGGCCTCGAGCAGCGCGTGCGCGTCGCCGCGAACGTCGGCGACGACCTCGCCCGGCTGGACGCGCGACCCATCGCCCCAGCGCACTTCGATCACGGACTTCGGATCGAGCTGCCGGAACGTCTCGGCCGCCACCGCGATGCCGGCGACGACGAGATCTGATTTCGCGATGATCGTGCCGCGGGCGCGGATGCCCTTGGCCACCGTCGCGGCGCTGGTCGCGTCGCCGCGGCCGCGATCCTCCGCGAGCGCCTGCCGGACCAGGTCGCGATACGCCCCGGGTGCGAGAGCGGGTTGCATCAGGCCTCGGCGGGTTTCAACGTGACCTCAACCGCGGGCTCACCCACCTTGAGGATCAACGTCTCGGATCGCGCCGCCGCCTTCAGATCGCGCTCGATCAGCGTGAGACACGCGATCGCTTCATCCGTCGCCTGATAGACGATCTGCTTCACCGGCGTGCCAACCGACACTTTGTGATCGGTTTTCCCTTTGCGGATCGCGTTCAATGCTTCGGTAGCGTGGATCACGGCCTTCGCCGAGGCCTCGTCGGATCCTGACACCGTGATCAGCTCCTGGCGCGTCGGCCACGCGGCGCGATGGATCGATCCCGGGTTGGTCCACGACCACACTTCGTCGCACACGAACACCAGATACGGCGCCAGCAGGCGCAGCAGGACCGAGAGCGCAAGGCGCATCGCCGTTGACGCCGAGGCGGCCGCCTCGGGACCGAAGTCGCCGTAGCGGCGCGACTTCGCCGCCTCGATGTAGTTGTCGCAGAAATCCCAGAAGTACGATTCGATCTTCGCCAGCGCCTTCGCGTATTCGTAGTGGTCCAGTTCCGCGGTGGCGTCGTCGACGACCATCGCCAGGTTCTGCAGCATGCCGCGATCGAGCGGCTCGGTGACGCGCCCCTCGGGCTGTTCGCCCGCGAAGACGAACTTCGAGACGTTCAACACCTTCATCGCCAGCTTGCGGCCGATCTTCATCTGGCCCGGATCGAAGGCGGTGTCGACGCCCGGGCCGCCGCGCGCCGCCCAGTAGCGCACGCCGTCGGAGCCGTGTTCCTGCAGCAGCCCAAGCGGCGTCACGACGTTGCCCTTCGACTTCGACATCTTCTTGCGGTCGGGATCGAGCACCCAGCCCGAGATCGCCGCATGGGTCCACGGCACCGAGCTGTTCTCGAAGTGGGCGCGCACCACCGACGAGAACAACCAGGTGCGGATGATGTCGTGCGCCTGCGGGCGCAGGTCCATCGGGAACGTGCGCGCGAAGATCTCCGGATCGGATTCCCATTTCGACACCAGCTGCGGCGACACCGAGGAGGTCGCCCACGTATCCATGATGTCGGGGTCGCCGATGAAGCCGCCGGGCGTGCCGCGCTGGTCGGCGGTGTAGCCCTCGGGCACATCCGTCGATGGGTCGAGGGGCAGCCGCGACTCGGGCGGCACGATCACGTTGGCGTGGTCGATGCTGCCGTTGGCGCGCACCGGATACCACACCGGGAACGGCACGCCGAAGAAGCGCTGGCGGCTGATGCACCAGTCTCCGTTGAGACCGTTCACCCAGTTTTCATACCGGGCTTGCATGTACTCCGGGTGCCACCGCATCTCCTGCCCGCGCTTGATGAACTCGTGCCGGTGGTCCATCGTCTTGATGAACCACTGGCGGCTCGTCACGATTTCGAGAGGGCGATCGCCCTTCTCGTAAAACTTCACGTTGTGCGTGATCGCCCTGGGATCGCCCTGCAGGTGGCCGCTCTCGCGGAGAAGCTCCACGATCTTCGCCTGCGCCTTCTTCGCCGACAGTCCGGCGAGCTGGTCGTAAGCCTGCTGCGCGCGCGCCGCGTCCGCCGACTCCCACCCTGTCGTCCCCCAGATCACCGGGCCCAGCGTGCCGTTTGTTTGCACGATCGCCCGGACCGGGAGCCGTAATTCGCGCCACCAGGTCACGTCGGTGGTATCG
>JAYWEJ010000209.1:0-8779 GCA_043779345.1 Acidimicrobiia bacterium | reverse complement strand
CGGTGGGCACCGTTGGATACTCGAGCGGAACATTCACCGACGCCGATCACGGCCGCGAGATCGAGGTCCGAATCGAGCCGGCGCGCCAGGGCGTGATTACGGGCTCGCTGTTTGGGGCCGACGGCGTGACGCGCATTGTGGGTACCGTTTACATCATCGACGTCGCATCCGGCGCCAACCGCTACTACAGCTACACGGAGACCGGCGACTACGAGGCGACGGTGTCGATCAATGGAGCCGGCTACCGCGTCGAGGCGTACCCGGCGGCGTCGAATACGCCGTACGCCACTGTGACCGGCAACTTCACCGCGGCCGGCGAGCGGGTGACGCACAACTTCACGTTCCCGGCGTCCGTCATCCAGGGCGTCGTCACCTATCGCGACGGCAGCCCCGTCCCGTATCCATCCGTGATTGTTCAGGGGCTCACGCCGCAAGGCACCCCGGCGACGTTCTATGCCCAGCGCAGCCGCGCTGACGGCAGTTACTTGATCGCCGGCGTCGGCGTGGGAGCGTTCTCGATTCTCGCGCAGGACAACAACGGCCTCATTGGGACCGCGGCCGGCGCGATCACGGCGATCGAGTCGCCGGTCAATCTCGACATCGTCATGCTGGCGACAGGCACCGTCACTGGCGTGCTGCTCGACGGCACGATGCCGGTGCCATCCAACTGGATCACGATGACACCGGCGGCGCCGCTCGCGCCGACGACGACAACGTATACGGATGGAAACGGCGCCTACTCGTTTGCCGGTGTGCCGGTCGGTAGCTTTACGCTGAACGCCTGCCGGAACAACCGCTGCGCGACGGCGACGGGTACGTTGACGTCCGAGAACGAGACCGTGTCCGTGACGGTGACGCTGCCGCCGGCCGCGCAGGTAACCGGCACCGTCTTCGGCGTCGATCGCGTGACTCCCGTCGAGGGCGCAGAGGTGCAACTGTTCGGCCCGGACAATTACTGGAACTCGACCTCCACCAATGCGGCCGGGCGGTTCACGTTTGGCGAACTGCCCGACGGCAACTTCAGGGTTACAGCGACGCAGTACCCGAATGCCGCCGTTGTCACCGTCACGGTGCTCGCCGGACATCTCGTCGACACGGTGCTGCGGCTCGGAACGGCGGTGATGGATCAGATCGTTTTGGTCGATGACGATGGATTCGAGTACGACATCGACTGCTCCGGTCGCATGATGAGCGGTGGCAATGGCAGCGGTGAAGCATGGGCCTACAGCTACGCCTATCGTCTGCGCCTGAACAGCCAATCAGCGGGGTGTCAGCGGGTCATTGGCCTTCAGGAGGGCCGTCGCCAGGCGGTGATTGGTCCGGCCTTGTCGGGTGGCGGCGGCGAGGGCCCGGATCCGCTGGAGTTCACGCGCAAGATCTACGTGCCGGAGGGCGGACGCTTCGCGCGGTATCTGGAGATCATTCGTAACCTGACCAACGAGCCGCAAGAGGTGACCGTGCGCCTCGATGGTTCGTTGTACGCGGAAGAAGGCATCCTGTTGCCGGTTACACCGGGCGCAACGGGTTCGCGATACGCCGTCACGTCTGGAGCAGGGAGTTCGACGTTGGCGGTCGGCCACGTGTTTGCCGGCGCCGGCGGACAACTGCCGGTGGCATCGTTCCAGGCAGGCAACTCGTTCTTCAGCTACCAGTGGACCGTCACGCTGCCGCCGCACGGGTCCGCCGCCTTCATGCACTTCACGGCCCAGCGCGGCTGGGACGACGTGGCGGGCGCGGAGGCCCAGGCGATCGCCTTGTCGGACGTGACGGATCCCGAGGCGCTGACCGGGCTCAGTGAGCTCGAGCTCGGAATGATCGTGAACTTCGTCGCACCGGGCGGCGTCGTGCTCTCCTCCGGATCGATCAGCGGCCAGGTGCAGGCCGTTGACGGATCCGCGGTGGCCGGCGCGATCGTCTATGCCCTCGACGACGACAGCGGCCGCATCCTCGCGCGGACGACGTCGTCGTCAACCGGCGCGTATCGCTTCGACGGCATGTCGGTTCTGTATGGCATCGCGCTGGTCGCGCTGCACCCGAATGACCCGCTGAACGAGGTGTTCAATTTCGTCGAGATCACGACCCCGGGCGAGGTGCACGAGAATGTGACCCTGCGGTTCAACAGGTGAGTGCGATCACGTAGTGAGGAGAGAGGCATGACGAGCCAGCCAGGAATTCGATGGATCATAGCCGCCGTGGTCGCGGCCGTGATCGGCGTCGCCGTTGTTGGCGCCTCCGAACGGCGGCCGCTACCGCCGCTCGCGCTCACGTCGCTTGACGGTCAGGCGGTGCAGGTGTCCGAGATCTCCCACGAAGGCAACTGGCTGCTGTTGTATGTGGAGCCGGCATGCGGATCATGTACGGCAATCCTGTCGGCGATGTCAGCGGAGGAACATCCAGGCATGGCCGAGCGCGTCACGGTGATTGTCGGCGGCGCGACGGTCGAGCAGGCGGCGGCGCTGGCAACAGCGTCGGAGCTTGGCGCCGCGAAGTGGGTGCTCAATCCCGACCGATCGGCTCGGGCGGCCCTCAACATCAAGCAGGCGCCGATGACGATCGGCGTCCGCGGGACGATGATCGAGTGGACGCTCAGCGGCGTGCTGCGCCGGAGCAACGAGATGACGTCGGTGCTCGTCAGCTGGCTGAAACAGAGTCCGCCGCCGGTGCCTGGCGGCCCGACCGCCGACTAGCTGCCGATGATCGGCTTGACGTGCCTGGCGATCTGTTCGTGGGTCGCGAACCAGACGCCCGGCTTCTTTTTCATGTACTGAATTAACCGCTCCAGCATGGCCGCGCGCGAGCGATGTCCCATCATGTGCGGGTGCATCGTCAGCAGGTAGAGCCCGCCCTCTTCGTAGGCGACGTCGAACTCCGACTGAAAGACCTCATACACGGCGCTCACCGACGGATTCGATCCGTCGGCGTTGCCGCCGAAGTACGGCGCGTCGTCGAGAATGCGTTCGATCGGTAATTCGACGACGCCGGTCGGCTTGCCGTCGAGCAGCAACTCATACGCATCGTCGGAGGCCATGAGGCTGCTGTCATAGAGGAAGCCCGCGGCCTTGACCTGGCCCATCGTCCACTTGCTGAACTTCCACGACGGCGCGCGATAGCCGATCGGGCGCTTGCCGGTCATCTTCGTCAGCGTTTCGATCGACAGGTTCAACAGCCGCTGCTCTTCTTTTTCGTCGTTGAGCAGCGGCAGGCGTTCGTGGATCCAGCCGTGAACGCCAATCTCGTGCTGGAGTGTCGTGCCCTGGATGTCGGCGATCACTTTCGGATGCAGCACCGCGCTGGCGGCCGGGATGAAGAACGAGGCGGGCACTTGCTGGCGATCGAGAATCTTGAGCAGCCGCGGCAGGCCATCGATGGCGCCGTACTCGCCGCGTGAAAGAATCTCGTAATCGAGCGTCCCGGTCGAGAGTGTCGCCGTGGCATTGTCGACGTCGAAGGACAGACCGACCGCCACCTTCGCGCCATTGGGCCACGCGCCTTTCAAACGCTTGCCGGCGCTGACGTGAAACATCTGCGCCTTCAATTGCTCGACCGACAGCTTCGTGCCCGGCAGCGGATCGGGCCTCTGTTCCTGGGCGGCGGCCGGTGCTTCAGGAGATTGCGTGCACGCGGCCAGCGCGGCGGTCAGCGAGACTGCGAGGATGTGGCGAATCATCCGCGCAGTCTACCCAAGATCAGGGATCAGGGATCAGGGATCAGGGAACCCGCTACGACCCTGCCACCAACCATGGTCATCAGGATCCTGGCGTCGCGGAGCTGGGTGTCGGAACAGGTAAGCGGATCCTCGTTCAGCATCACGAGGTCCGCGAACTTGCCCGGCTCGATGGATCCCTTGGTCCGTTCCTCCATCGTCAGGTAGGCGTTGTTGATGGTGGCCATGCGCAACGCCTGCTGGCGCGTGACGCGTTGATCGGCGCCCAGCACGCCGCCGGTGATGGTGTCGCGCGTCACGAAGTGGTAGATGGTCCACAGCGGCGGGTAGGGCACCACCGGCGCGTCGCTGCCTGACGACACCGGCAGCGGCGCCTCGAGATACATCTTGACCGGTGTGGTGATGCCGGCGCGCGCGGCGCCCCAGTACTTCACGAGGCTTGGCCCCGCGAGATAGAGGTGGTGCTGCGCCGAGATCGCGACGCCGAGAGATTTCATTCGCGGCAGGTGATCGGCACGCCCGACAAAGGCGTGCTCGATCGACCATCGCCGGTTGACGATTGTCACGTCGTTGTTCGCCTTCTCATACGCGCTCAACACGAGATCGATCGCCGCGTCGCCGACGGCGTGGGTGGCGACGCGCCAGTCCTGGCGATTGAGCTCGCGGACCGCCGTGGTGTAGCGCTCGGTCTCGAGCGTCTGCAGGCCGCGGAACGTGCCGTTCTCGTCCCAGGGCTTCTCGTAGAGGTCGCGCATCAGGCCGCCTTCGAAGCCGCCATCGACCGCGAGCTTGATGCCGCCGATGCGCAGCATCTCGTCGCCTTCGTTCTGCTTGACGCCCGACACCGCCAACGCGGGGTCGATGTTGCCGCGGGCGCCGACCGGCGGGCGCAGCAGCGCGTTGACGCGAATCGTGAGCTGGCCGGCCTTCTGCATCTCCTGCAGTACGCGATAGTCGTTGAGCGAAATGCCGGGATGGCGAACCCCGGTCAGTCCCGCCTCGTTCAGCTTTTTGTAATCGGCGATCCGATCGGCGATCTGTTGCCGCCGTGTTTTCGGCGGTGACACTGGCAGCTGGACCAGGCCCTTGGCCGTGTCGACGAGCTCGCCGTTCAAACGTCCGGTCGAGTACTTCGTGATGCGCCCGCCCGCGGGCTCGCGCGTCTGCTCGGTAATGCCCCAGTTCGCGAGCGCCGCGGAGTTGAGGATGTATTCGTGACCGCCGCGGACGAGGACGACGGGATTCTGCGGAGCGATCTTGTCGAGATCGTCGCGCAGCGGCAGCCGCTGTTCCTTGAGCTGCGCCTCGTGCCAGTCGCTGTTGGAGACGATCACCTCGCCCGGCTGCGAGGCCTGGACGCGTGCCTGCAGCGCGGTCGTCACATCAGCCATCGTTCGCGCGCGCGACAGATCGACGCCGGGGCCGCCGCCGGCGCCGTGGAGATGGTTGTCCATCAATCCCGGGATCACCGCGCGGCCCTTGAGATCGATCAGCCGCGTCGATGGGCCGGCGACCGCGCGCATCTGATCCTCGGTGCCGACCGCCATGATGCGATCGCCGATGATCGCCACCGCTTCGTGAACGGAGAAGCTGCGATCGACGGTGATGACCTTGCCGTTGAAGAGGACCAGATCCGGCGCGGGCGCGCGCGGCAGGATCGGCCGCTGCGCCGCCAGCGCCAGGATGAGGATCAGCACGCCTCGGATCACGGCGGAAGCATACCTGCTTTACGCCCCTCGGTTCGCTATTCTGACCCGATGGCGTCGAGCTCCAGCCCCTCGGGAGTTGATGACACCGCGGCCAGGTTTCTGATCACACCTCTCGTCGGCGTGGCCGTTCCGAACCTTGCGGGCATGGTCAACCACGCCGCGCATTCACCCGCGGATCTCGTCGCCACCTACCTGTGGTTCATCGGCGTCGCCTACGTCACATGGGAAGCGAACCTGCGGTTGTATCTGCTGTTCCAGGATCGCACCGCGTGGCTGACGCGGCCGTGGCATCGGGTGCGCCTGCTGGTTGGATTGATCTGCCTTTTCACGATTCCGTTCACGGGCTCGGCGTTGTGGTTGTGGGCGGCGCTCTTCAACGATCCAAACGCGACGCCGCGATCGATCGCGATGGCCGTGATCACCATCGTCGCGGCCGTGACGTTCATCACGCACGTCTACGAAACGATGTTTCTCGTCAAGGAGTGGCAGAGCGATCGCGAGCGCGGCAACCAGCTGCAGCAGCTCAATGTCGAAGCGGAGCTGTTGGCGCTCAAGAGCGAGGTCAACCCGCACACGCTCTTCAACAATCTCAACGCCCTCAGCCACCTCGTCGAACAGCGGCACCCGCGCGCGTCCGCGTTCGTGGCCGCGCTGGCCGCCAGCTATCGATACCTGTTGAGGACAGGCTCGATGCGCCTGGTCCCCCTTGCCGATGAGCTCGCGCTCCTCGATCAGTTCCTCTCGCTCGTGACGATCCGCTATGCGGATGGGCTAAAGGTGGTTGTGCAAGTTGATGCAGCGGCGGCCAGCCGGTGGTGGATTCCGCCTGTGGTGTTGCCGGAACTGCTCGAAAATGCAGTCAAGCACAACGAGTTTTCGACCGATAACCCCCTTGAAATCGGTATCCGTCTCGAGGGGGACCGGCTGACTGTCTCCCACGAGAAACGGCCGCGGCCATCGGCGGTGACGTCAACCGGGTTGGGCCTGGAGAATCTAGCTCAGCGCTTCCGGTTAACTACAGGCGTTGCCGCACGTTGGGGAGAGACCGGTGGCCGCTCGTTGTGACGCTGCCATTAGTGGCGGATGACGGCTCAAACATTGCACAATAGAAGATCCATGCGGAACATCCTGTCCTCGATCGGGTTCACCGTGGTGCTGCTGTGCCCGTGGATCGCCCACGCGCAGGGGCCATCGAGCTGCAACACGACGTCGCAGAACCTGTGGGTTCGCGATCAGCTCAACACCTATTACTACTGGTATCAGTTCATGCCGGCCGGCGTGAACCCGGCGAGCTTCAATTCACCGGAGTCGTACCTCGAGGCCGTGCGCTATCGGCCGATCGACAACTCCTTCAGCTTCATCACCAACGCCGCATCGAACGACGCGTTCTACAGCGACAGCCAGTTCATTGGCTACGGGTTCGGCCCCCAGACCACGAGCAACGGGATCCGTGTGTTGCAGGTGTACGACGAGAGCCCTGCGTCGGAAGCGGGCCTGCGGCGCGGCGATCGCATCGTCACCGTTAACGGCCGCAGCGTGTCGTCGATGGTGATCGACGGCACCGTTGGCGGCGCCTTCGGCCCGGCCGACATCGGCGTCGTCACCACGATCGAATGGGAGACGCTCGGCGGCGAGCGCCGATCGGCGCAGATGACCAAGCGCCTCGTCACCATTCCGACGGTGTCGTTGACGAGCGTGGTTGACGTCGGCGGCCGCAGGGTCGGTTACTTGTTCTTCCGCAATTTCGTTCGGCCCTCGACCCAGGCGCTGACCGAGGCATTCGAGGCGTTGAAGACGGCCGGCGCGACCGAGCTCGTGCTCGATCTTCGTTACAACGGCGGCGGTCTCGTTGACGTGGCGGTTCACCTGGCCAGCCTGATTGGCGGCGCGCGCACCAACGGCCAGGTGATGTTGAACTACGTGCACAACGACAAGATCGGCCCGATTCTCAACAAGACGACGCGCTTCTCGAATCCGGAGCAGGCGCTGAACCTGCAGCGCCTGGTGGTGATCACGACCCGCGGTTCCGCCTCCGCGAGCGAGCTGGTGATCAATTCGCTGCGGCCGTTCATCCCGGTCACGATCATCGGCGACAATACCTACGGCAAACCGGTTGGCCAGTACGGACTGCGCTTTTGCGAGAAGGTGCTGTACCCGGTGGCCTTCTCGATCAAGAACGCGAACCTCGAAGGCGATTTCTTCGACGGCCTCGCCGTTGACTGCGCCGCCGGCGACGACTACACGCACCAGCTCGGCGACCCCGCCGAGACGTCGTTCGCGGAGGCGTTGACGTTCATCCGCACCGGCGCGTGCAGCCCCAAGGCGACGACCGAGTCGCGCGCATTGCGAGTGCCGCAATTCATCTTCCGCCCCACCGGCTGGGCATCGATTCTCAACGCCCAGTAGGGGCCACCGATTAAACACAGATTAGGCACAGAATTCGTCCGTGCCTGAATTACCCGACATCGAGCTCTACCTGCATGCGCTGACATCGCGCATCGTGGGCCACAGACTCGATGGGATCCGTCTAGCCAGTCCTTTCCTGGTCCGTTCGTTCGATCCACCGATTGACCGAGCCAACGGCAAAACGGTGCGAGGTCTTCACCGGCTCGGCAAGCGGCTGGTCTGGGCCATGGAAAGCGATCTGTTTCTCGTCATTCATTTAATGATCGCCGGCCGATTCAAATGGATCACCAGGGCCACAGAAGCCACAGACATCGCTCGACCAAAAATTCCCGGTAAGGTCGGTCTTGCTGCTTTTGATTTCGCGCACGGGTCACTGATTCTCACGGAGGCTGGATCGAAGCGGCGTGCGTCGCTGTATCTCGTGCGCGGCGAGAGGGCGCTTGCCGAGCACGACCCCGGCGGCCTCGAGGTCCTCAGTTCGAGGGCGAAGGAGTTCGGCGACGCGCTGACGCGCGAGAATCACACGCTGAAGCGGGCGCTCACCGATCCGCATCTCCTGAGCGGCATCGGCAACGCCTACTCCGACGAGATCCTGCTCGCCGCGAAGCTGTCGCCGATGCTGCTGACGAGCAAGCTCACTCCGGAGCAGATCGAAAGTCTTCACGCGCACACGATCGGCGTCCTCACGAAATGGCGGGACGATCTGATCGCCGAAACTGGGGAGAAGTTCCCGGAGAAGGTGACGGCGTTTCGAGAGGGCATGGCCGCGCACGGGCGCTACGGCAAGCCCTGTCCGGCCTGCGGCACGGCCATCCAGCGCATTCAGTACGCGACCAACGAAGCAAACTATTGCCCGACCTGCCAGACCGGCGGCAAGCTGCTCGCCGATCGCGGGCTGTCGCGGCTGCTGAAGGATGACTGGCCGAAATCGCTCGAGGAGCTGGAGCGATTCAAGGACAGCCGGAAGATCTAACCCTCGGCTTCGACGAACTCCGGCTCT
>JAYWEJ010000208.1:0-8783 GCA_043779345.1 Acidimicrobiia bacterium | reverse complement strand
AGCTGCTATAGAAACGTAACCTACTCTTCGAGATCTGCGCCGTCACTCAGTCGAAGTTGTCGTCGCCGCTTCCGGTCGCCAGCGGTCCTAGAACCTCCGCAAGTACGACGCCTTGAAGAAGAAGCCGCGGTTGGTCGCTCGATACTTCTCTTCGAGACGCACCGGGCCGTTCGCATCGTTCGGGAATCTCTCCGACGGGCCGCGCTCGTACAGCGATCCATAACCGGCGTGGACCACCGTGCCGGGCACGAATTCGTACGACGCCAGCAGATCCGTCAGAACTCGATGCTCGGAGCTGTCGTACTGCGCGAGGAACCGGACCAGGAAATGCTTGTCGAACTGGTAAGTGGTCTTCGAGTTGAGGACCGTCACGTCGTAGATGCGCTCGCCGGTCGACTCGCGCTCCAGCCAGCTCACGTTCCCCTCGAAATTCTGCGTGATGTGCTGGTTCGGCTGCAGCGTGAAGCCGAAGAAACTGAATAGCGATCGCCCCTGGAACGGATCGACATCATCGTAATAGATGCCAGCACCGATGCCGCCGCCGCCGAACACGCCGAGCCACCGCACCAGTTGCGTGTTGGCGAACATGAAGACGTCGTTGCCGACCGTGAACTCCCGGCCGCGCCACGCCTCCTTGCCGCGCGAGATCTCGATGTTGAAGTTGCTCTGGCGCGTGAAGTTGAAGCGAACGCCGGTGTTGAAGAAATTCTCGTCGCCGGCCTGAACCCGGTCGTGGCCGGCCTTCGCGAACACGAACGGGCTGATCCGCTGCAGCCAGAAGTTCTGGCCGCTGCGTGGATAGAAGTTGACCTGGTGATACGTCCAGCCGGCGGTGAAGCCGGTCCGGAAGAAGAACGCCGTGTCCATCTGGAAGTTGCGATCGTAATGCTCCGCCTGCACGGTGCTCTCAAAGCGCCGCGTCTCGAATCCGTAGGTCAGCTGCCCGGCGCTGCCGTGCGTGTCGCTCGAGCCGTCGGTCGTCCGTGTCGTCAGGAACGTCCCGGCCAGCGACTGCGACGAGGACGGGCGCACGATGAAGTCCGCGCCCGTCGCGAAGTTGTTCCGCCCCTTGTGGGTCGTTTGCGTGACGATGCCGCCGATGTAGTCGGAGCGGCGCAACGCATACGTCGCGCGGCCGACCGTGAATAGCTTGTTGCGGTCGGCGAATTGGTCGCCGCGACGGCCGATGTCGCCCGGGTGATCGTCGAGCGCGTTGAGCACGCCGAAGGTGGTCTTGCCGACCGTACCGGTCAGCTTGGTGCCGAAGATCGGATCGACGATGCGGCGCGTGTGTACCGCGGTGCGCATGTTGTTGCCGCGCGCGATGTTGAAGAGGCCCATGCCTTCCATGAAGAACGGCCGCTTCTCGGAAAAGAAGATCGGGAAACGTTGATTGACCTCGATCTGGAACGAGTCGCTCTCGACCTGGCTGAAGTCCGGATTGACGGTCGCATCAAGCGTGACGCCCGACGTGATGCCGAACTTGCCGCTGGCGCCGATGTTGGTGTCGTTATCGGCCGATCCCCACGACGACGATTCGCGCTCCTGCCGCACGCCGTAGGTCACGCTCGGCAGGACTTCGACGAGCCGCCGCGGCTTGAGATTGCTGAACGTGATGTGCGATGGGCGATCGAAGACCCACTGGCCCGGCAACATCTCCGGCCACGCATACGAGACGCCGATGCGGCTGATCTTGCGGAAGAACACCAGCCCCATGCGGACGGTGTCGCCGCCCTTGAAACGCAGCGTCTGCAGCGGCACCTGGACTTCGACGACGTAGCCGTCGCTGGTGGTCCTGGCGGCGCTGTACCACACGACGTCGGCATCGAATTGCTCGCCCGATGCCGAGGTGTTGATCGCATCCATCTGGCTGCCGCTCGGATTCGAGAAGAGGTGATACGCCGACTGGCCGGTGCCCGCGGAATCCAGGCTGAGCGCGATCCAGTCATCGCTGGACGAACTGTCGCGGCGGCTGACGGTGGTGCGGATCTTGTCGGGCTCGTTATCGAAACAGTGAAACGCAAAATAGACGTTGCGGTCGTCGTAGGTGATGCGCACGTCGGTCCGGTAGTCCTCGGGCATCTTGTCGCCGCGGACCGGTTGGTACGACACCCACTTGTCCGCCGTGATTGACAGCGGCGAGATCTTCCACGCCGCATCGTCGAGGATGCCGTCGATCTTCGGCGCCTCGGTGACGCGGGAGATGGGAATATCGGCGGCAGTCTGCGCGGCGGCAGCCGCGGCAATCGACAGGACGAGTGCGGCGATGGCGAGGATTCTCATCATGGTTTGGGCGGCCCAAGCGGGCTCTGGGCGCACTTGTTCTCGACGGTATAGACACCGCCAGCGATCTTCCAGCCGTCCTCGGTCTTGATCAGGTCGAAGGCGTCGACGCCGCAATGGCTGAACTTGCCGTCGATCCAGAAGTCATACGGCGCCCACATCGTCGCAATCGGGCCGTTGATCCGGACCTCGGGATTCCAAATCCGCTCGCGCATCTTCTGCTTAGACGCTTGCAGGTCGGCGAAATATTCTTCGTTGGAAAAAGCGCGCACCTCGGGCTTGCCGTCGCGCATGCGCATGGCGTGGAAGCGTCCCTGCGGCTGAAGGATGGCGCGCGCGCCCTCGACGTCCCTGGCGGTCATGGTGTCGAAGAACGCTTGCACCGTCTTCAACACCGCGTCCGTTTCGGTGGTGGCGGATTGCGCCCGTGCCGTTGCGGCGGTCACCAACACTGTCAGGAGGATCGCGATGGCGCGCATCGGGCGAGGATAACGCATACCTATTACGCATAATAAGGGCAGGTCGTTCGTGCCACAGTTGCTGCCGCCTCTCAAAGATCGCATCAAGCCCGGAGTTCGCGTGCTGTTTGTCGGCATCAACCCCGGCATCCGCTCCTCCCTGACCGGCCATCACTTCGCCGGTTTCTCGAATCGCTTCTGGGTGTTGCTGTTCGAATCCGGGCTGGTCCCGGAGCGCATCACGTATACAGACGACGATCGGCTGCCGGAGTTCGGTTACGGCATCACGAATATCGTCCCGAGGCCGACCCCTGGGATCGACACGATCGAAGCCGAGGAATACGTCGCGGGCCGGGTCCGGCTGCGCCGCAAGGTCCTTCGGTATCGTCCGCCGGTCATTGCCATGGTCGGCGTGACGGTGTTTCGCGCGATGTTCCCCGGGCGCAAGGGCGCGGTGACGCTCGGTCCACAGCAGGAGCGGATTGGCGATACGGAAGTGTTCGTGCTGCCGAACCCAAGCGGGCGCAACGCGAACTTCACGTACGCGGAGATGCTCGCGGCGTTTCGAAAGTTGAAGCGCCGTTTACCCTGAGCGAAGTCGAGGGTGTTAAGGCGGCGTGATCGTCGTCAGATTGGCGATGTCGCAGCCTGGACGCAGCTTGATGTCCTTCGGCGACACGTTCCCCAGGTAGCAACCGGGAATCACATACATGGTCCTGGAACCTGGAGTCAGCGCAGGAGCCTGGGGTGCGTCGGCCGCGGGCGTGCGCGGTGCGGGAGTGCTTGGCGCGGCGGTCGCATTCAGCTCGAGCGCGCCGCGGTAGACGATCATGCGATCCGGGACGATCTCGGTATTGAAGATTAACGTGCGATAGCCGGGAGCGCGCAGCTCGATGCGGCGCGCTCCGAGCCGCAGCGCGAGCTCTTCGCCGAGATCGGCAAGCGTCCCGATGTAGAGGCCATCGACGAACACCTGCAACGCCTGCCGCGGCTCCACTTCGAGTTTCAGGTAACCGGTTTCAACCGGCGGCGCCGGCGGCGGGGCCGGTGCCTCATATGGTGGAGGAGGCGTCACGTATGGCGCAGTGACGCCGTACGACAGCGTCGTGCCGGTCTCGAAGTAGCGATAGGGCGGCAGCACGTAGACGACCGAGGGCTGATTGCGATGCGGCCGCACTCTGCCGTCGGGGCGCTCACTGCGGACGGGCTGCTGATACAGGCTTTGCGCAGCGCGCGAAGGGTTCGTCAATTCCCACGCCGGCGTCTGACGCTGCTCCCAAGCGGGCACCTGGCGTTGTTCCCAGGCAGGCGTCCGTCGCTGCTCCCACCACGGCAGGCGCGACGTCTGCGCCGGCGTCAGACCGATCGGCCCGAGGCCGGTCGCCGGCCGTGGCTCGGCCTGGCGCTGCCCGGACTCCCGGCGATCCGATTGACGCTGATCGGATTGACGTTGATCGGACTGACGTTGATCGGATTGACGCCGCTCAGCCCGGCGCTCTTCGGCGCCACTTTGCTCGGCGCGTTGATTACCCGAGCGCCCTACCGCGCGGCGTTGTTGCGCATCGGCGCCGAACGGCAGCGCCAGCAGGACCGCGACGAGACAGACATTTCGCACAGCTCTTACCCGTGTCGTCAGGTTGGCATCGCTAAACGACACGTCCATTGTGCCTCAGAAACAGCGCGCACGCGCGAACCGCACGCTTCCCAGGACCCTGGCTGGTCAGGTCGGTAGTAGCTTTTAAGGACATCTTATTCAGGCTATAATAGCCATATGAAGAAGGTGAGCATCTCCGAGGCCAAGAACGGCTTGAGTGCGTTGATTGATCAGGTCAAGGCCGGCAAGTCGATTGTGATCCTCGACCGAGGGCGCCCGGTCGCCCGGCTGGAGCCTGTGGCCAATCGCGACCATGCCCGCATCGCACAGTTGGTTCGGGACGGCATCGTCCGTCCGCCGCTCAAGCCGTTTCCACGCCGGTTGATCGCGACGCCGCCGCCCGAACGGTCGGGCACGAAGACGCTGCTTGACGCACTGCTCGACGAGCGGCGCCAGGGCCGATGAAATTCTGGGACGCGTCGGCGATTGTGCCGCTGCTGGCACGCCAGCCGCAGACCGCAGCCATGCAAGAGCTCATCGCTGACGATTCGGTGATCGCAGTGTGGTGGGGCACGTTCGTTGAGTGCGCATCGGCGATCTCGCGGCTCGCTCGAGATCACGATCTCGATGAGCCAAGTGTGACGGCGGCCTTCGAGCGGCTCGAGGCATTATCCGTTGCATGGACCGAGGTGGAAGCGAGTAGTTCGGTACGCGCCACGGCGGTGCGGATGTTGCGCGTTCATCCTCTCCGAGCCGGTGACGCGCTGCAACTGGCGTCGGCATTTGTTGCGGCTGGTGGAGAGACTGCCGCTCTCGATCTGGTGGCGCTGGACGACCGGGTGGCCGCAGCGGCTCGCAAGGAAGGGTTCCGCGTACTAGGCCTGACCTAAGAAGGCATCGATGGCCGTTGCAGCACGGCGGCCGTCGTCGATTGCCCAGACGATCAGCGATTGGCCGCGCTGCATGTCGCCGGCGGCGAAGACCCCAGGCACGGTCGTCACCCACTGTTCATCGCGCCACACGGTGCCGCGCTCGGTCATGCGCAGATCCAGGTCGGCGAGCAGCTTGCTCTTCTCCGGTCCCACGAATCCCATCGCCAGCAAGACGAGGTCGGCTTTCATCTCGAAGGGCGTGCCGCACGCGACCCTGTGTCCGCGCAGCGCGCGCACGCGGCCATCGATGCCGCTGAACTCGGTGGTTGCAACCGCGTAGACCCGTTCGCCGCCTTCTTCGTGAGCAGACGAGGCGCGGAAGACGTGGGGCCAGAGCGGCCACGGGTTACTGTCGGCGCGTTGTTGCGGAGGCGTCGGCATCAGCTCGAGCTGAGCGACGCTCGCCGCGCCCTGCCGATGCACGGTGCCAAGACAATCGGCGCCGGTGTCGCCGCCGCCGATGATCACGACATGTTTGCCCGCGGCGTTGATCCACGGTAGATCATCGCCTTCGCAATGCCGGTTCTGCTGCGTCAGGAAATCCATTGCGAAGTGAACGCCCTTGAGGTCGCGGCCGGGAACATTCAGATCGCGAGCGTGGCCCGCGCCGCCGGCCAGCAGGACCGCGTCGAAGTCGCGGCGCAGATCCGCGGCCGCGAAATCCTCGCCGACGTTGACGCGCGTGCGGAACACCACGCCTTCGGCGGAGAGGAGTTCGAGCCGGCGATTGAGCAGGCGCTTTTCGAGCTTGAACTCGGGGATGCCGTAACGCAGCAGGCCGCCGATGCGATCGGACTTTTCGAACACCGTCACGCTGTGCCCGGCGCGATTCAGTTGGTCCGCCGCGGCGAGACCGGCGGGTCCCGAGCCAATCACGGCGACTCTTCTCCAGGTCCGGTTCGCCGGCGGACGAGGCACGATCCAGCCCTCGTCGAACGCGCGATCGACAATCGCCAGCTCGATCGACTTAATCGTGACGGGATCCTTGTTGATGCCGAGCACGCACGATCCCTCGCACGGCGCCGGGCAGAGCATGCCGGTGAACTCGGGGAAATTGTTGGTCTGGTGCAGGCGTTCGATCGCCGCCTTCCAGTTGTCGCGATAGACCAGATCGTTCCAGTCCGGAATCAGATTGCCGAGCGGGCAGCCCTGGTGACAGAACGGGATGCCGCAGTCCATGCATCGCGACGCCTGGCGCGTCAGCTCGTCCGCCGGATAGGCGTAATAGATGTGGCGATAGTCGCCGAGGCGCTCAATAACGGGCCGGGCCGGCGGCTTGCTGCGCGCGTGTTCGATGAAGCCGGTTGGTTTGCCCATGATTCACACAGGCGGGTCTACAGACCCGCCTCTACGCGACGAGCTCCTTTGTTTCGGCGGCTTTCACGCGCTTGAAGTCACGGGGCATGATGGCGACGAAATGCGGCTGCGTGCCCGCCCACGCATCGAGCACCCGCCGGCCGATCGCGCTGCCGGTGAGATCGACGTGACGCGCGATCAGGCCGCGCACGAGCGCGACTTCATCAGGTTGGTCGAGCCGCTCGAGGTCGACCATGTCGATGTTGCAGTTGAGCGCAAACGCTCCGTCGGTATCGAGGACGTAGGCGATGCCGCCGCTCATGCCGGCCGCGAAGTTGCGTCCCGTGCCACCGAGCACGATCACACGCCCGCCCGTCATGTACTCGCAGCCGTGATCCCCGACGCCTTCGACGACGGCGTGGGCGCCGCTGTTGCGGACGGCGAATCGCTCGCCGGCGATGCCGCGCACGAACGCCTCGCCGCTGGTCGCCCCATAGAGCGCGACGTTGCCGATGATGACGTTGTCTTCCGCGGCGAACGCCGCGTTGAGGGGCGGCCGGACGATCAGCTTCCCGCCCGAGAGGCCCTTGCCGACGAAGTCGTTCGCCTCGCCCTCGAGTGATAGCGTGATGCCTTTCGGAATGAACGCGCCGAAGCTCTGGCCCGCGGAGCCGGTGAAGCGGACGCTGATGGTGTCGTCCGCGAGTCCCGCGCCGCCGAATCGCTTCGTCACTTCGTAACCGAGCATCGTGCCGGCGGTGCGATCGGTGTTGCGAATCGGCATCGAGACCTCGACCGGCGCGCGATGGTCGAGGGCCGGCGCCGCCGCCGCGATCAACCGGTGATCCAGCACCTTCGCCAGGCCCGCATCCTGCGCACAGGTGTTTCGGCGCGGCAGGTCCGCAGGCACATCAGGTACGTAGAGGATCGGCGCGAGATCGAGCCCCTTGGCTTTCCAGTGATCCCTGGCGGGCTCGAAATCGATGCACTCGGCGCGGCCGATCATCTCGTCGAGCGAACGGAAACCGAGCGACGCCATCAACTCGCGGACTTCCTCACCGATGAACCTGAAGAAGTTCTGCACGAACTCCGGCTTGCCGTTGAAGGTCTTGCGCAGCTCGGGATCCTGCGTCGCGATGCCGACCGGGCAGGTGTTGAGATGGCAGACGCGCATCATCACGCAGCCGATCACGACGAGCGGCGCCGTCGCGAAACCGAACTCCTCCGCTCCGAGCAGCGCCGCGATGACGACGTCGCGCCCGGTCTTCATCTGCCCGTCCACCTGCACCACGATGCGATCGCGCAGGCGGTTCATCAGCAGCACCTGCTGCGTCTCGGCGAGGCCGAGCTCCCACGGCACGCCGGCGTGCTTGAGGCTGGTCAGCGGCGACGCGCCGGTGCCGCCGTCGTGGCCCGAGATCAGGACGACGTCGGCGTGCGCCTTCGCGACGCCGGCGGCGACGGTGCCGACGCCGGATTCGGCGACGAGCTTGACGTGCACGCGCGCAACGGGATTCGCGTTCTTGAGATCGAAGATCAGCTGGGCGAGGTCTTCGATCGAGTAGATGTCGTGATGCGGCGGCGGCGAGATTAAGCCGACGCCCGGAGTGGAAAGCCGCACCTTGGCGATCCACGGATAGACCTTGTGGCCCGGCAGCTGCCCGCCTTCGCCGGGCTTGGCGCCCTGCGCCATCTTGATCTGCAGGTCGCAGGCGTTGACCAGGTACTCGCTGGTGACGCCGAACCGCCCTGACGCGACCTGCTTGATCGCGCTGCGGCGCGAATCGCCATTGGCATCTGGCACGTAGCGCGCCGGATCCTCGCCGCCCTCGCCGGTATTGGACTTGGCGCCCATCCGGTTCATCGCGATCGCCAGCGTCTCGTGCGCTTCCTGGCTGATCGATCCGTACGACATCGCGCCGGTCGAGAAGCGCGGCAGAATCGATTCGACAGGTTCAACTTCATCAAGCGGAAGAGGCGGGCCGGCCGGCTTGAAGCCGAACAACCCGCGCAGCGTGGCGCGCTGCTTGCTCTGATCGTCGACCAGGCGCGTGTAGTCCTTGAAGATGTGGTATTGACCCGTGCGCGTCGCATGCTGCAGCTTGAAGACGGTGTCTGGATTGAACAGGTGGACTTCGCCGTCGCGCCGCCATTGATATTCGCCGCCGGAGTCCAGGGTATTCGCCGGAGTGATCGCGGAACCAAAGTTCCGCGCTACAC
>JAYWEJ010000207.1:0-3711 GCA_043779345.1 Acidimicrobiia bacterium | reverse complement strand
TACGGCTATGGACCCGGCCTGAACTGGCGTCCGACCTCGTCGATGTCGCTCAACATGGGTGTGTGGTACAACGTCAACCAGGACGACTCGCAGTGGGTTCGGAACGAGACGTTGGCGGACGGCAATCAACGTTATGTGTTCGGCCGCATCAATCAGCGGACGCTGTCGATCAGCACGCGATTCAACTACACGCTGACGCCGACCCTGTCGCTGCAGGTCTACGCGGAACCGTTCGTGTCGGCCGGTGCCTACTCGAACTTTAAGGAGCTGGTCGACGGCCGCGCCGAGCAGTACGAGGATCGCTACCAGCCCTACGCCTACGGCGGCAACGCCGACTTCAACATCCGCTCGTTCCGCACCACCAACGTGCTGCGTTGGGAGTACCGCCCGGGCTCGCAGCTGTTCCTGGTCTGGCAGCAGGGCAAGTCCGACTACCAGCAATTCGGCGATTTCCGCTTCGGGCGGGACTTCGACGGCGTGTTTTCGGCGCCGTCCCGCAATGTCTTCCTGGTCAAGTTCAGCTACTGGCTGAATATGTAGGTCAGGCCGACAGGCCATCAGGCCATCAGGCAGTCACCTTGCTGGACTATGATCGACGCGTGTCGGTCCGGCAGAACATCCGCGATTTCTTCCACGGCGCCGCGTACGGTCAATACGAACGTGAGCTGCGCCGCCAGGCGGCGGAGCTGAACGACCTCTTTCTTCTGCTGTGCTACATGGAGATCGTCGGACTGCCGAACCCGGCGACCCTGTATCTCCTCGACGTCTATCCCTACATCCTCGACCAGTTTCACCAGTGGCACCGGCGGATGGGCATGGATCGCTCGCCGCTCGGCAACCTGCCCTGCTGCTAGCTGCCGACGGACGATCCACCGACAGACGATCCACCGATAGACGATCCACCGATTACATGGCGTCACTCACTCACCTCCTCGACAAGCGGGTGTTGTTCTTCGGCGGCAAGGGGGGCGTCGGCAAGACGACGTGCGCGTCGGCGATGGCGCTGGCAGCGAGCCACGCCGGCAAGCGCGTGTTGCTGGTGTCGACGGACCCGGCGCATTCGACATCGGACATGTTCGAGCGACCGATCGGGCCCGAGCCCGTGCCGCTGCTGCCGAACCTGCACGGCCTCGAGATCGACGGCGCATTCGAGACCGGGCGCTACGTCAAGAAGGTCAAGGAACAGATCACCGGCCTGTTCGGCCACCAGATCCAGAAGGAAGCTTCTCGCCAGATCGACCTGGCCGCCAGCATGCCCGGCGCCGAGGAGATGGCGCTGTTCGATCGGATCGGCGCGTTGATCCGCGGCGAGGACGATCGCTTCGACCTGATCGTCTTCGACACCGCGCCGACCGGTCACACGCTGCGGCTGATCCGGATGCCCGAGCTGATGGAGGCCTGGATCCGCGCCCTGTCGCGATCGCGGCGGGCGATGCTCGGCATCGATCAGGATGACGCGACCGATCCGGTGATGCTGTCGCTGTCGGCCCGCCTCGAGCACCTGCGCGAGTTCCGCGCCAGGCTGCTCAGCCCGCGCATCTCGGCGTTCGTGCTCGTGCTCGTCGCCGAGCGCCTGCCGATCGAGGAAACCGCGCGCGCCATCGAACAGCTGAACGAAGCCGGCGTCACCATTGGCGGCATGGTCGTCAACCGCGTGCTCCCGGAAACCAGCCCCGATCCGTTCCTGCGGTCGCGCCACGATCAGGAAGTGATTTATCTCGACGAGATCGATCGCCGGTTCAAGGCGCACGCACGCGTCCGCGTGCCGCAGCTGCCGTCGGACGTGCACGGCGTCAAGACACTCGAGCACCTCGCGGAGCTGCTCACCACCGAGAAGGCGCTTCATTAAGGAACGCTGCCATCATGATCATCAAAAAGCCCGACCAGTCCGAGTTCGCCCCGTTCTATGCCGGCTACATCGACAAGGTTCCCGACAGCGGTCCGGCGCCGCTGATGAGAGACCAGATCGGCGCGCTCGAAAAACTCCGTTCGTTGTCCGAGGACAAGGCCAATCACGCCTACGCCGCCGGTAAGTGGACGGTGAAGGACCTGATCGGCCACGTCGCCGACGCCGAGCGCGTGTTCAGCTATCGGTTGACGCGGATCGCGCGCGGTGACAAGACGCCGCTCTCGGGATTTGACGAAAATGCGTGGGCGAAAACGGCGCCGCACCGGAAGCGGCGGATTGCCGACGTCGTCGACGAGATGATCGCGGTCCGCCGCGCCACCCTGGCGCTCGTCGATTCGCTCGACGAGACGACGATTTCAAACGTCGGCCTCGCCAACAACAACTCGGTCTCTTGCCGCGCCATCTGCTGGATCATGGCGGGCCATACCAAGCACCATCTGGATATCCTGACCGAGCGGTACGGGGTTTCGATCTAGCGGCGCTGCGAGCTCGTTCCCGGCGGCGTCAATCTCGTCGTGCTCTCGCGCACGGATTCAACCTTGGCGCGCGAATAGGCGAGCGGAAAGTACTGCCCGCGCGCCCACAACTCGAACAGGTCGCGATAGTGCGGACTATCGGGATCGCCGGACTGCCCCGGCGTGTTCTGGCCGACCGAGTTCTCCCAGTCTTCCGTGTCGGCGATGATCTTCAGCGAGCCGCCGCTGGTTTGATTGTCGGCGCCGCCGGTGGCGCTGACCGTGCTGCCATCGCCGCCCCGCGGCAGCGGCCCGACGCCAAGCTTCGCCTGCATCGACCGATTGACGACGCCGGAAAGCGGATGCTCGAGCCGCGCGTGATGGTATTTCTCCTGCCCGTACTTCCACGCCTGCATGTCGGCGCCAAAGCGCTTCGTCAGCTCCGCGACGGCTTCATCCATGCTCTTGCCGACGAGCGCGTCGCGGCCGGCGATCGGATTTGCGCCAAAGCGCCCGTCAGGCGACTGCAGCCAGTCGATCAGCTTCTTGGTCGAGACCAGGTTGACGCCGACCGCCTTCGCGATGGCCGGCGGCACCACCACCTCGCGCGTGTTGGCGAACAGACGGCGCTGCCACATTTCGTAAACGCCGGCTTCGATGGAATCCTTGTCGAGCACGAAGTCCCATCGCGCCAGCAGCTCGCGCGCGCGGGCGCTTGCGGGATTCGCGAGCGGGACATGACGGAGGAGCGGGGTCAGCGCGCGGGCGACGATCGACAGGTCGTCGTTCTGCAGCCGCGTCATTTCGGCGACGTTGAACATCCGGCCCGATCCAAGCACCTCAGCGATCCTCGAGGCGCGGAACGCGTCGGACCACTGCACGTGCAGCAGATCCTTGTAGGGGTAGTTGTCGGGGAGCAGGTAGTTGTTCGCGGTGGCGATGAAGCCCCGCGACGGGTTCGCTTCCGACGGCAGTGACGCGATCGGCAGGTAGCCGTCCCACTCATACCGGCCATCGCCCGGCACCGGCAGGACGCCGCTCCAATTGCGGCGGATCGGCTGGATGCCGGCGGCCTGCCAGCCGATGTTGCCCTTGCGATCGACCCACACCATGTTTTCAGACGGCATGTTGTTGAACGTGCACGCCGCCTTGAATTCCTCCCACGTCGTCGCCTGGTTCATGCGCAGGCTCGCAAGATACGGGGCGCCACCGGGTTCCATCCAACCGGCGCGCAGCGCGTACGCCTTCCGATTCGCGCGATCTTCGAACAGCACCGGACCGTGACGCGTGTACTTCAGTTCGACCGTCTCCGGCTTCGCGCCTTCGATCGGAATCGAATCCGTGATG
>JAYWEJ010000206.1:0-8857 GCA_043779345.1 Acidimicrobiia bacterium | reverse complement strand
CCGCCACCGTCAGTGAAGCAGCCGCTCGCGAGATCGTCGTCGAGACGACGAAGGTCAAAGCCGTGTTCTCGAATCACGGCGCGAAGCTGGTTCACTGGATCCTGAAGGAGTACCGCACCGACGGGGGACAGCCGCTCGATCTCGTTCCCGACGGCGCCGGCGCGGATGCGCTCAAGCCGTTCACGCTGACGTTTGACGACCCGGCGATGAGCGCGCGCGTCAACGAGGCCGTGTATCGCGTCACCGTCAACGGCGCGCCCGCGGGCGCGGTGATCGATGCGACCGCGTCGCCGCAGACGATCGTCTTCGAGGCGGCCTCCGCCGACGGCTTGAACATCAAGAAGACGTTTGCCGTCGAGCCGACCAGCTACATCGTGTCGTTCGGTGCCGTCGTCCAGATGGGCGCCGAACGGCTGAACCCCTCGATCAACTGGGGCCCGGGTCTCGGCGACGACATCGCGCGCGCGCCGCCGGCGTCGTTCTTCTCACCGAGCTACAACACGCCGGCGCAGGCCATTGTCTTCATCGACGGCTCGATTGAGCGCGTGGCGTCGACCGAATCGGGATCGCAAGAGGGCGCGTTCCGTTATGCCGGCGTCGACGATCACTACTTCGCCTCGATGCTGGTGAACGATCAGAACCCGCAGACGTTCCGCATCACCTACCAGCCGAGGGCGGTACCGCAACAGGACGATCCCACCATCACCGGCCAGTTCGTCGGTTACGCGGTGCGCTTCCAGGCGCCGCAGGATCAATCGCGCTTCTTCTTCGGCCCGAAGGCATTCGACGATCTGCGCGCCATCAGTCCCGACGCCACCAAGGTGATCAACTTCGGCATCTTCTCGTGGCTGGCCGTGCCGCTGCTGAACGCGCTGAAGTGGGTGCACGGATACATCGGCAACTGGGGCTGGGCGATCATCGTCCTGACGCTGCTGATCAACCTGGCGCTGTTCCCGCTGCGGCACAAGAGCGTGGTCTCGATGCGCAAGATGCAGGAGATCCAGCCGCAGATGAAGGCGATCCAGGATCGCTACGCGAAGTACAAGGTCACCGATCCCGAGCGGCAGAAGATGAACACGGAGGTGATGGCGCTCTACAAGTCGAAGGGCGTCAATCCCGCCAGCGGCTGCGTGCCGATGCTCCTGACGTTCCCGTTCCTGTTTGCCTTCTACGCGATGCTGTCGCAGGCCATCGAGATCCGCGGCGCGGACTTCATGGGCTGGATTCACAACCTGTCGGCGCCGGACCCGTTCTACATCCTGCCGATCGCCATGGGTGCCGCGCAGTTCTGGCAGACCAAGATGACGCCGACCACGGCGGATCCCACGCAGCAGCGCATCATGATGTTCATGCCGATCATGTTCACGGCGATGTCGCTGTCGTTCCCGAGCGGCCTCGTGATCTACTGGTTTGTCAGCACGGTGTTCACGATCGCCCAGCAGTACTTCACCAACTATCTGGTTGGCGCTCCGCCCCGACCTGCAGTTAAATAACCCGCCAGGACTCAAGACTCAAGACTCAAGACTCAAGACTCAAGACCCAGGACCCAGGACCAAAATGGCGACAGCCGACATCACCGAATTCGTCCAGAAAATCGTCGACGCGATGGACCTCGATCTCGAGGCCAGCGCCGAGGAAATGCCCGACGGCGTCCGCATCAACCTGACCGGCGAGGACGGCAACGTCCTGATCCGCAAGCAGGGCGAAGCGCTCGCGGCGCTCCAGCACGTGATCGCGGCGATCTATCGCCACGAAACCACCGAAGGCCGGCGCCTGGTCGTCGACTGCATGGGCTATCGCAAGGGTAAAGACGACGAGCTTCGGCAGATGGCGCTGTTCCTCGGCGGCAAGGCCAAGGAGTCAGGCCTGGCGCAGGAGATCGGCCCGCTCAATCCGTACGAGCGCCGCATCGTGCACCTCGCGGTCGCCGAGATCGAGTCGGTGACGTCGGAGAGCATCGGCGACGCGTTCGAGAAGACCGTCATTATTTCTGTGAAGTAGCCTGTTCTCCACCTCCGACACCATCGTCGCAATCGCGACGCCCCCGGGGCGCGGCGGCATCGGTGTGATCCGGATCAGCGGCCCCGACGCCGCAGCGATCGCCAACAAACTGATCGGCCGCGATGCCCCCCTCAAGCCCCGCCACGCCACCTTCGCGAAAGTAGCGGATGGTGCTTCGCACCACCAGTACGGTGATCCGAAAGTAGCGGGTGGTGCATCGCACCAGCCGCACGGTGATCAGGTAGTTGTGACGTACTTTGTTGCGCCTTCTTCGTACACGGGCGAGGACGTGGTTGAAATTTCTGCGCACGGCAGTCCCGTTGTCCTGGGATCGATTCTTCGCGCCGCGATTACCGCCGGCGCGCGGCTTGCGGAGCCTGGCGAGTTCACGCTGCGCGCGTTTCTCAATCAGAAGCTCGATCTCGTCCAGGCGGAGGCCGTCGCGGATCTCATCGACGCCGTCACGCCGCTGCAGGCGAGAGCCGCCTTCGATCAGCTCGAGGGCACGTTGACGACGGCGATCACCGCGATCGAAAAGGATCTCTACGACATCGTCGCAAAGCTCGAAGCTTCCCTTGATTTCCCCGAGGAGGGATATCACTTCGTGGCGCCCAAGGAAGCGGGCGAGGGAATCGTCAAGGTGATCGCCAGCATCGACGCGCTGCTCGCGCAGGCACAACGCGGCCGCCTCGTGCGCGAGGGAGCGGCGGTCGCCATTGTCGGCGCGCCAAACGTCGGCAAGTCGAGCCTGTTCAACGTCCTCCTCAACGCCAACCGCGCCATCGTCACCGCGATCCCGGGAACGACGCGGGATCTGCTGACGGAGCAGGCGGACATCGGCGGGTTGTCGCTGTCGCTGATCGATACGGCCGGCGTGCGCGACACGGCGGATGTCGTCGAGCGCGAAGGCGTGGCACGCGCGAAGGCGGCGGTCAACGTCGCCGATCTGACGATCGTGATGCTCGATCGATCGCGTCCGCTCAGCACCGACGACTACGAGCTGCTCGGCGTCACCGCATCGCGCCCGCGCGTCGTGGTGTGGAACAAGATCGATCTGCCGCCATCGCAACCACTCGAGCCGCTCGATCCGGTTGAGGCCGTGGCGATCTCGGCAACGACGGGGGCGGGCATCGATCGTTTGATCGCCGCGGTCGGCAAGGCGCTCGGCTCGTCCGGCGAAGCGCTTCGCGATCGGCCGCAGATCACGAACGTGCGTCACACCGCTCTTCTCGAACGCGCGAAGGAATCCCTGCTGCGCGCCGCCACCGCGCTCGAAGCGGAAGTCTCCGAAGAATTTCCTCTCCTCGATCTCCAGGAGGCCGGCGCGGCGCTGCAAGAAATCACCGGCCGCAAGACGACGGACGATCTGCTCCGCCACATCTTCGAACGCTTCTGTATTGGTAAGTAAGGAATCGACCGTAGAGGCGGGTCTTCAGACCCGCCTTCGCGCCTACGCGCTCTGGGCCGATCATCATCAGCCTCCGTGCTCACTCCGGAAGGCTGTCAACTCGATGCTCGGGCGCTCGCATCGAGATTGTCTGTATAGAACCGCACCCGTCGGGTCGCTCTTGATTCCCCGTTCGGCTTGTCGCCAACGACCCTCCTCCCGCCCCCTGCGTTCGCACTCCGGCTGACGATGTTCGGCCTGTCGCGCCTGGCGCTGCTAAGGCTGGCTGAAGGCCGGCTACGCGTTATGCTTAAAAAGTCAGCTCCGTGTCTCCGTATCTCCGTGGCCAACGTCTTTTTTGGTAATGATTAATCGAAGATAGATGACTCAATTAGATGTGATCGTTATCGGGGCTGGACACGCCGGCGTCGAGGCCGCGTCTGCCGCTGCGAAGCTCGGATGCAGCGTCGGACTGTGTACGCTCACTCGAGAAACGGTCGCGCACATGCCGTGCAATCCCGCGGTTGGCGGTACGGCGAAGGGACATCTGGTCAGGGAGATAGATGCGCTGGGCGGATTGATGGGCCGCGCAATCGACGCTACGGGAATACAATTCAAGCTGCTCAATCGCAGCCGCGGGCCGGCGGTCTGGTCGCCGCGCGCCCAGGCGGACAAGCCTGAGTACGGCAAATGGGTTCGCGCCGAGCTCGAATCCGAGCCGAATATTCAGTGGATTCTCGGTCGCGCCGGGCGAATTTTGCTGAATGCTGGCGAGATCTGCGGCCTCGAGCTTGAGGATGGGCGCAGATTCGGCTGCAAGGCGCTGGTAATCACTACCGGGACCTTTCTGAATGGCCTGATACACGTAGGTTGCGACCAACGTCCAGCTGGACGTGGCGATGAGCCGCCGTCCCGAGATCTAGCGGAATCCATCAAATCCTTCGGATTTCGGTGGGGAAGGCTTAAAACCGGGACGCCGCCGCGCTTAGCGCGGAAGTCGATCGACTTCGTCGATGGCGTTAATCGCGGAGTGTTCCACGTGGAACATGGCGATCCCGAACCGATTCCGTTTTCATTCACTGCCACCAAGCCGCCGACCAACAAAGCAGCCTGCTACCTGATGCACACGAACACTCGGGTGCACGAGCTCGTTCGCAGCCACATCGGGGAATCCCCGCTCTACAACGGTCAGATCGAAGGAATTGGGCCCAGATACTGCCCATCACTTGAAGACAAGGTGATGCGATTCCCGGACCGCGAGCGGCACCAGCTCTTTCTCGAGCCGGAAGGCCTCGATGTCGAGGAGATCTACGTCAACGGATTCTCGATGAGCCTGCCGGCGGAAACGCAGCGAGAGCTGATACGGGCGCTGCCCGGGCTCGAAGCCGCGGAGATGCTGCGCCCTGGCTACGCCGTCGAATATGACTTCGTGCAGCCCACGGAGCTGCGCTCGACGCTCGAAACACACCGGATTTCTGGCCTGTATTTCGCCGGACAGATCAACGGCACGTCGGGCTACGAGGAAGCGGCCGGCCAGGGACTGGTCGCTGGCCTGAACGCCGGCCTGCGCGTCCAGCGCCGCGAGCCGATGGTCTTCGGCCGGGACGAGGCCTATCTCGGCATCATGGTCGACGATCTGGTCACGAAAGGCTGCCTCGAGCCCTATCGAATGTTCACGTCACGGGCCGAGTACCGCCTGCTCTTGCGCACCGACAACGCCGACCTTCGCCTGACCCCGAAGGGCCGTGAAGCTGGGGTTGTGGATGACCGGCGATGGGAGCGATTTCAGGCCAGAAAACAGCGATTCGACCGAAATATCGACGTGATGCAGCGGAGCTGGGTGCGGGTCGAAGGTGGCGCCAGGATCCCCGCGTCTCAGGCGCTTCGCCGACCCGAGATCACTCTCGCGCAACTCGAGAAAAACGGCGATGTCGCGATCGTCACGGAACCGGCCGATCGCCTGCTTGACATGTCGTCGGTCGAGACGTCGATCAAGTACGAGGGGTACCTGCTGCGGCAGCAGCAAGCCGTCTCCCGCGCGCACCACGCTGAACGCCGCCGAATTCCCGAAGCGTTTCCCTTCGAGAGAGTCCCCGGCTTGTCCCGCGAGATGGTCCAGCGGTTTTCCGAAACTCGCCCCGAGACGCTGGGTCAGGCGCAGCGAATCCCCGGCGTCACCCCCGCGGCCGTTGCCGTCGTCGGGGCGTACCTCGACCGTTTCTGACCGTGACGAGCAAAGAGTTTCGCGACCGGCTCAAGCGTCGAGCGAAGGCTGCGGGCGCATCGCTCAACGTGCCACTCATCGAAAACCTGGAGATTTACTACCAACTCCTCGCGAAGTGGAACGCGAAGATCAACCTGACCGCGTTCCGCCTGACTCCGGAAGGTGATGACCAAGCCATCGATCGACTGCTAATCGAGCCCGTGATGGCCGCCCGGTACATCCCAGAAAACGCTCGAACACTGCTCGATGCGGGATCGGGTGGCGGATCGCCGGCAATCCCGCTCAAGCTCGCCAGCAACAACCTGGCGCTGCGAATGGTCGAAGTCAAAACACGAAAAGCCGTCTTCCTACGGGAGGCGGTTCGAGCGCTCGGTCTTCGCGACGCCCAAGTCGAGACCTCGCGATTCGAAGAGCTGCTGCCGCGAACCGAGCTTCACGAGGCCCTCGACCTCGTCTCGATCCGCGCCGTCCGCATCGAAACGCGGACGCTGAACACCCTCCAGGCATTCCTGCGTCCCGGAGGGAAATTGCTACTATTCCGCGGCGCCAGCAAGAGCGATCTCGAGGATTCCCCGCCGCCGCCGCTCGCTTGGATGGCGACGTACCCGCTGGTCGATTCCCTCCACAGCAAGCTCGTTGTTCTGAGCAAAACTCGCGTCTGAGGGCGATTGTTCCCCGTGGAACATTCAAATTGGAACAATCCGGCTACAGCCGGATGCTCCTTGAACCGCGTGCAGGAGTGCGCTAGTCTGTTACCCGCTGCTACGGATGAACCAATTTAGGTTAATCACCAAAATAACAGGCTAAGTGGCTGATATGTCTAAGGTTATCGCCGTTACAAATCAGAAGGGTGGAGTAGGAAAGACCACCACGGCCATCAATCTAGCCGCCGCGCTCGCGCTCGACGGCCGGAAAGTCCTCCTCGTCGACTGCGACGCGCAGGGCAACGCCACGAGCGGCCTCGGACAAAAAGGCAAACGCGCGCCTGGCGGAACCATCTACGAAGCGCTCACCAACAACGACGCCGACGTCCACGACTTCATCCTGCCGACCGGCATCGATCGCCTCTCGATCATTCCCGCGACGCGCGATCTGTCCGGCGCCGAGATCGAATTGATCAGCATCGACGGCCGCGAACGCCGCTTGAAAAACCTGCTCGCGCCGCTCGGTGATGAATTCGACTTCATCATCATCGACTCGCCGCCGTCGCTCGGCCTGCTCACCCTCAACGCGCTCGTCGCCGCCGACCGCGTCCTGATTCCGCTGCACTGCGAATACTTCGCGCTCGAAGGCCTCGCCGATCTAGTCTCGACCATGAGACGCGTGCGCGCGTCGCTCAATCCCTCGCTCGACATCGAGGGCGTGCTGCTGACGATGAACGACGAGCGGACCAATCTCGGCCAACAGGTCACGCGCGATGTCCGCGAGTTCTTCAAGGACAAGGTCTATCGCACGGTGATCCCGCGCAACGTGCGCCTCGCCGAAGCGCCCAGCCACGGTCTCCCCGCCGTCACCTACGACGCGCGATCGCGCGGCGCCGAAGCGTACTTCGCGTTCGCAAAGGAAGTGCTCGAGCGAAACGAGCCGGCTCTCGCGTAACCGGCCAATGCGCCAACAGGCCAACGGGCGAACAGGCGAACAGGCGAACAGGAAGCACATGGAGAAACGACAGGCACTAGGCAAGGGACTGAGCGCGCTCATCCCCGATGCCGGCGACGCCTTCACGTCGCCGCCGCGCGCGTCGCTCGAAGTCGACGTCGATCAGCTCGAGCCCAATCACTATCAGCCGCGCGGGCCGATCGACGCCGCGAAGCTCGAAGACCTCGCCCGCTCGATCAAATCGAACGGCGTCATTCAGCCGATCGTCGTCCGCAAGCTGGAGAGCCCGCTGGGCGGACGCGAGCGCTATCAGATCATTGCCGGCGAGCGGCGTTGGCGTGCCGCGCAACAAGCGCAGCTCGCGCGGGTCCCGATCGTCGTCAAGGACATTCCCGCCGGCGAGAAGAAGCGCCTGCTCGAGATGGCGCTGATCGAAAACATCCAGCGTGAAGATCTCAATCCGATGGAAGCCGCGGCGGCGTATCAGCGGCTGGTTGACGAGTTCCATCTGAAGCAGGACGACATCGCCGCGCAGGTCGGCAAGGATCGCGCGACCGTCGCCAACTATCTCCGCCTGCTGAAGCTTCCCGAGGAAGTTCGCGGCAACGTCGCGTCGGGCGCGCTGTCGATGGGCCACGCCCGCGCCATCGTCGCGCTCGGGAGTGATGCCGATCAGCGTCGCGTTGCGAGGGACGTCGTCTCGCGCGGCCTCTCGGTGCGCGAGACCGAAGCGCTGGTGAAGAAAGAGATCGGGACCAAGCCAGGCGACGACAAGCCGGAACCGATCAAGCCGAAGAAGGACGTCCACACGCGCGCGGCGGAAGAGCAGCTGCGTATCTCGCTCGGCACGCCGGTGGAGATCAAACGCAAAGGCAAAGGCGGCACGATCGCGATTTCGTTTACGAACGAAAACGAGTTGCAGCGCATCTACGAGTACTTAACGGAGAAGAGATAAGCCGTAAGCCCGTAGCCCGCAAGCCCGTGAGACTTTTATGACACAGCAGCAAAGGCGCCGGCTGACCGAGATGGTCAGCTGCGCCGGTTGAGCGAGCAAACTCGCTGCCGGCGAGCTCGCTCAGGTCCTGAGCGGCATACCAACCCAAACTGACCCACGCATCCTCGTCGACTACAGGACTGCGGACGATGCAGGTGTGTACGCGTGGGAGGGTGGTCCGGCCCTGGTGCAGACAGTGGATTTCTTTACGCCGATCGTCGACGACCCGTATACCTACGGACAGATCGCCGCGGCGAACGCGTTGAGCGACGTGTATGCGATGGGCGGACGCCCCGTCACCGCGCTCGCGATCGCGGCGTTTCCGCAAGACGGTCTTCACACCGACGACATCGCGCAGATCTTCCTCGGCGGATTCGACACGCTGCGCGAGGCCGGCGTCGCGCTGCTCGGCGGCCACACCGTGCAGGATCCCGAGATCAAGTTCGGCTACGCGGTGACCGGCGCCGTCGATCCGAAACGCATTCTCACGAACACGAACGCGAAGCCAGGCGATCGATTGATCCTCACCAAGCCGCTCGGCACCGGCATCGTCGGCACCGCGATCAAGTTCGGCCGCGCGCCGGAGGATCTGATCGAGCGGGCCGTCACGCAGATGACGATGTTGAACAGGAAGGCGGCGGAAGTGTTCGCA
>JAYWEJ010000205.1:0-8868 GCA_043779345.1 Acidimicrobiia bacterium | reverse complement strand
CACATCTACTTCGCCTGCTCCCCTTGACGCCGCCACTCGACCACCGACCGAAGGCCGTCGACCAGCGGCACCGTCGCCTTGAACCCAATCAGCTGTTCGGCCAGCTCGGTGCTGCCGATGCGGTTGGTCACGAACATCTGCTCGTTCGGCTTGTATTCAGGGGCCAGCGACGAGCCGGTCAGGTCGAGCAACAACTGCACCAGCTCGTTGATCGTCGTCTGCACGCCGAAACCGATGTTCAGGCACTTGTCGCCGGCATCGCTCTGCATCGACAGCACGTTGGCGCGCGCGACGTCCTCGACGTGCACGAAGTCGTAGGCCTGCGAGCCGTCGCCGAAGATCACCGGCTGTTGCCCGGCGGCGATGCGATCGAGCACCTTCATGATGACGCTGACATAGGTGCCCTTGTAATCCATGCGCGGGCCGTAGACGTTCATGTAACGGAGGCCTAGGTACGGGAGCCGGTGCTGCTCGTAAACGGCCCGCAGGAATTGTTCACCGGCAATCTTGGTCGCGCCGTACATCGTCCGGTTGTTGAAGGGATGATCCTCGGTCATCGGAATCGCGAGCGCATCGCCGTAGACCGACGCCGACGATGAATAGACGATGCGCTTGGCGCCGGCTTCCCGGACCGCCTCGATGACGTTCCACGTCCCGTCGATGTTCACTTCGACGGCGGAGCGCGGCTCGTGCACGCATTCAAACAGCCACAACGCCGCCAGCAGGAAAACGCCGTCGGCGCCGGCCAGCACGCGCTTCAGCATCGCGCGATCGGTAATGCTGCCCTCGACCAGGGTGACGCGCGGATCGCGCAACGCCGCCTCGATGTTCGCCCGCGTGCCGCGCACGAAGTTGTCAACGATGACGACCTCGCGGACGGGCTGACGAAGCAGCTGATCGACGATATGCGAGCCGATGAAACCGGCGCCGCCGATGACGACCAGCCGCGTGTCGTTCAAGTTCACGACGATCCTTTCGATGAATCAGCCAGGACGTTCAAGGCCTCGATGATTTGTGAGGTGGCATTGCCCTCGCCGTACAGGGGCGGCCGGCTGGCCGGAGCGCCGATCCCGTCGACCGCAGCAACAATCCGCGAGCGGTCGGCGCCGGCCAGGGTGTTCCAGCCGCTGGCCACGGTCTCGACCCACTCCGTTTGATCGCGGACCGTCACACAAGGCACGCCAAGCCAGTAGGCTTCCTTCTGTAACCCGCCGGAATCGGTGAGCACCGCTCGCGCATGCTTCGCGAGCGCGATCATCGACGCATAGCCAACGGGATCGACCACCCTGACGTTGCCGCCGGGACGGAGATCGTTGACGGCCATCGCAGCCTTGACGCGCGGATGCGCGGGAAACACCACCGGCAGCGCGAGATCTGACAAGGCCTCGATGATCGATCGCAGCCGCGTCCCATCGTCGGTGTTCTCGGCGCGATGAATCGTCGCAACGTAGTACTCGCGCTCACGGACGCCGTACTCCACCAGGACGGCGGCGGTGTTGGCCTTGCCGCCGAATTTCGCGAGGACATCCGCCATGACGTCGCCGACGACGTGCACGCCGGAGGTAATGCCTTCGCCTCGAAGGTTGGCCGCCGCCGTCTCGCTCGGACACAACAGCAGCGACGACAGCGAATCGGTCACAATCCGATTGATCTCCTCCGGCATCGCCCGGTTGAACGAGCGCAGCCCGGCCTCGACGTGCGCCACCGGCACGTGCAGCTTCGCCGCCGCCAGCGCGCCCGCGATCGTCGAGTTGGTGTCGCCGTAGACGAGCACCGCATCGGGACGATGCTCCGTGATCGCGGCCTCAATCCCGATCAACATGCGGCCGGTCTGTTGGCCATGAGTAGCGGAGCCGATGCCCAGCTCGATCTCGGGTTGCGGCAGGTCGAGCTCCTTGAAGAAGCGGTCCGACATCGCCTCGTCGTAATGCTGTCCGGTGTGCAAGAGGATTTCCTGATGGCGCGCGCGAAGCGGCCGGCTGACCGCAGCCGCCTTGATGAACTGGGGACGGGCCCCGACGATGGTGAGGATCTTCAGCGGCTAGCCTTCAACGCGCGTCAGCGATTCGCCGCTCGCGCGATACTTCGATCCGCAGGTGGTGCAGTGCGCCTCGGCTGGCGGCGTCTTGCCGGAGGCCAGCTTGATGCCGCACGCGCACATCCAGCCGCTGATCCGGCCCGGATTGCCGACGACGAGCGCAAAGTCCGGCACCTCCTTCGTCACCACGGCGCCGGCGCCGATGAACGCGTATTGGCCGATGGTGTTGCCGCAGACGATCGTGGTGTTGGCGCCGATGCTGGCGCCGCGCTTCACCAGCGTCTGCCGGTACTCGTCCTTGCGCGAGAC
The DNA here is from genome assembly GCA_043779345.1 of Acidimicrobiia bacterium. Taxonomy (GTDB): domain Bacteria; phylum Acidobacteriota; class Vicinamibacteria; order Vicinamibacterales; family UBA2999; genus 12-FULL-67-14b. The sequence goes on along the minus strand of JAYWEJ010000205.1, from coordinate 6,521 downwards.
ATGGCTGCGCGGGTTGACGACGTTGGTGAACACCATCGACGGACCGCAAAACACGTCGTCTTCCAGGATGACGCCGGTGTAGAGCGACACGTTGTTCTGGATCTTGACGTTGTTGCCGACGACCACGTCGGGCGACACCACGACGTTCTGGCCGATGTTGCAGCGCGCGCCGATCCTGGCGCGCGGCATGATGTGGCAGAAGTGCCAGATCTTCGTGCCTTCGCCGATCTCGCAGCCGTCGTCGACGAAAGACGATGGGTGAACCGTGTAGTTGGTCACTCGGACACCTTCGCGACTTGCGGGTGACGCTCGCCCTGTGGCGTGGCGGGCACCGCCGTTTGTCGAATCGCCGACGTCAGCTCGATGGAAGGCCGCGCGTCGTCGATGCCGAAGCCGCGCCCCGCCAGCGCCTCTTCGTAGACGCGCGTGTGGAGATCGGTAAAACCTTCGCTGAACTCGATCTCCTGGCCGTCGACGGTGATCGAGCGGAACGTGGTCTTGACGCCCGGTTGCGGCGCGAACGGCAGGTCGGTGGATTCGGCCGAGAGGAACCAGCTGACTTCGGCGCGCTCCAGCGCGATCCACCCCGCCATGCGCTTCTCCTGCCGCAGGTGCAGCTCGGTCGCTTTCGGCGCGCCGAACAGCCAGATCAACAGGTCGAAGAAATGAATGCCGATGTTGGTGACGAGACCGCCGGAACGATCCTCGCGGCCTTTCCACGACACGTCGTACCAGGGCCCGCGCGCGGTGATGTAGGTGAGGCTGACCTTGTGCGGCCTGGCCGGGCGTTCGGCGTCGAGCCGCTTCTTCAGCGCGATCAGATCGGGATGCAGCCGCAGCTGCAGCACCGTGTAGACGCGCTTGCCGGTCTCTCGCTCGATGTCCTGCAGCGCATCGAGGTTCCACGGATTGATGACCAGCGGCTTCTCGCAGATGGCGTCGGCGCCCGACCGCAAGGCCATCCGGATGTGCGCGTCGTGCAGGTAGTTCGGCGAACAGATCGAGACGTAATGCACGCGCTCGGATTCCGGACCGCGATGCAGCTTCTCGAGGTGGCGATCGAAGCGCTCGATCTCGGTGAAGAAGCGGGCGTTGAACCAGAACCGATCGAGCACGCCGACGGCGTCATGCGGATCGACGGCCGCCACCAGGCGGTTGCCGGTTTCCTTGATCGCCTTCAAGTGGCGTGGCGCCACAAAGCCGGCCACGCCGGTCATCGCGAAATTTTTGCTCATGGTGTGCCTCTCGAGGGGATCGCGTGCATCTGCCACCCGCTCCCCTGCCTGCCGAACAATCTACGCGTCTCGTGCCACAGGCGCCGGCCGGGCATCTGCAGGTCCGCGCGCAGCACGTCGGGCGCGAGCGGCGCTGTGTAGCCATCGAAAGCGGCCACGTATCCATTTACGTCGGCGATCACGCCCGTCACCGACGCACGAACGAGATCGTGATCGCCAGAAATCTCGTCGGGCGTCGCGAGCTCGCCGCCGGCGTTTTTGAAGACGATGCCCTTCGACACGTCGTAGACCCGCCACAGACCTTCAATTCGTGCATACGATAGCGTCACTAGCTTCGGCTGCGTGCCAACCATCATCCAGTACGCGGGGATGCCGTCGTAGGCCAGCAGGGTGGTGAACACGTCCGCCCGTTGATCGTCCATGCCGTAACCGCGCACCATGATGTGCCACACGTGATCGTCGGCGATGGGGAAGCCGTCCGGCACGGGGCGGATGTTCGCGCGGGTCCATGCGAGGGTCGAGGCGCCCTTCGCCTCTTCGCCGCTCACGCCGCCGAGAATCGATCGGGCGGCGCTCGCGAGATTGACGTCGCGGTCGATGAAGTCGGTGGCTTTCGCCCACAGCGGTAATTGCTGCGTCGACACCACGTAATCGACGCCGACGAATCGCGTCGTCGGCCAGCACGCAACGGTCAGGACGACGGCGATCATGGCAAGAATAGCAATAGGGAAACGACGACGCAGACGGGGCCACACCACCGACTCGGTGTTCTGTCGAGTGACTGAATCACGCATGGGCATGAACCCTTCCCGCGGCCTGTTCGAACACCGACACGACCGCCGGTGCGTTGGCCCGCAATGAGTACTGCGCCTCGATTCGGCTTCGCCCCGCCGCGCCGATGCGGCGGCGCGCCTCGGTGTCGACAAGCAAGGACCGCAGGCGATCGCGCCATTCCGCTTCGGTGTTGGCCAGCAGGCCACTGACGCCGTCCTCGATGATCTGGTTGTTGACACCGACTGGTGACGCCACGACCGGGACACCGCAGGCCATGAATTGAATGGCCTTGAACCCGCACTTGCCGAGCGTCCATTCGTCGTTGGGCAGCGGATACACGCCGATGTCGCAGGTGTTGAAGAGCGCGATTTCCTTCTGCAGGCTCCACGCCTCGTTCTCGATCCGCACGCCGCGCATCGTGACCGGCGACAGCGAGCCCGAGATCCGCAGCACGAAGTCATGTTCTTTCGCCAACGCCGAGAACACGTCCTGCAATCCCATCAGATAGGGCGTCGTGGTCGGCGTGCCGATCCAGCCGATGACGGGCGGGCCGCTGCGGGGCGGCTCGCTCGAAGGCGCCCACAGGTCCGTGTCCACGCACGTCGGGATGACGGTGACGTGCGTCGAATACCGGCGCGCATAGTCGCCGAGGTGCAGGTTGCCGGCGATCACCTCCGTCGACAGGCGAACCACTTCGGCGATCTTGGCCGGCCGCTTGAGGAATCCGATCATCCGGTTGGCGTCGCTGGTATTCGGCAGGTAGACCGCGTCGTCGAAGTCGTAGACGATCGGAACCCGCTTTGCCAGCCAGCGCTCGATCAGCGGCGGGCCAATCGGGTACGCCTCGCGGTGGATCAATGCCATGTCGTATCGGTCGCGTAAGGCCTTGACGCGGTCGAACGTCCGCTCGAGAAGTGCCGTGGCTTTTTCGGGCATGTGTCCGGGGCGATACAACAGCCGGAACAGCGCGGTGTCGAAGAGCGGATGGAGATCGAGATCGAAACCCGCCGCCGACAGGGCCGGCAGGAACTGGCTGACGCGGAACCTCACGCTGGCGCCTTCTTCCGAAAACGGCAGCAGTGCCAACACCTTGGTACGCGGCTGGCTCGTCACTGCTCCGATCGCGCCGGACGCGACGACACGATCAGTACGAGCCCGATCGCCGCGACGGTCGCCGGCAGGATGATCCATTGCCAGGACGCCGGCCGCGCCATCGCGGCCGTAATCGCAATGTGGGTGAGGGCCGCCGACACCAGCGCCTGGCCCGGTCGCGCGGCCGCGGCAGCGGACCAGCCGCGGGCATAGGCGACGGCTCGCGAGTTCGAGGCCGCCGTTCTGATCGCGCGGGCCCCGCCCTCGATCGTTCGCACGATCGCGCTGTCCTGGAACACGCGCCAGACGACGATGTCTGTGACTTGCATTACTTGACGGTGGCGGAGATGACGGTGCCGCTCACTTGATAACCGGGGCCGTGGAAGACAATGGGATTGCCGTTCGCGAGCTGGCGCCCGCCGTAGTAGAAGTACGGCTCGATCTTTTGCGCGGCCACGTTCAAGACCACTTCGCGGCTCGACAGATCCATCGCGATGACCGCCGGACTCGCCGATCCTGGCGGCGCGATGGCGACCGCCATGGCCGGCGACGAGGCGCGGACGCCATCCAGTGCCACGATCTGCGCACCGCCGGTCAGCTCGTTGTTGTTCCTCATGTCACGGTCGCCCACCCGCATCCGCTCGAGCAGCAAGCGATCGCCGCCCACACGAATGCGGAGTGCGAGCGGCACCGACGCGACCGGTGTCCGGACCTGATCGATCTGGAAGAACACCCGGCCGGATGCCAACGTCACGCCGAGGACGTTGTCCTCCGTGAGGGCGGTCTCGAGCGCCATGCACGACATCGCGCCGCCGCGCTGTGTCAGCGTGCAGTCGGCGCGGACGACGGCGGTCACGTTGAGCGCCTTCTCGGATGGCACTCGCATCAGCACGCCCGGCGCGACGGCGGTGAGCGTTTGCGCGGGGCCGCGGGCGCCAACGCGCAACACCGTCCCAAGACCTGGGATCTGCAGCCCCTCTTTGATCTCTTGCGCTTGGGGCTCGGTCACGGCAGTGAAAGCTCCGACCAAATCGAGCTGCGTCTCGGGTCGCGGCTGCGCCACCACCTCGAAGCCTTTCGGAAGGCGCGCGCGCTCCTGCGCATTGTCATAGAGGATGACGTCGTAGACGCCGGGCGGGAGATCGACGACCGGCACCACCGCCTTGGTTGTGTCGGCGAACAGGAACGAGCGTCCCTGCACACCGTTGAACGAGACCCTCATGTACGGGCGGAGGTTGGTGCCGCGAATCGTCACCTCGCCAGTGCCCGGCGCCGGCATCCGCGCCGGCTCGACGGCCACCAGAGAGGACGGCTGCGGCTTGAACAGCGCATAGGCGCCGTACAGCAGCGGGATCAGCGCGAGCAGCACGACGCCAATCAGCGCATCAACAACGTTCCACCGGCCGAACAATCGGCCGTGATCATCAACCAGGGTCATGCGGGTTCTCCGGAAGGGACGACCGAAAGCCGTGCGGTCGACGACCGCCTCGCCAACCAATAGACAACGGTGCACGCGCCGAGGGCTGCCAGCCAGGTGAAGTACGGCAGCGTCAGGCCGCGATGCCGAATCAGCGTGCCGATGTTGCCGCTGGTCAGCGCCACCATGCCCGCGGCGGTCAGCCCGTGCGCCAGCAGCATGCAGGTGACGACGGCATCGCGGCGCATGCCGGCCACCGCGCCAATCGGCAACAGCAGCAGCATCGAGTACCACAGCGCCTGCTCCGGCAGATACGCGAGCGCCGAACGCGATTCAATCTGCGACGATCGCGGCACCGTCAGGAAATTCCAGAAGGCGCGCACCACGTAACGCCCCGCCTCCGGATACGTCATCGTGTAGACGGCGCGGCGCCCCATGTCCGCATAGAGTCGCGGGTCGAGCAACTTATAGCTGTATCCCGGTGTGGCGACATGCCCCCAATGCTGAAACGCCGCGTCCTGCGTCGCGGCCAGGACCCGCTCCTGCACTCGAGGTTGCGTGGCGAGGATCACGATGACGACAGGCGCGGCGACGACGGTAACCCATGCCAGCCGTGGCCGCGTCGCCAGCAGGCCGGCCAGCAGGCCGACCAGGGTGCCGACCAGCGCGAGCTGCATGCCGCCGACGCGCAGGCTGTTGAGCACATACGCGCACACGACCACCGCGATCACCGCGGCCACGCGCTGCCAGACCTTCGGCGCCCGCGCGATGTAGACGGCGCAGATCAATTCGCCAACGGACACAAAAATGTAGAAGGGCTCCTTCAGAACCGAGATCGACCAGCTGAAAAGGCTCGGCACGAACAACAGGAACGCCGCGCCGGAGAGCGCCGCGATCTGCCCGTAGTAGCGGCGAATGAACCAGTACAAAATCACCACCGCCGCGGTGTAGACCGTCGCGTTCAGGACATTGTTCCCGTACGGCGCGTCGCCCACGAGGGACTGGATGTACGCGAGCACCTGCAGGTAACTCGACCGCCCCACCTCATCGAAGGCGTAGATCATGTCCGCCGGCGAGACCGCAACGCCGAGGCCGATGTTGCGCAGCCAGAGGGTCCGGCTCTTGAACAGCTCTTCGTCGCCGAAGAAATTGGCGTAGGGCCGTGATGGGTCGGCGAACAAGAACAACGCGGCAATCGCCGCCAGGCGAATCGCCATCGCGACGGCCACCAGGCTCGCGAACCAGGCGCGCTCGCGCGGTGTCAGCTCCCGCGCGATCGCCCAGCCCACTGCGGTCAGCGCGGTGAGACACAGCACCGTCAGCGGCGACAGCGTATAGAGAACGCCAAGCACCACGCCGGCGATGATCGCCGTCCTCACGCGATTGCCTCGTGAAGGACCGTCTCGTAGCGCGCCACCGCCGTCCTCAACCCGAACTTCTCCGCCGACAACGCGGCGCCGTCGCGGAGCCGGCGCAAATACGACGGGTCGCCAAGCACACGCGACAGTGTGTCGGCGACGGCGTTGGCCGTGTGGGCGTCGACCAGCACGCCATCGACACCGTCGGTGATGATGTCGCGGGTGCCGGGCGACGTCGTCGCGACGACGGCAACACCGCACGCCATCGCTTCGATCAGCACGTTGCCGAAGCCTTCATATCGGGACGTCAGCAGGAACACGTCGGCCCGCGCGATGTATTTCCACGGGTTGGCTTGAAAGCCGCCCAACGACACCGCTTCGCCGAGTCCCCTGGCGGCAATCAACTGTCGCAGCTCGGCCTCGAGCTCGCCCTGGCCGAGGATGCAGAGGCGCGCCGGCATTCGCTGCCGGAGCGCCGCGAACGCTTCAAGCATCAGCGGATAGTTCTTCGCCTCGGCCAGCCGGCCGGCGGCAACGATCAACGGCGCGCTCCCGGACGGCAGCACCGCTTCGTCGATCGGCTCCGCCATCGCGGCGCGAACACGATCCAGGTCGACGGGGTTCGCCAGCACGCGGATCTGATCG
>JAYWEJ010000204.1:0-3763 GCA_043779345.1 Acidimicrobiia bacterium | reverse complement strand
GGATCGGCCCGAAGGTCTTGCGCACGCGCTCGACCGCGTCCAGATCCCAGCCCGGCTTGATCTTGATCTTGATGCGCTGGTAGCCGGCGGCGAGCTCCTTCTCGATCTTGGCCATCAGTTGATCGAGGGAATCCTGGATGCCGATCGACACGCCGGACGCGATCCGATCGCGCGTGCCGCCGAGCGCCTTCGCGAGCGGCTGGTTGGTGGCGCGCGCGTAGAGATCCCAGATCGCCATCTCGACGCCGGCCTTCGCCATGTTGTGGCCGCGGATGCGCTTCAGTGCCGGATACACCTCGCGCGGATGATCGAAGCGCGTGCCGATGACGAGCGGCGCGATGAAACCGGCGATGATGTGCCACACCGTCTCGGTCGTCTCGCTGCTGTAGTAGGGATTGGCCTCGGCGACGGACTCGCCCCAGCCCTCGTGCCGTGCTCCGTCAAACTCGCCTTCGACGCGGATCAGCACGAAGGTCCGATCGTACGAACGCCCGAAGCTCGTTTCGAAGAACTGCACCAGCGGAAGGCGGCAGAGGAACAGCTCGATCTTCTCGATCGTCACGCCTACAAACTATACTCGGCGGCGCAGTGGCCTTTCACTATCTCGCCATCGAAGGCCCCATCGGGGTTGGCAAGACGCGCCTGGCGGAGCGGCTGGCGGCGAAGCTCGAGGCGACGACGATCCTCGAAGACACCGAGAACCCGTTCCTGACGGACTTCTACGCCGAGCGCCCGGGCTCGGCGCTGCAGGCGCAGCTGTTCTACCTGCTCAATCGCCATCGCCAGTTGACCGGCAAGCGCCAGGCCGACCTGTTCCTGCAGACGACGATCTGCGATTACGTCTTCGACAAGGACAAGATCTTCGCGTACCTCAATCTCGACGACAACGAGCTGTTCATCTATCAGCGGCTGTTCGATCTGCTGGCGCGCGACGTGCCGCCGCCGGATCTGGTCGTCTACCTGCAGGCGCCGACGGAGCTCCTGATGGAGCGGCTGCGCAAGCGCGCCAGGGATCCGGAGGACGACCTGCCGCTGCCGGCGGAGGAATACGTCCGCGAACTCAACGAGGCCTATCAACATTTTTTCTTCCACTACACGGCGACCCCGCTCCTCGTCGTCGAGACGTCGGAGTTCGATCCCGAGTCGGACGACGACGCGCTTGGTGAGCTGGTCAAGCAGGTCAAGGTCATGGGCAAGGGGACGCGCTATTACGTAGCGCGGAAGTAAGCCTTGGTAGGGAGTTTAAAGTTTAAGGTTTAAGGTTTAAAGTTGAGTCCAAAAGTCTCAATTGAAGTTTGAACTTTCAACTCTTGACTCAACTTTAAACTTTAGACCTTAGACTTTAAACTACAATAGTCCCAAAATATGGCTTGGTTCAAAAAGGCGCGCAAGCCGATTGCGTCGCCGGGAAAAACCAGCCGGGTCCCCGAAGGCCTGTGGGTGAAGTGTCCGGAATGCGACACCGTCATCTACACCAAAGATCTCATCAAGAACCTCCACGTCTGCGGCAAGTGCGCGCACCACTTCCGCCTCAGCGCGACCGAGCGGCTGAAGACGCTGTTCGACGGCGAGCGGTGGGAGGAGCTGGCGCCCAACCTGACGTCGAACGATCCGCTGAAGTTCACCGACACCAAGCCGTACAAATCGCGCCTCGCCGCCACGCAGAAGTCCACCGGCCAGAAGGACGCGGTGATCGTGGGCGTGGGCCGGATCAACGGCCTGGAGGCGGTCGTCGCGGCCATGGAGTACAGCTTCATCGGCGGCTCGATGGGCGTGGTCGTCGGCGAGAAGATCGTGCGCGGCATCGAGATGGCGATCGAGCGCAAGGCGCCGATGTTGATCGTGTCGTGCTCGGGCGGCGCGCGCATGATGGAAGGGGCGTTGTCGCTGATGCAAATGGCGAAGATTTCGGCGGCGCTGGCGCGGCTGGATCGCGCCAAGCTGCCCTACATCTCCCTGCTCACCGACCCCACCACCGGCGGCGTGACCGCCAGTTTCGCCATGCTGGGCGACCTGAACATCGCCGAGCCCAAGGCCTTGATTGGCTTCGCCGGCCCCCGCGTGATCGAGCAGACGATTCGACAAAAGCTGCCCGATGGCTTCCAGCGCAGCGAGTTCCTGCTCGAACGCGGCATGCTCGACTTGGTCGTGGATCGGCGAGAGCTGAAGGCGACCCTGGAGAAGACGCTCAGGTTCATGGCAAGGTGAGTCCCCTCGAACGGCTGTTTGCGCTCGAACAGTTCGGCATCAAGCTCGGCCTCGACAACACCCGCGCCATCCTGGCGGCGCTTGGCCACCCAGAACGCGCGTGGCGCTCGGTCCACATTGCCGGCACCAACGGCAAGGGATCGGTGACGGCCATGGTCGAACGCGGGCTGCGGGCGGCGGGACTGAAGACCGGCCGCTACACCTCCCCTCATCTCGATGTCATCGAGGAGCGCGTCGCCATCAACGGCGAGGCCGTGGATCGACCGACGTTCGCGGCGACCACCGCAGTGGTGTTCGCGGCAGTCGATGAGGCGACCCGCACCGGCGCGCTGACGGTGGTGCCGACGTTCTTCGAGGTGTCCACGGCGGTGGCCTTCGAGATTTTCCGGCAGGCTCAGGTTGATGTCGCGATCGTCGAGGTTGGCCTGGGCGGCCGGTTCGACGCCACCAACGTGCTGACGCCGGAGGTCACCGCGATCACCTCGATCGCCCTCGATCACGAACGGCACCTCGGCACGACGCTGTCGCAGATTGCTTTCGAGAAGGCCGGCATCGCCAAGCCCGACACGCCGCTGGTCATCGGCCGGTTGCCAGGTGAGGCGGCGCGCCGCATTGCCACCGTGGCGGCCGCAGTCAGCGCCCCGCTAATCGACGCGCATGCGACGACCACCGATCGCAGCTACCCGCCGCTCACGCTGGCGTTGCCGGGCCGGCATCAGGTGGAGAACGCCGCGGTGGCGGTAGCAGTCCTCGAAACATGGTCGGCGCGGGTTTCGTTTGTTCCCACCAGCGCGATTGTCACCGGACTGACCGACTGCCGCTGGCCCGCTCGTCTCGAGTGGTTGCGGCTGGCGGGTGGCGGCGAGCTGCTGATCGATGCCGCGCACAATCCGGCTGGGGCGGCGGCGCTGGCGATTTACCTGCAGGACACCAACCTGGTGCCGATTCCGATAGTGCTGGCCGTGATGGAAGACAAGGATCTCGCCGGGATGGTGAAGCCGCTGCTGCCGGTGGCCTCGGCCTTCGTCGCGACCACGGTGCCGCATGGCCGGGCACGCACGGCGGAGAGCCTGGCTGCGGCGCTGCGGGTGCTGGCGCCCAAGGCGCCGATCGAAGTCGAGCCGGAGCCTGAGGCCGCGGTATCACGCGCCCTCGCGCGATCGCCGCGCGCCGTGGCGGCGGGGTCGATTTACCTGATCGGTCCGCTACGCGCGCGGTTGATCGCCCGCGGAGCGAGGTCCGGCTGAGGCCGGACACTACATTCTGGTATTCTCGATTTCATCCTGTGCGGCGACGCCTGACCTTCTTCCTGACGTGCGCGATCCTCATAAGCGCCCTCGCGCGACCGGCCGCTGCACAAACGGTGCCCGGTTGGACAACCAAGCAAGGCTCGTTCGACCGCATTAACGCGGACCTCGTCCTCCTGATCAGTGACGTCGAGATCGAAGGCGACGCCGGCAGTCCCAATGCCGGCCAGAAGTTCTTTGCCGACCAGGTCGAGGTGAACATCAAGTCCGGGGCACTCACGGCGCGCGGCAACGTCGTGCTCCAGACA
>JAYWEJ010000203.1:0-3769 GCA_043779345.1 Acidimicrobiia bacterium | reverse complement strand
TGCAATACCCCGGTTTGGAGGGTTTGGTGAGCCCGAGCTACTGGGAGCCGCGGCGCGCTAGCACGTTGCCGCCGAAACGCTCGACCCAGAGGCTGCCGATCAGCGCCAGAGCGGCGCTCGCGATCATCATGTATGCCGGTGACGTCGCCCGGCCGGTGTCGCTGATCAGCGACGTCGCGACCAGCGGCGCCGTGCCGCTGAAAATCGTGAAGCTGACGTTGAATACCAACGCCACTCCCGTGAAACGCACTCGTGTCGGAAACAGATCCGTCAGCAGGACAGCGAACGAGCCGTTGGTCAGGCCGGCGGCGAGGCCGGCCAGCACGCAGAGCAGGGTCAGGTTGATGGCACGAGACTCGAGCGCGCCGTAGAACGGCAACGCGAAGACCAGCAACAACGCGACGCCCGCACGCAGCAAGTGCCGCGGCGGAATCCGATCACCCAGCCAACCCGTGAACAGGATGCCGATTGCCGATGCGATCACGCCGACCGTCTGCGCGAACACGGCGTCGCGCGGGTCGTACTTGAGCACGCCCGCGAGATACCCCGGCAGATGCGAGAAGAACAAACCGTTGAAGCAGCCGGTGCCGGCGAGCAGCGCGCAGCCGACGAGCACGTGCACGAAGTGGGTGCGCAGCAATTCGGTAAAGGGCTGGCGCGATGCCAGGCTGCGCATGCGCTCGAATTCCGGCGACTCTTCGAGCGATCGCCGCAGCACGAAACTCAGCACGCCGCCAAGACCACCGAGGATGAACGCGATGCGCCATCCGTACTCGGGCACCAGCGCGGGATCCATGTAGGTGCGCACCGACAAGCTCACGCCGGTCGCCGCCGCCACGCCCATCGTCACGCACGCGAACACCACGCCGCAGACCAACGGCGCGATGCGTGGCGCGGTCTCAACCACGTACGTGAGCGCGCCGGGCAGCTCGCCGCCGAGGCAGAAGCCCTGGATCAGCCGCAGCGTCACCATCAGGATGCTCGCGGCCACGCCAATCACGGCGTACTCAGGGACCAGGCCCATGCCGAGCGTCGCGCCCGACATGATGAACACCGACCAGAGGAACACCGCGCGGCGCCCGTAGCGATCGCCGTAGTGGCTGAGGACGATGCCGCCGATCGGCCGGGCGAAATAGCCGACGGCAAAGGTCGCGTAAGAAAGAATCAGCGAGACCAGTGGATCGGTCGCCGGGAAAATTGCGGCGGCGATGTCGCGCGCGAACACGCCGAAGATGACGAAGTCGTAAAACTCGAGGGTGCCGCCAAGGCTGGCGAGCAGAACGATTTTCCAGCCGGCGGCTGTGATGCGATCCGAGTTTGCTGTCATCGATTGGCTCGCAGCATATCGCGAGTCACGGCCGGATCGCCGTCGTTCTTCGCCGGCTGCAGGCCGAGCACCGCGCACATGAATTCGTACACGTGAATGTTCTCGAACGGCTTGAACGTCAGGCCATGGCTGATCCGCGGTCCGCTGGCGATGAACAGACCCTGCATCGACTGCGCGCGCGCGTCGTAACCGTGGGTGCCGCCGGGCGCATGCCGATTGGGCTCGCTCCAGCGATTCACATCCCGTTTCGACGCGATGTTCCAACCCTCCCTGGCGATCCCGACAATGGCCGGCAGCCGCGGGTGACCCGCCAGGCGATACTCGGCGGGAATCTCGTGGCTTCGATACACCGCCAGCGCCGGATGCTTGTCCTTGAGCGCCGCGTACAGTTTCTCGACGTCACCGTCCTTCGGTGACAGGCCCAGCACCGGCGCCCAATCGACAACGTCGGCCGATGCGACGTCAATGTAATCGTCGAGCACGATCACCCGATCCGGGCTGAGCGCGGCCATGCCGTGATCGCTGACGATGACGTAGTGCACGCGATCGGCGAGGCCCGCGCCCCGCACGCCCCTGACGAGGGCGCCGACTTCCCTGTCGACGCTCAGCACCGCGTTCTTCACTTCATCTGAATCAGGTCCGCGGCTGTGGCCGGCGTTGTCGACATCGCTGAAATACAAGGTGAGAAACGACGGCCGCTCGCGCTCCGGCAGCTTCAACCATCCCAGCACGCGGTTGACGCGCTCGCGGTTCGGCATGTCGTCGTCGAACGGCGTCCAGTGCGTGGCCTGGCGGCCGGCGATCACGGTTTCCGATCCGGGCCAGAACATCGCGGCCGCTTTCCTGCCCTGCTTCTCGGCGGTGTTCCAGATCGGCTCGCCGCCCCACCATCGCGGATCGGCGATCACGTCGCGATTCGACAGCGAGAACCGACCGGGAATGTCGGCCGCGCGCATGTTGTTCGAAATGATGCCGTGATTGACGAGCCGCAGGCCGGTGACGATGGTGTAGTGACTCGGAAAGGTCTTCGACGGAAACTCGGGGATCAGGCCGTCCGCCTGCACGCCGTTCGCGGCGAGGCGCATCAGCGCCGGGGGCTTGAACCGCTCGGTGTAATCCCACCGGTAGCCATCGATCGAGATCAGGACCAGGATCGCCCGCTCGGCCGGAAGGACCGGTGCGTCGCGGCACGCGGTCAGCGAGCCGGCCAGCAGCGCCGCGAGGAACGATCGGCGCGACAGCGTCATTTGAATCCGGCGGCGGTCCACAGCTTCGCGGGTTCGAGGACACGCCCGTTCGCGACCACCCATCGGAGCTTCCGGATGTTGGAGATCTGCGCGAGCGGATCGGCGTTCAACACGATCATGTCGGCACGCTTGCCTGCCTGGATGGTGCCCGATTCCTTGCCGAGCCCCATCGATTCAGCGGGCACGCGCGTCGCCGACTCGATCGCCTGCATCGGCGTCATGCCCGCCTCGACATACATCTCGATCGATCGCAGCAGGCTGTAGCCAGGCAACGCACCGTCGGTGCCGGCGACGATCGGCACGCCGGCATCGAACAGCGCTTTCACCATCGTCTGTGACTCGCGGACCCGCTTCTGGGCGGCCGCGGCGCCGGTGTCGTTCTTCACGCTGCGATAGTTTGCGCGCAGCGCCGGCGGTGCGTGCGCGAAGCCAGGTTCGAAGTTCTCGAGCGGTGTTCCTGGCGCGTGGCCGAGCAACTCGGTCCACGGCAGCGTCGGGTCGATCACGGTCTTATTCTTCGCGAGCAGCGCGATGGTGGCGCGGTTCTGCGGCGACTGCGGGTCGCCATTGAGTGGCAGATGCGCGACCTGGTCCATGCCCGCTTCGACGGCCTGCGTGAGACCGAGCGCCGTAGGAACGTGTCCGGTCACCGTCATGCCGAGCTCGTGGGCGCGAGCCGTAATCGCTGAGACCACTTCGGGCTGCAACAGGGAATAGAGCTTGATCTGTTCGAAGCCGAGCCCTTTGTAACCGTTGACCGTGTCACGGCCCTCGGCGGCGGTGGCGGCAATGATGGCGCCGAACCCGCCTGCGCCGGCCCCGTCAACGAGCCCGGCCACGAGGAACCGGGGCTTGAGGACGTCACGATCGGCTCGCTTGATCGCTACAAGGTAAGGCGTCTCGCCACCCATGTCGCGAATCGTCGTGACGCCGGCGGCGAGATAGGCCGGCAGCCATTCGATCTGCGCCGCATGCGCGTGCATGTCCCAGAGTCCAGGCGCGATCGTCCCGCCGGTCACGTCGAGCACTCGGATGCCTGGCGGCAGCGGCGTCGACGCGCGCGGGCCGGCCGCTGCGATGCGGCCGTCCCGAACGATCACGATCGCATCGTCAACCGGCGGCCGGCCCGTGCCGTCGATCAACCTGGCGCCCGCGAGCGCGAATACGTCCTGCGCGACGGGAGGGATGCCGAGAT
>JAYWEJ010000202.1:0-20995 GCA_043779345.1 Acidimicrobiia bacterium | reverse complement strand
TCTGCTGCGCGTTGGAATGACCGCCATCGTCGATCAGGATGTCGATCGGACCAACGGCGGGCAGATGCCGCGCCCAGAATCCCGGATCCGCCTGATCGCCAATGATGATCTCGAAGCCATCGGCTTCGAGGTCCCTGGCCACGGGATCGCAGTCGACGCCGATAATCCGCGCTGCCGGTCCGAGGTACCGGCGCCATACTTCCAGCGATCCGCCATCGCCGACGCCGACCTCGATCAAGGTGATGGCACGTCCGCGGTGCTGCGCCAGCAGGCGCTCATACACCGCAATGTAGTGGACCCACTTCACGACGTGACGCCGCGCGTCTCTGAAGAGCGAAAGAAGGTCGCCGTCAGTCACGGAGCGGCCATTATACTGGCTCGCAAAAGTGCCGACGTTGAAACGGATCCTGCAGTCGATCGTGCCGCCGCTTCTGTGGAATATCGGGAAGGATCTCAAGCGAAGGGTGTTCCGCTCGGTCGATCAGATTGCGTACGCCCCTGAGGGATGGGCAACGCCGCTGCCATCGGATGCCGCGCAGGAGTATTGGAACACGTTCATTGCACGTGAACGCACAGCGTGCCAGACGCTGATCGCCCGCGTCCAATCCCGAGAGCCATTGTTAATGGTGAACGAGGACGAGAGCCTGAAGTACATCACCTTTGGGTATGTCCTGGCCCTGGTCGCGCGCGAGAAACCAAAGATCACGGTGCTCGACTACGGTGGCAATCTCGGCGACTACTTTTGGATCGGCACGGCGTTGCTACCCGGCGTCGATCTGGAGTTTCACTGCAAGGAGCTGCCGAAAGTGGCGGACGCCGGCCGCCGGCTCAGTCCCGCCGTGACCTGGCACACTGACGATGCGTGTCTGGACCGGCCGCATGACCTGGTGATGTTCTCTTCCAGCCTGCAGTACCTGCCGGAATGGCGGGACCTTCTGAGCCGCGCCGCGAGGGGCGTTGGCGGATACCTGTTCCTTGCGGATGTTCCCACCGTGCGCGACGTGCCGAGCTACGTCGCCACTCACCGCACCGGCGGCATGACGAAGTTGCACCACCAGTTCAACCGCCAGGAGATCGTGGGCACAGTCGAAGCGGCCGGCTTGCGCCTGGTGCGTGAGTTCGACATGGGCCCGCATCCGTGGGTCGAGAACGCGCCGGAGCAACCGGCGTGCGCCGGCTGGCTGTTCGCGCGCTGACTCAGCGCCGATCGAAGGAGTGACGCGTCCTGCTGCCGGTCAGCATCGCGACCGTGTCGCCGATGCCGCGCTCCAAACTTCCCGAAAATTCGAAGCCCAGTTGCGAGAAGCGCTGGTTGTCGACGCAGTACGAGAGCCTGTTCATCAGCGGCGACTCGACGTAGGTCACTTCCAAATCGGGCACGAACGCCGACAACACCTCGACGACATGCGCGACGGTCGCGTTCAGCGTCAGCACGTTGTAGACACGCGCGTCGAACTGCTCGCGCCGCAACATGAAGATCATCGCGCGCACCGCATCGGACAGATCGAGGTAGGGGCGAAACTGATGCGACGCGGTCTGCCACACCTCGAGGGGTCGTCCGGCCACGGCGTGCCAGCAGAACTGGTTCACGGCGGTGTGAAAGCGCATCCCGACCGACGGGCCGAAAATGGTGCCCATCCGAACGATCACGAAGCGCAAGCCTTCCTGCCGGCCGAGCGACCTGAGCAGCTCCTCTGACTGCAGCTTCCACGCCGCGTACGGGCTCTGCGGTTTCAGATCTACCTGCGGGTAGTCTTCGGTGACGACGCCATCCGGCACCCCGTAAACACTCGTCGTCGACGGAAACAGCATCCCGATGCCGAGGGCCGCGCAGGTCCGCGCGACGCGCGCGGTGCCGTCGAGGTTGACCTCCTGCATCCGGGCGCGCAGATCGAGGCGCGCACCATTGGTCAGCGCGGCGAGGTGAACGACCGCGTCGGCGCCGGCGAACACGCCAACCAAATCCGCGGTCAGGACATCGCCTTCGACAAACTCGTAGCGGCAGGTAGCGGGCAGGTCGTAGAGGGAGGCGTAGCGTTCGGTCGCGAGATTGTCGAGCATCACGATCTCGGCGCCCGGCCACGCCACCGCCAGCTCGCGAATCAAGCGCGATCCGATATGCCCGAGCGCGCCGGTCACGACTACGCGCACTGGAACGCCTCGATGGTCCGATCGATGCCCTCGGCGAGACTCCACGAGGGGCGCCATCCGGTCGCGGCGGAAAACCGCGCCGGATCGCCGACGAAGTGCCGCTGCTCGATCACCGACAACGCCGCGGGCGGCTCCGTCATCGTCACCGGTACGTGACGCCCGGTCAGCAGCGACACGCGCGCGGCGATCAGCTCGAACGCCTCGCGGATGCTGACGCCACGGCCGCTGGCGACCACGAAGTGACGGCCGTTCAGCTGTTCAGGGCGCAGGCCGGCCATCAGAAATGCATCCACCACATCCTCAACGAACAGGTAGTCTCTCACGTACTCGCCGCTGCCATAGACGGTGAGGGCCTGACCCGCCACGGCGCGCCCGATCATGCGATTCATGACGTCGCGATCCGCGTTGCGGCCGTGCGCGCCAGGACCGTAGACGTTGGCGAGACGCAGCGAGGCTCCTGACACGGTTCCCTGCGCGGCCGCGGTCTTGAGATCCTGTTCAGCGATCAGCTTGTGGCGATCGTAGATGGTGATCGGATCGTCAGGCACGTCCTCATCGACGGGCAGCCGCGACGACATGCCGGCCTGCGTGACCGTGCCGGCGAACAACACCATCGGCCGGCGCCTGCGATGCGCGCACGCGGCCAGCAAGTTCCGCATCGGCGTCACGTTCGCGGCGAAATCCCAATCCGGATTCGCAGCGGCCGCCGCGATGCTGGTCTGCGCGGCGAAATGGAAAATTACGTCGGCGTCAACCACCGCATCCCACACGCCGCGCTCGCCGAGGTCGCCGATCACATCGGTGACGGTAGAGGCCGGCGTGATCGCGATGGGTTTCGGCGCCGAGCGCGCGACGCGGATGATCCGGCCGGCGCCAGTGGCGAGGCGATCGACGAGTTGTCCGCCGAGGAAGCCGCCGGCGCCGGTCACGGCGACGGTCTTGCCGCGGTAGCGTGACAGCGGCGTCAATGAGCCAGGCACGTTCCGCCGCGGGACTCGATCAGCGAAATGGCTTCGCGCACGACGCGGCCGGTGTCGATGCGCGTCAGGCACTTGTTCGCTTCGTGCACGCAGTCGTCGAGCATGCAGCCCGCGCATTCGGGACGGTCCTCGAGCACGACGTGGTGCGGGCCGAGCGGCGCCCATTGCCCGGGCGCATTGCGCGCGCTGAAGATTGCGACGCACGGAATCCCGACCATCGCCGCGAGGTGGGTCGGGCCGGAATCGTTGCCGATGAACGTGGCGCACCGCGACAGCACCGACGCCGAGCCGAACACGCTCAACCGTCCCGCCAGATTGTGCGAGCGCGGCCCCCAGGCGGCGCACAGCTCGCCGCACAACCGCCGCTCGCTCGAACCGCCGATCGCGAGCAGCACGACGTTCCGGAACTGGCCGAGCAGCGCGCTGCCGACGGCGGCGAAGCGTTCCGACGGCCAGGTCGTCGCCGATCGCCCGGAGCCGGGGCCAACACCCACGAGCATTTGATCGGGCCGGACCCCGAGATCGTTCAACAGCCCGCGGCCCATCGCCTCATCGAGATCCGGCACCGCGAGACGGAAGCTGCCGAGCGAGTCGCCGCTCGCCGCGCCATCGACGATGCGAAGCAGGCGAAGCCCCTCGTGTTCACCCTGCGCGCGACCGACGTCCACCGGCGGCCACGAGGCGCGGCCGGCCGCGTGATACCGCGCGGTGCCAACCACGCCACGAAAGATGCAGGAGTCGACGCACAGTTGCCGCGTGGTGCGCGGCGGCGCCAGCGAGAAAATATGGTGGTAGCCAATCGCGCGCAGACGCATCGCCAGCGAAACGTTGCGCCAGCGCTCCGTCGCCGACGCCGGCCTCACGTCGTAGAAGTAAACGTCGTCGAACCATCCCGTTCCTTTGAGGATGGTCCACGGCGAGACGCGCGTGGAGCCGGCGACCTGGCTTTCGGTGAGGAGCGAGAGGCGATGCTCGGGGTAGTGACGGCGAATCTCGGCGATCGCCGGCAACGACACCAGGGTGTCGCCGAGTGAACCGGGCCGGTAAACGAGCGCCCTGGGCATGGCGGGCATCGCGCCCTCGATTATACGGGGCGGCCCCCGCAGCCGCCTTTACGCAGCTGCAGGGCCGTGATCGCTATTTCTTGACCGTGATCGTGACGACAGCGGTGTCTGAACCCGTTCCGTTCGTTAGGCGATAGGTGAAACTCGTCGTCCCCGTCCAGTTCGTGACCGGCGTATAGGCCACGGTACCGCCGGGAGTGACGGTCGCGGTGCCCGAACCGGGCGCGCTCGCAATCGAGAGCGTGACCGCGCCGTACACCACGTCGTTCGATTGCACGGCAATCACGACGGGGTTGCTCTTCCTGGTCGTCGCCGAATCGTTGACGGCGTTCGGCGGCGGCGCGAGCACCAGCGCCCCGGTGATCGAATTCCAGCGGCCCGGGCTCGGGATCGGCTGGTTGTGGTTGCCCCGATCGTGCGGCACGCCGACGAACACGGTGCCCGAGCACGAGGCGCCCTGGGCGTCCCTGGCGGTAAAGCCAAGGATGTAGACGCGGCCGTCTTCTCCGCCCAGCCGCTCGGCACGGACCCACCCCGCGGCGCCATTGTTCTCGATGCCGGCGTCCTGGGTCGTGTCGCCGTCGCCTTGCGTATTCGTCGGCTCGTCCTGGAGGACTGAAGTGAACTTCACAGTCGGCACGCCACCATCAGGATCGACCACGCCGCCGATCGTGATGTAACGCGGCTTGTGATTCGGCGGCCAGAGGAGGCCGGGCGAAACCGCGGCCGCCGTGCACACCGGAGGAACGTTGCTCGGGAGAATCTTCCAGGCGAACGTCACCGATCGGATCGGCCTGTTGACCTGGTCATCGACGGTCACTGTCACCGCGTAGTTCCCCGCGGCGGGGGAGGCCACCGTTCCACTGATGACACCCGTGGAAGAACTAATCGACAAGCCGGCGGGCAGGCCGCCGGCCTGGAAGATGAGCGTGTCGCCCTCGGCGTCGGTCGCGGTGATCGGCAGCGTGACGCTCGCGCCCGCCGCGCTCGACTGCGGGCCGGGATTGAGAATGTCTGGCGGAAGATTCGCGTCAAGCACCGCCACCGAGAAACCAAACAAGGTCGCGAGATGTGCGATCGCCAGCGGCGCGGTGTTGCACGGCGGGTCCGGGGTCTGCACGGCGCATTCGGCCAGTCCGACGACGATGTCGTAGTCGGCATCGGAGCCGAGCGGAAAAATGCCGCTGATCAGCCCACTGACCGGATCGATCGAAATTGCCTGCGGCAGATCGCGGCCGCTCGACGACATGCCACGAACGGTGAAGAGGGCCGGATCGTCGTCGGGATCAAAGCCATTGATTTGGATCTGGAACAGCCGCCCCTGTTGGATCGAGGTGGCCGGCCCCTGCGACTTCGTCATGATCGGTTCGCGGTTGATGTGATTGACGGTCCAGGTGAAGCCCACGCTGGAGGTCGCCCCGCCGGCGCCGGTTTCGGTCACGACGACGGGGAAGACGCCGCTTGACAGCGCCGGATCGGATGAGTGCGGCTGCACCGCATCGAACGATATGACGCCGGCGAATTGGCCCGTCGCCGTCGAGAACGTCACGCCGGTTGGCAGACCCTGGACGCTGTAGGTGACGCCGGTGCCTTCAGGATCTCCGACGCGGAACTCGACTGAAGTGTTTTCGTTCGTCAGACGATTGATGACCGGCTTGGTGCGGACATCTAGCGTCTGCCAGGCTGACCAGATGGCGTTGCCGTCCCGGACACGATAGCTGAGGGTGGTGCGGCCGGGATCCGGGATCAGCACCACGGCCTCGGCGTCAGAGACGATGCCGTCGAACCCGGATTCGACCGGATCGTCGCCGGTGCGGTTCGCGCCGCTGAGCTTGTAGTGGATGCTCTTGATACCGTCATCGTCCTGCGCGGTCAGCGTGACCTCGACGCCCTCGCTGTTGAACATCGGTGTCCAGCCCGACACCTGCGGCGGCGTGCTCGGCGCGGCGGTGATGGTTGACGGATCGGTTTCACCCGCGCAGTCGCTGAGTGAAATGATCTCGGAGCGCACCAGGATGTCGGTGGTGTTCGTGGCGGCCGCGCCCGCCAGCACGGCGATGTCATCGTCGGCTGTTCCAGGAGCGGTAAGCGCGTAGGTGTAGGTGGCGACCTGGCCGCCGGTCAACGTTGTCGGGAACGTCGCGCCGGTCGGAGACGCTCCCGTCGGCACGCCGGCGATCGTCAAGTGCGGCGTCACGCCGGTCACGTCGGCGAGCCCCGCCGGCACGGTGAGGCTGAACCGAATCTTGTAGTCGGCGGCCGTGCAGACGCTGTCGACGACATCGTTGGCCGCGTTCAGGACCTGGAAATTGAACGTCGCCAGCCTGGGCTTCTGCAGCACGACGATGCGCGGCACAGGGTGCTCGGACAGCTCGGCGAAGTCGGTCACCGCGATCGTGCCGGACGCAGGGTCGAGCGCGATCGAGAACAACTCGATGGGAGATTCCGACGCCACGAAGTTCTTGATGACGCTTTCGAACTGGAGGGAGTCGATCACCGTCCCGACGTCCAAACCGTCCACCGGCCGGTAGATCAGGATCCGGCTGTTGTAAGTGTCGTTGATGAAGAGGCGGCCGCTCGTCCCGGAGGCATCCGGCCAGAAGGCCATGCCCCACGGCTCGTGGAATTCCGCGCTGGTGCCATCGGTGACTGGCGTGCCGAACGTGAACAATCGCGAGAGATCGGGCCCGTAGACATGCAACCGTTCGGTGAACGCGTCGAGGACGTAGAGGTTGCCGACGGTGTCGAAGGTGACGCCAAAAATCTGCGCCGCCGCCGGTGCGACCGGATTGGTTTCGGTGCCGTCTAGCACGAAGGTCGGCGTGGCCACGTACTCCGTCAGCACGTGCGGGAGTGTCGACGATGCGCCGGTGAACACGAACGCGCCGCTGTTCACCCGCCCGGTGATCTCCTGCTCGGCCCACGCGGCGGCGAAGCTGCCGGTCAACGTCAGCGTGTTCATCGCGGTCGTCAGGTTGAATCTCGATCCGGGCGACATCGCCATCTGGCCAATCGATAGCGATACGGTCGGCGTCCCGATCGGACGCTGCAGACGGACCGTGAACAGGTGGTCGCCCGTCGCGTCGAATGCGGCGACGCGATTCGACGCGGCATCCGAAATCAGCAGCGCGTTTCGATTCGTACCGTTGACGTTGATGACGACGGCGGCAAGCTGGTGCGGCACAAGTCCAAACACCGGCGAGAGCGGATCGGTGGCGTCCCATGCCGCGGCAGGCATCGACACCACCTGTCCGGCGTTGTCATACGCGATCACGGTGCGATGCTCGGGGTCGGCAACCAGCAGCGTGCCATTGAGAAAGGCCACTCCGGCGGTTCGGGCGCCGCCGCCCGGCGTCAACTCGTGACGCACTCCCCACAGTTCGCCATCGAACGATGGGTTGAACGAAGAGAATTGTCCTAGGAGTGCGGTGGAGGCGATCGCGAAGAGGATCGTCAGCACGCCACACACTCGACGAGTGTTCGACGACAGCCGGGGGAATTCTGGCTTCAATGGGTCTACTGCTCCGCTCGTAAGTCGATCGAAACGATCGAAGTTGGTTCAAACCACGCGGCAGGTACCACAACCAGCCGCCGCGAGTTTAAGTCCTAAAGAGTCATACAAAGTATCTCCACTGGATGGGCTTCGGTCAAGAGTTAACCTTTAAGGGCTAACCTTGAAGGGCTAAAAAGTGAAGCCGCGTCCCTCGGCGTGCAAAATTGTTTCGAAATAGAACATAAACGGTCGCTGACCGCCAACAACCTGTTCTAGGGATTGAGCTACGCGGCTTAGCGACGGTATCGATGCAATTCAGCGGCGCTATTTTCGAGGACGACGAACGCGGCCCGGCCCGAATCGGCAACGACCCTTCCGCCCTTGAGGCCGACGATCCGCCAGTAATAAGTCCCCGACTCGACGCGAGCGTCTTTCGGCCACGGCACCGATGTCGTCTTGATGCCTCCCTGCTCGAACACCGGTATCTCGATCTCGTTTCTGAATTTTCTGAATCAGCGCCACGCCCGGGGCCGCAGCGGACGCTGCCGGCGAGCCGTCGCGCGTGACGCACGCGATGCTGATGAGCGCGAACAGGATCCCCGGGTTAGAGCGGGATGTTGCCGTGTTTCTTTGGCGGGTTCTTGTCGCGTTTGTGGTCGAGCGTCGCGAGCGCCTGCACCAGCTTGCTGCGCGTCATGCGCGGCAAGATCACTTCATCGACGTAGCCGCGCTCGGCGGCGACGTAGGGGCTGGCAAACCGCTCCCTGAACTCAGCGATCTTCTCGGCGCGCATCGCCGCGGGGTCCGCCGCCTTCTCGATGTCGCGCTTGTAGAGAATGTTCACGGCGCCGGCCGCGCCCATCACCGCAATCTCGGCGCTCGGCCACGCGTAATTGAAGTCGGTGCGAATGTGTTTGCTCGCCATCACGCAGTAGGCGCCGCCGTAGGCCTTCCGCGTGATCACGGTGATCTTCGGCACCGTGGCTTCGGCAAACGCATACAGCAGCTTGGCGCCGTGCCGGATGATGCCGCCGTATTCCTGCACCGTCCCCGGGAGGAACCCCGGCACGTCCTCGAAGGTGATCAGCGGGATGTTGAAGGCGTCGCAGAAGCGCACGAAACGCGCGCCCTTGACCGAGGCGTTGATGTCGAGCGTGCCCGCGAGGTAGGCCGGCTGGTTCGCGACGATGCCGACCGGCCGGCCGCCCAGCCGCGCGA
This sequence comes from Acidimicrobiia bacterium, assembly GCA_043779345.1. Lineage (GTDB taxonomy): Bacteria > Acidobacteriota > Vicinamibacteria > Vicinamibacterales > UBA2999 > 12-FULL-67-14b. The sequence continues at coordinate 12,089 of JAYWEJ010000202.1, read as the reverse complement.
AGCCGACGATGATGTTGCGCGCGTAGTGCTGGTGCACTTCGAGGAAGTAGCCCTCGTCGGCGATGGTGTGGATCAAATCCAGCATGTCGTAGGGCTGGTTCGGCGACGCCGGCACGAGCGAGTCGAGGCTGTCGTCCTCGCGATCGCCCGGATCGTCGGTGGGCTTGCGCGGCGGCTCGTCGAGGTTGTTGTCGGGCATGAACGACAACAGCTCGCGGAGCAGCGCGATGCATTCGGCGTCGTTGTCGACCGCAAAGTGCGCGACGCCGCTCTTCTCGTTGTGCGTCATCGCGCCGCCGAGATCTTCCTTGGTGACGTCCTCGTGCGTGACGGTCCTGATCACATCAGGCCCGGTCACGAACATGTAGCTGGTCTGCTTCACCATGACGATGAAGTCGGTGATCGCCGGCGAGTAGACCGCGCCGCCGGCGCACGGCCCCATGATCGCGGAGATCTGCGGCACCACGCCCGAGGCGAGCGTGTTGCGAAGGAAGATGTCGGAGTAGCCGCCGAGCGAGACGACGCCTTCCTGGATGCGGGCGCCGCCGGAGTCGTTCAAGCCGACGATCGGCGCGCCATTGCGCACCGCCATGTCCATCACCTTGCAAATCTTGGCGGCGTTGGTTTCCGAGAGCGAGCCGCCGAAGACCGTGAAGTCCTGCGCGAACGCGTAGACGACCCGGCCGTGGATGCGGCCATGGCCGCTCACGACACCGTCGCCGGGGATGATCTGCTCTGCCATCCCGAAGTCCTGGCAGCGGTGCGTGACGAGCTTGTCGACTTCCTCGAACGTGCCGGGATCGAACAGCCGCGTCATGCGCTCGCGCGCCGACAGCTTGCCTTGCGCGTGCTGCTTCTTGACGCGGTCGTCGCCGCCGCCGAGCTCGGCGAGCCGTTCGCGTTCCTTCAGCCGTTCGATCGGATCCATCAGGCGGCTACACAGGGATTCGAGAGCGTGCCGACGCCCTCGAGCTTCACCATCATGCGATCGCCTGGCGTCAGGGGCCCGACGCCCGACGGCGTCCCGGTCGTAATCACGTCGCCGGGATTCAGCGTCATGAAGCGCGAGACGTGCGCGATCAGGTTGGGGACCGTGAAGATCAGCTCGCGCGTGTTGGAATCGTGACGCTTCTCGCCGTTCACCCAGCCCTCGATGCCGAGCGCCGACGGGTCGAGGCCGACGGCGATGCACGGCCCGATCGGGCAGAAGGTGTCGAAGCCCTTGGCGCGTGAATACTGCACGTCCGTGACCTGGAGCTCGCGCGCCGTCACGTCATTCAGGCACGTGATGCCGAGCACGTAGTTCATGGCGTCGGCCGCGGACACGTGCGACGCGCGCTTGCCGATCACCACCGCCATCTCGGCTTCGTGCTCGATGCGGCCGGCCCACGAGGGGATCCGGATATCGTCCTCGGGACCGATCACCGAGCTTTGCGGTTTCAGGAACACCAGCGGCTCGGCGGGCAGCTTCTTGTTCATCTCCGCCGCGTGATCCTTGTAGTTCAAGCCGATGCACACGACGATCGACGGCATCACCGGCGCGAGGAACCGATGCGGCGAGCCTGACGGCACCGGGTCGCCCAATTCGTATTTGCCAAAGAGCTCGCCCTTGAGCCAATGCAGCTGACCGTCGCGCTCGATCGCGGGTCGTCCGCCGGCTCCCTGCTTGATTCTGTAAATGCGATCCATCAGCTCCCTGTTGGCCCGTTCGCCTGTTGGCCCGTTGGCCTGTTATTGCCGCGCGGTTTCCTCGGCGCGGTTTGATTGCGGACTGGTGTTGCCGGCGCGATCGACTGCGATCACGGCATACACGTAACGCGTGCCGGGCCGGACGCTCTCGTCACGATAGGACGTCACGGCCACCGGCTCCGGTGTGAGCCGCTGCAGTGTGTCACCTGGCGCTTCGCTGCGCAACACGAGGTAGCCGGCGAGATCGCTCTCGGCGTTGGCGTCCCAGATCAGGTTGATCACGCCGGCGCCGGCAATCGCGGCCAGCGACCCCGGCGCGGCGGGCGGGAAGCTGTCCTTCGGTATGACGCAGGTCTTCGGCGACGCCGGCCCGATCACCAGCGCGCCCGGCACTTGATCGACCGGCCGCACTTCGAAGCAGCGCTCGGCGTCGAACGTCACGCCCTTGATCACGAACTCGGTCTCCGCGACCGGCGCGGGCGTGAGTGGCGCCGGCATCGCGATCGCAAACGGGTCCGGGTCAACCGGCACCAGCCCGCCTTCGCGGCCAGAGGCCGCTCCGGCGAGGTCTCGCCGTAGCTCGCCTGATTCTGTGCGAGCGGAGGCGGACGGCGACGTGACGTCGTAGACGTGATACCGGGTCGCCTCGGTGTTGAAGCCGAGCGACTTCGCGGTCAGCGGCGGCAACACTTTCGGCGAGGTGTTGGATGGTGTCGCGTTCGCGCCGACGGCGTCCTGCGGCGGCCCGCCTACGCGGCCGGAGGCCGCTACGGCGAGGTCACGCCGTAGCTCGCCCGAAGTTTCGCGAGCGGAGGCGGACGGCAGCAACCACGTCGAGGTGCGCGCATCGGGCGACGGCGGCCACGTGATCGTCATGTCGGTGGCGGTGCTGGTGATGACGGGCGTGCCTGGCGCCGAGCTGCCGGCGTCGAACGGCACCGATACCGGCGTCGACGGCACACTCTCGCGGCCGCGCGCGCTTTTCCCAATCACGAAGTAATGGCGGCGCGGCATGGTGGCCGGCGCGGGCGCGACGAGCGGGCCGAACGGCGCCTCGACTGCCACGGGGTCCGGCGCCACCATCGCCGGTGTCTCGACGGGTAACGCCACCGCGACCCGCGTCTCCGGCGTGAGCGCTTCTTTTACGACGACCGCGGCGCCGCGATCGACGCCCGGCGGGAGCGGAATTGGCGGCGGCGGCGATCCATTCGCCGGCACCGGAATCTCGGCGAGCATCGGCCGCACCGGCAGCGTCGCAATCAGCGTGGCCAGCTCGCGTTGCGCCTCGGTCGCCGGAGGCGCCAGCGACGTGATCGCATAGACCTCGATGGCGGCGATGGCGGCGGGCTTTTGCCCGTCGGCATTGGTCTCGGGGATCTTGAACGCGAGGTAGACGTCGCCGCCGACGCGCTGCGGCGTGACGGAGGTGACCACCGCCGGCACGCGCACGAACGGCGCCAGAGGCGGGCCTTTCTTTCCGCATGCCGAGGCGACCAGCGCCAGCGTGAGGATCGCGATGCGCCTTGCCCTGAGCGAGCGTGGGCGCGGCTGCGACGCGGCCACGCAAGTCGAATGGGTCACAATATGTAGCGGGAGAGGTCTTCGTTCTTCACGATGTCCGCCAGCATGCGGCGCACATAGGGCGCGTCGATCGTCACCAGCTTTTCCTGAAGGGTCGGCGCCTCGAACGACACTTCGTCGAGCAGCCGCTCCATCACCGTGTGCAGGCGGCGCGCGCCGATGTTCTCGGTGCGCTCGTTCACGATCGTCGCAAACTCCGCAATCGTCGCGATGCCGTCTTCCGTAAACCTGAGGTCGACGCCCTCGGTGGCCATCAGCGCCATGTACTGCTTGATCAGCGCGGAGCGCGGCTCGGTCAGGATCCGCACGAACTCCGCCTGGCCGAGCGCATCGAGCTCGACGCGGATCGGAAAGCGGCCCTGCAGCTCGGGAATCAGGTCCGACGGCTTCGACACGTGGAACGCGCCGGCGGCGATGAACAGGATGTGATCGGTCCGCACCATCCCGTGCTTGGTGTTGACGGTGGTGCCCTCGACGATCGGCAGGATGTCGCGCTGCACGCCTTCGCGGCTGACCTCGGGGCCGTGGCTGCCTTCGCGGCCGGCGATCTTGTCGATCTCGTCCACGAAAATGATGCCGGCCTGCTCGACGCGCTCGACCGCGGCGCTCGACACCGCGTCCATGTCGATCAACTTCTGCTCTTCTTCCGACAGCAACCGCTCGCGCGCTTCGGCGACGGTGACGCGGCGGCGCTTCGACCGTCCCTGGAAGAGGCCCGGCATCATGTCGCGCAGGTTGACGCCGACGTCCTCCATCGACGAGCCGGTGATCAGCTCGATCGACGGAAAGGATTTTTCCTGGACGTCGACTTCGACCATGCGATCGTCGAGCTTGCCGTCGCGCAGCTGCTCGCGCATCCGCTGCCGGGTGCCGCTCATTTCGTCGCGCACGCGCCCCGGATCCTCGTCCGGCGCCGCCGGCCGCGGCGGCAGCAGCAGATCGAGCAGCCGTTCCTCGGTATTGAGCTCCGCCTTGGCGGTGACCTCGTCGATGCGCTCTTCGCGGACCATGTTGACCGCGAGCTCGACGAGATCGCGGACCATCGACTCGACGTCGCGGCCGACGTAGCCGACCTCCGTGAACTTCGAGGCTTCGACCTTGATGAACGGCGAGTGCGCGAGCTTGGCGAGGCGCCGCGCGATCTCGGTCTTGCCGACGCCGGTCGGCCCGATCATCAGGATGTTTTTCGGCGCGACGTCTTCGGCGAGCTCGGGCGGCAGCTTCTGGCGCCGCATGCGGTTGCGGAGCGCGATCGCCACCGCGCGCTTGGCCTTCGCCTGCCCGACGACGTACTTGTCCAGCTCCGCGACGATTTCCCGCGGCGTCAGCGAATCAATCCCGGTGGTGGTGCGCTCGGGCAGTGAGATCATCACAGTTCTTCAATCGTCAGGTTGGCGTTGGTGTAAATGCAGATCTCGGCGGCGATCGTCATGGCGTGCTGCGCGATCTCGCGCGGCCCGAGGGCGGTATGGCGCGCCAGCGCCTTGGCGGCGGCCTGCGCGAACGCGCCGCCGGACCCGATGCCGATGATGCCCTCGTCCGGCTCGATCAGGTCGCCGGTGCCGGACAGCAGAAACATCGATCGCTTGTCGAGGACCACGAGCATCGCTTCGAGACGGCGCAGCGCGCGATCGGTGCGCCAGTCCTTCGCGAGCTCGACCGCCGAGCGTTCGAGGTTGCCGCGATACTGCTCCAGCTTCGATTCGAACCGCGCAAACAGCGCGAACGAATCGGCCGCCGATCCGGCGAAGCCGGCCAGGATGCTGTCGTTATAGAGCCGGCGGATCTTGCGCGCCTTCTGCTTGACGACGGTGTTGCCGAGGGTCACTTGCCCGTCGCCGGCCAGCACTGCGCGATCGTCCTGGCGTACCGCCAGGATGGTGGTCGCGTGGAAGGTCGACTCCATCCCTGTAGTGTCTCATAGAGGGTCGGGAGGGCCGGCGGTCGGCGGCGCCGGAAAAGTGCTACGCTGGAGGTGCCAGTCCGCGCTGCCAGCGCCCCCGTAGGAGCACGTATGAAGTTGCGTGTCGCGATCCCTCTGCTCGCGATCTGTCTTGCCTCCCCGGCCATTTCGAGCAGCGAACAAGCCAAGAAAGGCCGCGGCTACAGCCCGCGTGAAAGCGGCGGCGGTCAGACCGCTACCGCGAAATCCGGCGGTGACAACCGCAGTGGCGGCGATCGCGATCGAACCACCACCGCCACCAGCCGCCCCGCGGAGCGCCGCGCCGAGAGCCGGCCCGAGGAGCGGCGCGCCGAGGGCGGCACCAACGAACGCGAGCGTCAACGCTACGCCGTCCCGCGTGACAACCCGAGCTACACCAGCACGGCCAACGACTACGGACGGAACAACCGCGCCGTCTACGGCTCGCGCGACTGGCCGAGGGTCAACATCAACATCGGGTCGTCGCATCGCGGACACTACGCGCCGGTGCACTACGACGATTGGGCGCGGCGATACTATCGCTGGAGTCCGATCGGCTACGCGCCGTGGTCGCTGATTTACGGATCGGTCGGCTTTTCGAACTTCGGCTATTACGGCGGTGTCGGACCGAATCCGTTTTACTACGGCTACAACGGACACACGTGGGGCTACGCCCCCGGCTCGTACCCGTACTCAGCGTTGCCATACGCAACCGATGGCGTCGGCACCATCCGCCTGAAGATGCGGCCGCGCGACGCGCAGGTCTTCATCGACGGCTACTACGCCGGTATCGTCGATGACTTCGACGGCGCGTTCCAGTCGCTGCGCGTGGTCGCCGGCGGACACAAGATCGAGATCCGCATGCCCGGCTACGAGGATCTCGAGCTCGACGTGATGGTGCAGCCCGGCCGCACCATCACCTTGCGCGAGGATCTCAGGCTGCGGCCGTAGAACCGAACACCTATTGTGCGGATGAGGGTGGGACGATCCCCTTCATCCGCATGTAGGTCACGAGATTTCCGTAGTGCTCGTTGCCGTGCACGACGACGAACGTCACCTGGTTCCCCGCCGCGCTCTGGTAGGTCTTCGGCGCCGTCCCAATCGTGAGCATGCTCGCGAGCTTCTCGTCGGTCAGGCCGGCGAACACGTCGTCACAGTAGGCAAAGCCATCCTTCACCATTTGCACGACGCCGGCTTTGTCGGTGACGCTCTTCTCGAGATTTTTCCCGGCGATCGGATTGGCGCCACCCTTGACCAGGTTGCAGAAGTAGATCTGCGTATCGATGGTGTGCGCGAACAACTCGGAATAGGTGCGAACGTCCGGGGTCGGCCGGAAACTGAAATGTTCGGCCGGCATCTTCTCCGCCGCGCCGGTCATGTTCCGCTTCAGCGTGTTGTATCGCCCCTGGAGATACATTGCCATCGTCTCTGGCGGACGCGGCGCCTGTGCGGAGAGTTCCACGGCAAGCAACACAATGAACGTGGCGGCAAGCAGTCGCATGATGGCCCCCTTACTTCCGGCGCGCGAAGAAGTAATAAACCGGCAACCCCAGTCCGATGACGAGGAAGCCCCAGGCCGACGGCCCGAGCCCGGTTTCCGGGTTGCCGTCGATGAGAGGCTTCACCAGATCCGTATACAGCGCGTTCGCCAGGATGACGAAGCAGGCGATCGTGAAGATCGCAGGCGCAATCGGATACCCCCACGCCCTGAACGGCCGCGGCGCGTTCGGCTCGCGCCAGCGCAGCACGAACAGCGCGAACACCGCGATGCCGAGGAACAGCGTGATCGAGAACCCGGTATAGGTGATCAGCGCGTTGCCGCTGCCGGTCAGGATCAGCAGCGAGGCCCACCCCGTCTGCGCGACGATCGAGAAGGCCGGCGTCTTGTAGGTGGGATGCACTTTCGACGCCGCGTCGAAGAACACCTTGTCGCGCGCCATCGCGAAATACACGCGCGGGCCCGCGAACGTCATGGCGCTGTTGCTGGCGAGCAGGCTGACCAGGCCGACGAGGCCCATGACGTGGCCGGCGCCGGAACCGAGCAGGCGATCGGCGACCACGTCGAGGACGCTGCCCTGCAGTGCCGCCAGCTCGGTGATCGAGAACACGTAGAGATACAGCAGGTTGATGCCGAAGTAGACCGCGATCACGGCCAGCGTGCCGATCGCCAGCGAGCGCGGCAGGTTGCGTCCGGGGTCGCGGATTTCTTCCGCAACGTACGCCGAGGCGTTCCAGCCCGAATACGCGAGCATGACCGGGATGAATGCGAACAGCCAGTTGCCGGTGGTCACGCTGCCGCCCGCGGCCGTGACGTTCGAGAACGCTCCGGTGCCAAACGCGAAACCCGCGAGGACGAACAGCATGAAGGCGGCGACCTTGAGCGCGGCCAGGACGTTCATCATGACGCGGCCCGGCCCGACGCCGATAATGTGAATCGCCGCCAGCAGCCAGACCGACGCCACCGCCACCAGCGTGTGCGTGGAAATGGTCAACGGCACGTACGGCAGCGGGATGGTGAAGATCGGCGTCTGGTTGTCGACGCCGGGAATGAATCGCGCGAGGTAAATCGGGATGAAGAAAGCATTGGCCGCAATCGCGCCGGCGAAACCCGCGACAAACGACGTCCACCCGGTAAGAAATGCGGCGACGCGTCCGTAGGCGGCGTCGAGATAGACGTATTCGCCGCCCGCCTTCGGGCGCAGCGCCGCGAGCTCGGCGTAGGCCATCGCCCCGGCGAACGCCAGCGCGCCGCCGGCCACCCACAAGCCGAGATACAGCCAGGGGTTCGGCACGAGCCCGGCCATGAACGGCGGCGCAAACAGGATGGTGCCGCCAATGACATTGGAAACGATGATCGCGGCGCCGTCGAGCGGACCGAGGCGGCGTTCGAGAATGGATGGTCCGGGGCTCGTCATCGCCCCGGATTATATGTGCTAGCGCGTGATTAGCTGCCGCTGAATCGGGTACTCGGCGAGCTTCGCGAGGACCTGCGATCCCTGCTTGAGAAAAATCTCGACCTTGACATCCACGAACTGCTGGTTCTGCAGCATCTGCATGCGCGGCTGGTCGCCGGTGTAGCCGAGTGTCCCGCGCATCACCAGCGCCTTGGTCTCGGCGCCGGCCGCCAGCGGCTCGGTGCGCGGAATCGCCCAGCCGAAATACTCGCCCCACATCTCCGGCTCGCCGACGCGGCGGAAGATCGCGTTGATCTGGATCGACTTCAGCTCTTTGTCGGTCTTGTTGCGCAGCTTCATCGTGACGCTGGGCACCAGCTTGTTCTTGCCGTCACCCATGATGCCGTCGTCGTACCACCCGGTGACGACGTCGATGGGTTCGAGCGAGGCGACGGCGTCCACCGAGGCGCCACAGCTGATCGAGACCAGGGCCGCAACCGCGATGGAGCCGAGCGCCAGGGCGCGAAGTGGAAAGGCCATATGCTGATTGTAAGACACCGAAATCAATATTTCAGGTCTTAGATTGCTGGTCTTAGATTGCTGATCGCTAGAACTGCGTAACCTGGACGCGCTTGCGGACCTCGTCGCGATCGAGCTTGCCGGTGCGATAGAGCTGCAGGTCGCTGCCCTTGATCCTGTAAATCATCGTCACGACCTCTTCGAGCGGATCCTGCGGCGCCAGCGCATTGCGGCCCTCGTCGTCGCGCGCCGCCACCGTCAGCCACTGCTCGGTGCCGATGTTCATCGGCGTGCTGTAGTCGATCATCGCGTCGACGAGCGCCTTCGTCACGGCCTCGGTATACGCGCGATTCGGATCCTTCGCCCAGATGCTCTCAGCCGGCGGCAGGGCCGCCGGACGTGAATTCGAAATGCCGGTGGCCGTCGCCGCGCCGACCGCGGGGTTGGACGGGTCGGGCATCATGATGCCGGGCGCGACCTGCGCATCGCGCGGCAGGCCGGAGGCGTTCTGGCGCTCGAGCTGCCGGACGGCTTTCTCCATCGACGCGCGCGTGTTCGGATCGGTGACACCCTGCATGTACTTGCGGAGATCGTTGAGCGCCGCCTGATTGGCGGCGTCATCGTTATCGAGCATCATGCGCAGGCTCCACACCATGCTCTGGCGCATCATCGGCACGCGCACGTCGAAGAACACCCCGTAGCCGTCGAGATGCACGCCGCGGGCGCGCGCCTCGCCTTCCAGCATGAACAAGCCGGGCATGACGGCAAGGATCTGGCGGTTGAGCTGTTTGGCGCCGAAATCGACCGCCTGCGCGAGCGCGCCTTCCATCACGTAGATGTGACGGCGCATCTCGTCCATGTTGATGGGCTTGGGAGGCGGTGCCGGCAGCGGTGCCGGCGGCGGCGGTGCGAGGACCGGCGCCTGGATCTGCTGTTCGGGAGCGGCGGCCGGCGCATCCTGCGCGGCCACCGGCGCGGCCAACGCGATCGCAGCAAGAACAATCGACGTGGTGATCTGCTTCTTCATGGCTCGTACTCTTCGCTCCTGGCTATTGCTGTGGCGTCGCGGAGACGCGAATCAGGTTGTTGATCGTCTGGCGTTGACGCTGGAGTTGTCCTTCGTAGCCGACCATGCCGCGGCCGATGTTCTGGAGATCGGCGCGGCGCTGCATGTTGATGTCGCGCGTGAACTCGACAAAGCGCATCGCCAGCTCGCGCTCGTGGCGCTGCTCGGCGTCGGCGATCAACTGCTGAACCCGCCGGATCGTCGCGTCGTCCACCGGCGGGCGCGCGGCGACGCGCGTTTCCGGTTCGCGCGTCGTCCGGATTTCGTTGCGCAGCTGCTGCTCGAGCGACACCAGCGCCCGTTCGACTCGCCGTTCAACGGCCTGGCCGTCGAACGGCTCACTCAGGGCTGGCGGCGCCGGCGGTGTCATCCATCCGGTCCTCACCGAAAAACCTTCCGGTCCGGACGTCACCTGCACGTTGGCGATCGCGGCGCCCGCGGCGAGCACGAGGATCGCGGCGGCGGCCTGCGCCCATGCCGGCACGGTGCTCCACCAGCGCGCCGGGCGCAGCACGGTGGCCGGCGGCAGCGCCGACTTCTTGACGATCGTGAAGTCGAGCTCGACGTTCGGCGCCACCCACAGGCCGAGCTCGGAGCGAACGTCGCCAAGCGCGGTCACTTCCGCCGAGCACTCGGCACACGCCGTAAGGTGCGCTTCGACGATCTGCCGCGTCTCGTGATCGATCTCGCCATAGACGTACGAGACCAGCGTCTGTTTGTCGTCACACGTAAATTTGTTGCTCATCATCTCTTGTCACTCTCATAACTCGTCATACCGCGGCTTTCCAGATGACGCCGCAGCACCGAGAGTCCCTGATACAGGCGGGTCTTCACGGTGCTCAACGGGCAGCCTTGCAAGTCGGCGATTTCCTGGAACGTCAGGCCGTGATACTCCTTCAACACGATCGCGGTGCGTTGCTCGTCCGGCAGCAGCTTCATGCCTTCGGCGACGATGCGGCTCATTTCCTGCCGCGCGACCAGGTCCTCGATCGACTCAACCGGTCCCTGCTCGGAGGCGAGCTCGGCGATGTCAACGCCCTCGGGCATTTCCACTAAGGGCGTGCGCTTCTTCCGGCGGATCCAGTCCCGGCAGAGATTCAGCGCAATTCTGTAGAGCCAGGACGAGAACTTCGCCTGTCCCTTGAATCCCGGGAGGGCCCGGAAGGCCCGGAGGAAGGTTTCCTGGGCGACGTCCCGTGCGTCCTCGTCCCGGCCGATGACGCGGTACGCCAAGGCGTAGATCGGCCGTTCCCAGCGTAAAACGAGCTGGTTGAAGCTATCGACGTCGCCATCCATGGACCTGGCGACGAGCTCTTCGTCGGTCGCAACCATTGCGATCAGTTTCGCGGAACGTGCACGCTATTGTCTAAGACTCCGGCCCCGGCCTGAAAGTCGGTCAGGACGGCCGATGGGGTAAGATACCGATTTCAGAGATACTTAGTGGGCGTGAACTTTCCTAACGACGAAATTTTCCTGACGACAGAAGAGGTCCTGGAGTACCTCCAGGTCAACCTCCGGACCGTGTACCGGCTGATTAAGGCCGGGAAAATTCCGGCGGTCCGCGTCGGGCGGCAGTGGCGGTTCCGCAAACGGGATATCGACGCCTGGCTGGACACCCAGCGCCCGCGCGGCGAACGATCGCCGTCGGCGACCCTGACCGACCGGCCGCAGGCCCGCGACGGTCGCAGCCGCGTCCTGGTGGTGGACGACGAGTCGAGCATTCGTGAGCTGTTGCAGAAGACGCTGGCCCTCGCCGAATATGACGTCGACACCGCGCCGGATGGCCGTGCCGCGCTCGAGCGCCTGCGCCTCGGCAACTACGACCTGCTGATCGCCGACCTCAAGATGCCGGGCATGGACGGCCTGACGCTGATCCGCGAGGCCAAGCGGCTGAAAGCGGATCTGCCGGTGATCATCATCACGGGCTTCTCCACTGAGTCGAGCGCGATCGAGGCGGTGAATCTCGGCGTTGCCGGGTACCTGACCAAACCGTTCCGCGTGCCCCAGGTTCTGGCGGCTGCGGCTCGGGCGCTCGGCGAGTAATTGCTCCAACTCCAAGACGTCACCAAGGCCTTCGGCGAGAAGACCCTGCTCGAGCACGTCACGTGGCAGGTCGGCGATCGCGATCGCGTCGGCTTGTGCGGACCGAACGGCGCGGGTAAGACGACGCTCCTCAAGATGCTCGCCGGGCTCGACGAGCCCGACGCCGGCCTGATCCAGAAACCCAACGCGCTCACCCTCGGCTATCTTCCGCAGGACGGCCTCTCGCACACCGGCCGCACGGTCGTCGCCGAAGCCAGCCTCGCGTTCCAGCCGCTGCTCGATCTCAAGGCGGAGATGCACGATCTCGAAGCGCGCCTCGGCGACGCCAACCTCGGCGAAGCGGAGCACGACGCGGTGCTGGCGCGCTACAGCGAAG
>JAYWEJ010000201.1:0-21000 GCA_043779345.1 Acidimicrobiia bacterium | reverse complement strand
CCTAGATCCGCGCGCTCGTCTCGACGATGATCTTGCCGGTGTTGTGCGCGTTCGAGATGAAATGCGTCCAGGTGATCGCCGACTTTTCGCTTTGCTTCTCGAGGATGCCGCCGCACCATATCGATCCCTGCGCCGGCATTGCGACCCACACGCGCTTCACTTTCGTCGCCACGCCGAACCCCGGGACCTTCAACGTGAAATAAGGCGGCAGCGACGCCGTAGCTGAGCCGGTGATCTCGAGGCGCACGCCTTCCTGGCTCACGTCAACGACCTTCGACGTGATGCCGTCGACCAGCGACAGCATTTTCGGCACGACCGTGCGCGGCGAGCGGCGCGCCGGCCGGCCTTCGGCAAGGCCCAGCGCGATCGACAGCAGGAAGGTATCGCGCGTCGCCGGCCGAGGCAGCCACGTCGCGTCGCGCGGCACGTCTTCGATCTTGTCCTTCGGAAGCCCGACGAGGATCACCGGGCGGTTCGGGCCGAGCGCCTTCACGAGGTGTGCGAGCGTGTCTTTCTTGACGAGCGTCACATCCGCGATCAGCGCCTCAATCGGTCGCGTCGTCAAATCACGCGCGATGGTGTCGAGCGTGAGCATCGGCACCGGCTCGTAGCCTGCGTGTGTCAGCCATTCGAGAAACGTGGCTCGTTCACCGGGGACGGGGCACGCGACGCCGATTCTGACGGAGTGTGAGGATGACATCGCCAACACATTGAGCAAGGCGACTGCCACACAAAAACCCCTGTTATTTCGCGTTTGTGGCCGGTAGCACGTCGAAATCGATTACGGATCTGAAAGTGGAACTGCCAATTTTTGGCACTATTTCATTCGGCGCAGATCCGCTTCGGCGGCGATGAATCCAAACGCATTCCACCCCGCGCCCGAGACGATCTTCTCGAACACCTGCCGCGCTCTCGCGGCATCGCCGGTCACGAGGTAGTAGTTCGCGACGCCGTAGCCCTGCGTGGCGATCTGCGTCGGGTCCGGGCTCGCGGTATCGAGAAGCGCTTCCGGTTTCTCGAGGCCCTTGTACATCAGCAAGCGGCGGTGATACGCCGTGTTCTCGAGGATGTCCATCTTCGGCGTGATGCGCTCGAGCACGTTCGCTGCGTCGGCCTTGCGATTGAGACGCATCAGCGACATCCACATCCAGTCGCTCGTCGCCACGATCGAGTCGTCGTTCTTCGACACCTTCATGCACTCGACCCAGGCGTCGTAGGCCCTTGCGTAGTTACCCTGCAGGTAATGCGACAACGCGAGGTGGTACCAGATGTTGAACTGCAGCGTGCTGCGCGGCTGGCCCGCGGGGTTCGGCGCGCCATCCGGCTCGATCTCGTCGGGTTTGCCCTTGATCAACTGCGCCGCCTTCTCGAAGTCGGCCTGCGCCGCGGCGAATTGCCGGACGCTGAGGTAGCGATGGCCGCGATGGCGGTAGAACTTCGGGTTGTCGGGATGCATCGCGATGCCTTTCGAGAACATCGCGATCGCGTCGTTGAATCGCCACAGGTAGCCGAACCGGCGCCCCACCCAGATCATCGCTTCCGCATCCTTGGGGTTCGCCGCCAGCGTCTTCTGCGCCTGCGCCAGGTCGGCTTCGAGCTTCTGCTGGTTGGCGATCGTCGCCGGGATCATCAACGGCGTGCCCGAGAGCGACGTCGCCTCTGGTTTCTGCGCGTGGGCGAGTGTCGCGACCGTGAGCAGCAAGGCGGCAGTGAGTGCGAGTCGAGTCATGAATGATCTCCGTTGACGGACTTGACGGCGGTGCCGTTCTCGTCGGTGAGCTCGATGAATCCCTGGATCGCGCGCGGCGCCGTGGTGATCTGCTCCTGGATGGGAATGTCTTCCGCCGTTGAGGCGCCGAGATCGCGGAACTTGCGCGCCTGGACCAGCACGCGGCCCTCGAACGAGCCGACGACCTTGTTGTACGACTGCACGGCGCCGTCGAGCCGGCCCCGCAGGTCCTCCAGGTAGCCCGTCATCGTCGCGACCCGGTTGTACAGCTCCTTGCCGAGCTCGCTGATGTCGGTGGCGTTCTTGGCGATGCGCTCTTCACGCCAGCCGTGCTCGACCGCCCGCAGCAGCGCGATCAAGGTGATCGGACTGGCGGGAAACACTTTGTGTTCGACGCCAAACTCGATCAGCGAGACGTCTTCGTTCAGCGCCGCCTGGAAGAACGATTCTCCCGGCAGGAACATCACGACCATTTCGGGCGACGACCCGAGCTGCTCCCAATACGCCTTCGAGCCGAGCTTCTGCATGTGATCGCGCACCTGGCGCGCATGCGTGGTCATGAACTTCGCCTTCGCCGCTTCGTCCGTGGCTTCCTGCGCGTTGAGGTAGCCCTCGAGCGGTACCTTCGCGTCGACGACGACGGTGCGGCCGCCCGGCAAACGAATGGTCACGTCGGGCCGATAGCGCTGCCCGGTGTCGCTGAACAGCGTCGGCTGTTCCTCGAAGTCGCAGCACTCGACCATGCCGGCCAGCTCGACGACGCGCCGCAGCTGCACTTCGCCCCAGCGCCCGCGCACGTTCGGCGTGCGCAGCGCCTTGACGAGGCTGTGCGCCTCGTGCTCGAGTCTCTGATTGGCCACTTGCACGGCTTCGAGCGTGGTCCTGATGCCCGCGCTGTCGCTGATCCGCTGCCGCTCGACTTCGTTGAGCTTGATGCCGACCTGCGCGAGCGTGTCCCGGATCGGCGCGACCAGCGAGTCGAGCTCCTGGTGGCGCTTGCCGAGATCGGACGCCGCTTCCTTGTGCACGTTGCCGATCTTCTGATCGGCCAGTTTCAGGAACTCATCGGTGTTGGTCTTGAGCGCGGTGGCGGCGAGCGCCTGGAAGGCGTCGCGCAATTGATCTTGCTGGGAGGCGCGGCCGCGCGACGCGAGCAGCCAGCCGGCCGTAAAGCCGGCCACCAGCGCGACGACGACCAAAACAGCAATTTCCAACGATTGCAGTGTAACTTACCGATCTGACAGGAGAGGTCCGATTTATCTAACTGTCTTGGCTGCTTCGGTTTACCATTACCGCGGCCATTCCGAGACGCGGTGGAAGGCCCGTTGCACCTGATGATTCGAGTGCGCCCTTGGTAAACGCCCCCGATACGGCAGTGGACGGATTTGGCCGCCGCACCACTGGCACCGACTCCGAGACTGGAGACGAGGTCGAGCTTCTCGATCTTGCGCCCCAGCTCGTCGAGCATTCCGGTTTCGTAACCACGGTCGGCGAGCGTGTCGCCCGCTTCGCCGCGGTCCGCCACGCTTCTTACGTCCACCTGCGCCGGCTCGATCGGCCGTCCGCGGATCGCCTCGAGCTCGTCTCCGACTACACACCGGGCTGGCGTGTCTCGGAGCTGCTCAACGAATCGAGCGGCGCGGATATTCCTGTCGACATCACCGTCGTGATCGGCATCCTGCGCCAGCTGCTGCCCGCCGTCGCACTCTACGGACGGCACAATCGTGAAGCCGCGATCGGCACGCTCGCTGTCGAACGGCTGATCGTGACGCCGCAATCGCGGCTCGTGATCGCCGAGCATGCCTTCGGACCGGCCCTTGAAAAACTGAACATCGGCCGCGATCGGTTGTGGCGCGAGCTGCGCGTGGCGATGCCGCCGTCGGCCGGACTCCCGCGATCGAATCAGCGCGCCGATGCCAACGCGATCGGCGTGGTCGCCTTGTCACTGCTGCTTGGCCGCGTGCTGGCTGCCGAGGAATACCCGGCGCCGCAACCGCTCATCGAGGGGCTGACGGAACACCGCGACGGCAAGGCCTCGCCGCTGTCACCGGCGTTTTCAACGTGGCTGCAGCGCGCGCTGCAGTGCGACGCGCGCACCGCCTTCCAGGCGCCCTCGGAAGCGCAACTCGCGTTTGAATCCGTGCTCGCGAGCGATCGGTCGTACGTCACGTCGACCGCGAAGCTCGAGGAGTGGGTGGCGAACGTTGGTGGCCGGCTCGAGGCCAGGAAGCCACAGCCGGCGCCAGACCCCGAGATCCTGCGGCAACAAGAGCTCGAACGCCAGCAAGCGCTCGAACGCCAGCAGCAGGAAGAGCTCGAGCGCCAGCAGGACGAGGAGCGCGAACGGGAACGAGAGCAGGAGCTGGCGCGCCTCCGCGAGCTCGAGAAGGAACGCGCGGGGGAAATGGAGCGCCTTCGCGAACAGGAGCGCCAGCGCGCACTCGAGTTGGACCGCCTCCGCGAGCAGGAGCGCGAGCGAGAACAAGCGCGCGAGCGTGAACGCGAACAGGAACGCAAGCGTGAACAGGAGCGCCAGCGTGAGCTGGAACATGAGCGTGACCGCGCCCGCGCTCTCGAGAAGAGCGCCGCCGCGGCCGCCGCCGCGGCTGAAGCCGCAGCTGCAATAGAGCGAGCGACGGCGGCCACGCAGACTGTCGAACCTGAACCGGAGCCCGAGCCGGAGCCGGTTGCGTGGGTAGCGCCACCCGTCGTCGAGGAAGCCGATCCGATTGCCGCGCAAATCGCTTCGTACAGCCCCCCCGTCCGTGAAGTAGAAGAAGTACCGGCATACCAGGCGCCAGTACCCGAAAAAGAAGAACCGGCACAAGAAGCACCAGCAGCTCTGGAACCGGCACAAGACGCACCGGTATACGAAGAACCGGCACAGGAAGCACCGGCGCAGGAAGCGCCGAGATACGAAGAGCCGGCGCCCGAACCGGCGTACGCACAGCAGGCGGCGCCGGCACCGTCCGCGTACTCGATTTCAGATGAGCCGGTCGAGAAGAAGGGGACCAGGTTACCCCTGCTGGCCATGGCGGCCGTCGTCCTCCTGTTGCTCGGGGTGGTGGGCTGGCTGGCGACGAGAGATACCGGCGGCGGCGGCGGGCTGCGCGAGGGCGAAGGCGAGCTCGCCGTGACGTCGCGGCCTGACGGCGCAATCGTCAAGGTCGATGGCAAGGACGTCGGCCGAACGCCGGTGACGGTCCGGTTGCCTTCGGGTCCCCACGTGCTCGAGGTGCAGGTCGGCAAGGCCGAGCCGCGGGTCATCCCGCTGACGATCACCGCGGGCGTGCAGACCTCTCAGTACATCGAGATGCAAGGCGTCATCGCGACCGGTTCGCTCGAGATCAGGAGCAACCCGACCGGCGCCCGGGTGACCATCGACGGCCAGCCGCGGGGGACGACCCCGGCGACGATTCCAAATCTGCCGGCGGGCACTCATACTGTTGTGCTCGAGCTCGGCGGCCGAAAAGTCTCACAGGCCGTCAAAATCGATCCGGGCAGTACTGCGCAATTGGTGGTACCGATCCCGAGGAAGTAAGAGGATGCGCAAACAGTTCGTAATTCCGGCCATCGGCCTGTTCGTCGTGGCGCTGTCGTCGGCCTTCTGGATGGTGTCGGCCGCCGACCCGGCCGAGACTGTACGCCGGGCCACCGACGTGACGCTCGCGAAGGACTCGGATTACCTGATCGGGTTCGTGCCCGCGCGGACGACGATTGCGCACCTCTTCGAGAGCCACATGATCCAGGGCGCCGATACGCCGGCGCTGGTGTCGTCGATCGCGTCGGCGATGGACGTGCGGAAGCTGCGCGCGGGCCAGCCCTATGCAATCGATCGCCTGCTCGACGGCCGCGTTCGCCGCTTCGAGTACGAGATCGACGCCGACAAGCGGCTGACCGTCGAGCGCGCGTCGCTGCAAGGCGCGCCGCGATTCATCACCACCGTCGAGCGCATCCCGAAACAGACCACCGTCGTCGCCGTTGAAGGCGACATCAATCGCGACACCAATTCGTTGTCAGCGGCGATCGACAAGGCCGGTGAGCGCATCGAGCTGGCGCTCGGCATGGCCGACGTGTTCTCGGGCGAGATCGACTTCAATTCGGATCTGCAGCCGGGCGACAAGTTCCGCGTCCTCGTCGAGCGTCACACGCGCGAAGGGAAGTTGTCGGGATACGGCGCGATTCTCGCCGCCGAGTTTGTGAACGACGGCCGCCGCCTGCGCGCGATCCGCTTTACGAATGATGACGGCTCGCCCGGGTACTACGACGAGAACGGACGCTCGCTGAAGCGGTTCTTCCTGAAATCGCCGTTGAAGTTCGAGCCGCGGATCACGTCCCGGTTCTCGAGCTCGCGCAAGCATCCGATCCTCGGCTACGCGCGTGCGCACAATGGCGTTGATTACTATGCGCCGGCCGGCGCGCCGGTCGGATCGGTGGCGCCCGGTGTGGTGACGCTGGCGGGCTGGACCAACGGCGGCGGCCGCACCGTGAAGGTCCGGCATCCGAATGGCTACGAGACCGAGTATCTGCACCTGTCGGCGATCGCGGTCCGCGCCGGCGCGCGTGTCGGCCAGGGCGACCTGGTCGGCCGCGTCGGGAGAACCGGGCTCGCGACCGGCGTCCATCTCCACTACGGCCTGAAGAAGAACGGCCGCTACGTCAACCCCGTCATCGAACACCGCAACATGCCACCCGGCGAGCCGGTGCCCGCCGGGTTGATGAGCGTCTTCAATAGCGAGCGCGACCGCTACCTCACGCTGCTGTTCAATCCGGCAGCGGCCCGCGCCGCGAATAACAATTAATCCGGCTCAAGCCGGATCCTACTTACCTCCAGGTGTAGCCGACGCCGAACTTGAAGTCCGGCGAATCGATCGCGCCCATCTTGAACTCGAAGAACAGTCCCTTCGACGTCTCCGCGCCCACCAGGACGTTGAAGCCGGCTTCCATCTCGGCATCGTTGTCGCCCGCACCGTCGAACATGAAGACGTTCAGCGCCGGTCCTCCACCCGCGTAGAGATTCAGTCCCCGGTTGCGCGAGAACTTGTAGACGAACTCCATGTTCGCCGCGATCAGCGTCAGGTCGTCGCCGAAACCGACTTCAACGTTCGGACGGAAGTGAAGCCGATCGACGAGCGGCGCGGTTTCGAGATGCCCGCCGAAATAAAACTGGTCCGGGTCGACCGATATGCCGCCACGAATGCCCGGATCCTGCGCCAGCGCGGGCGTGGCAGAAAACAGTACGACACCGAGCAAAAATGACAGACCGGTCAGACAACGTTTCACACTAAGACTCATGCATTCCTCCAGCTAGTTCAGCTGTTGCAAGAGTCCTGCCTGACGGCCTGACAACCTGGTTACCTGACCACCTATAATTGAAGATTCATGTCGGTCGTTTATCCCTTCGCCGCGCTGCGCCCCACTGCGAAAGCTGCCGCCGCGGTCGCGTCGGTGCCTTACGATGTCGTCAACAGCGACGAAGCTCGAGCATTGGCCTCGGGCAATTCCCTGAGCTTCCTGCACGTGTCGCGGCCCGAAATCGACATGGGCGCCGCCGCCGATCCGCATTCGGATGCGGCCTATGCCCAGGCCGCCAGGGCGTTCACCGCTCTCAGATCCGAAGCGCCGCTCGTCGTCGAGGAAGTCCCGAGCTTCTACGTCTATCGCCTGCACATGGGGAGCCATCTTCAGTCGGGCATTGCGGCCTGTTTTTCGATCGACGAATACGATCGCGATTTGATCAAGAAGCACGAGAAGACGCGGCCGGACAAGGAAGACGACCGCACCAAGCACATGCTGGCGATCGGCGCGCAGACCGGACCGGTGTTCCTCACCTATCGCGCCTCGAAGCACGTCGATGCCGTGGTGACTCGCGTCGCCGCGACGGAGCCGATTTTCGACTTCACCGCGCCGGACGGCGTGCGCCACGCGGTGTGGCAGGTGCCGGCGAACGAAAATCAAGCGATCGTCGATGCCTTCGCGAAGCTCGGCGCGTTGTATATCGCCGACGGGCATCACCGGGCGGCGTCAGCCGCGAGAGCTCGTGCGGCCAAAAGGAGCTCGGCGCCTGCTGTAGCCCTTGGATCTGAGGCTGATCGCGTGCTCGCAGTCGCGTTCCCCGACAACCAGGTGCAGGTGCTTCCGTACAACCGCGTCGTCAAGGATCTGAACGGCATGACGACGGAGAGTTTCCTGGCGGCGCTGGAGAAAACGGCGCCGACGCGCAAGGGCAAGTCGCCGATGCCGATGGACAAGGGCCAGGTGGAGATGTACCTGAGCGGCGAATGGTACACCGTTCATCTGAAGACCTCGGCGAACGGGCTGGATGTCGACGTTCTCGAGACGGCGATCCTCCAGCCGCTGCTCGGGATCACGGATGTGCGCACCGACAAGCGCATCGATTTCGTCGGCGGCATTCGCGGCACCACGGAGCTCGAAAAGCTGGTGAATTCCGGACAGGCCGCGGTCGCGTTCTCGATGCATCCGGTGTCCGTGAAGGACCTGATGCGCATCGCCGACGCGGGCGGCATCATGCCCCCGAAGTCGACCTGGTTCGAGCCAAAGCTTCGCGACGGCTTGCTCTCGCATTTGATTTGAGGGATATGAAGGTACTGGTAGCGGATAAGTTCGAGCAGTCCGGCATCGACGCGCTCACGGCGGCCGGTTGCGAGGTGATCTTCGAGCCGGAAACCTCCGGCGACGCGCTGGTGGCGGCGATCAAGAAGACGCAGGCGCCCGTCCTGGTCGTGAGATCCACCGAGGTAACTGCGGCGATGATGGATGCGGGCGCCTTGTCGCTGATCGTCCGCGCCGGCGCCGGCGTCAACACCATCGACGTTGCGGCGGCGTCGAAGCGCGGCATTTACGTGTCGAACTGCCCGGGCAAGAATTCGGTCGCGGTCGCCGAGCTGACCATGGGACTGATCCTCGCGCTCGATCGCCGCATTCCCGACAACGTCGCCGAGCTGCGCGCCGGCACCTGGAACAAGAAGGAATACTCGAAGGCGAAGGGACTGATGGGGCAGACGCTCGGCCTGCTCGGCTTCGGTCACATCGGACGCGAAGTCGCCAAGCGGGCGCGGGCGTTCGGCATGCCGGTGCTGGTCTGGAGCCGGCGGTTCGCCACCGATGCCGAAGCCAAGGCTGTTGCCCAGGGCGAGTTCGGGATCGCGATTGTCGATTCTGCCGAAGCGCTGATGCAGCGGTCCGACATCGTCAGCATCCACATCTCCCTGACCAGGGACACCAAGGGCTTCGTGAACGCGGCGTTGTTGAAGCACGCCAAGACCGGCGCCTACATCGTCAACACCGCGCGCGCGGAAGTGATGGACTACGCGGCGCTCGCCGACGCCGTCAAGAACAAGAGCATTCGTGTCGGCCTCGACGTGTTCGAGAACGAGCCGTCGAGCGCGACGGCGGCGTTCGTGGACACGCTGTGCGCGAGCCCGGGCGTGTTCGGCACGCATCACATCGGCGCGTCGACGAACCAGGCGCAGGAAGCGATCGCTGACGAGACCGTCCGCATCATCCGCACCTACCAGGAAACCGGCAAGGTCCCGAACGTCGTCAACCTCGCGAAGCAGACGCCCGCGACCCACATGCTGGTGGTCCGGCATCGCGACAAGCCCGGCGTGCTTGCGCACGTGTTCGAGTACTTGCGCGTCGCTCACCTGAACGTTCAGGAGACCGAGAACATCATTTTTGACGGCGCGCATGCCGCCGTCGCCCGCATCAATCTCGACGGCGCGCCGTCGAACCGGGCGCTCGACGCCATGCACTCAGGCAGCGCAGACATCCTCGACCTGCAACTCGTCAAGCTCGGATAATCCAATGGCCACCACGACCCATCGCGTCTTTAATTTCTCGGCAGGTCCCGCAGTGCTTCCCGTTGCCGTGCTCGAGGAGGCGCAGCGCGATCTCGTTGCCCTCCCCGGCGTTGGCATGTCGGTGCTCGAAATCAGCCACCGTTCGAAAACCTTCGAGGCCATCCTCGCGAAGACCGAGCAGGACGTCCGCGCGCTCGGCAAGGTGCCGGCAAACTACAAGGTGCTGTTCCTGCAGGGCGGCGCGTCGCTGCAGTTCTCGATGGTGCCGCTCAACCTGCTGACCGCGGGCGCCACCGCCGACTACATCGTCACCGGCGCCTGGGCGCAGAAGGCGGTCAAGGAAGCGCAGCGCGTCGGCACCGTCAACATCGCCGGCTCAACCGAGAGTGAGAACTTCGGCCGCATTCCACGGCAGGACGAGCTGAAGCTGACGCCGAACGCCGCCTACGTTCACATCACGACCAACAACACGCTGTTTGGCACGGAGTGGACAAGCGAGCCGTCGGTCGGCCAGGTTCCACTGGTGGCGGACACGTCCTCCGACATGTTCAGCCGCCCGATCGACGTCTCGAAATACGGATTGATCTACGCCGGCGCGCAGAAGAACCTTGGTCCGTCAGGCGTGACGCTGGTGATCATCCGAGAGGACCTGTTGCTGCGCTCGCAGAAGTCGCTGCACACCATGCTTAATTACGCCGTGCACGCCGAGAACGGCTCGATGTACAACACGCCGCCGTGCTTCGGCATTTACCTGATGGGCCTGGTGATGAAGTGGGGGCTGGCGGAAGGCGGCCTCGATGCCATCGGCAAGCACAACGAGCGCAAGGCCGCGAAGCTCTACGCCGAGATCGATCGCAGCGGCTACTACAAGGGCACCGCCGAGAAGAACAGCCGCTCGCGTATGAACATCACGTTCCGGCTCTCGAGCGAAGACCTCGAAGGCAAGTTCGTGAAGGAATCGACCGCCGCCGGTCTCGACGGCCTCAAAGGCCATCGCTCGGTCGGCGGCATGCGCGCGTCGATCTACAACGCCTTCCCGGAAGACGGCATCGACGCGCTGGTGTCGTTCATGCAGGAGTTCGAGAAGAAGAACGGATAGGCCGATAGGCCAACAGGCCATCAGGTTTCTGGTGGCCGTTTGAATCCTCTGCGGCCCCTGCGGCGACGGCCTCTTCGGCGCCGCCGCGGTCCGCCTTCACCGTCAACCGGCGCGGCGCCTTCGCCTTCGGGCGGATGCTTCGCCTCATCGCCCAGCGCTTCGATAAATCCCTTCCAGTGTTCGAGCACCGCCGCCGCGTTGCCGTGGATCTCGAACCACGTCAGCGAATCTTCGAACGGGCCGCGATGCATCAGCGAGCGCTTGGCGCGCGGTGACATTTCGAGGTCGGCGATGCGCGCCTGCAGCGACAGGATCTGCCGCAGCCGCTCGGTATCGCCGCGCGCGATCGGCAGCATGCCGATCTTGAGGATCGGTTCCTTCGGCGGCCGCCGGAATCTGGTCTTCGCTCGCGGCACCAGTTCGTTGCCAGACGCTGGAGCGTCTCCGTGTTCTCCGTCTTCGACTCCGTGCTCTCGGAAGGTTCTTTCGGGCCGAGGCATCAGTCCAAGTGGGAGGAGCAGGGTGCCGAGCAATATCGGATTACGCAGCGCCGCCGGCGCGGTCTCGAACTTGCGGCGATACGCGTCGAGCGCCGCGAGGCTGTCCCAAACCGCCTTGTTCTTGGCGCCGCGCTGAATCTCCGGCGTGACCGGCTCGAGCAGCCGATGTTCGGCGAGGCCGCGAAACGTCAGCTCGGCGTAGCCGGAGCGAAGAATCTTGTAGTACTCCTCGATCAACCGCGATGCTGACGCCGTCGCCATCAGGCCGCGATGCTTCGCGATCGCATCGACGATCGGCCGATCGATCCGGAAGTTGAGGCGCGACGCCATCACGATCGCGCGTAGCATGCGGACCGGGTCTTCCTGGAAGCGCTCGTTCGGATCGCCGATACAGCGGATCAGCCCATCCTTCAGATCCTGCAGGCCGCCGACGTAGTCGATGATCGAGTAGGTGCCGATGTCATAGAACAGCGCGTTGATGGTGAAGTCGCGCCGGAACGCGTCCTCTTCCGGCGTGCCGAACGTGTTGTCGTGAGGGTGCTTCGGGTTGAGCAGGGCCTGGGCATCGGCCCGTCCTTGGGCGACGGGATCCAGCAGCGGTTCTGGTCCGGGCTTGTCCCGCCGTAGCTCGTCAGACGTCTCGGGAGCGAAGGCGGACTCGCTCTCGCTGCCTGCGGGGATGATCTTCCTGAACGTCGCGACCTCGATCGTCTTGAGGCCGAAGCGAACGTGGGCGAGGCGGAAGCGCCTGCCGATGATCCAGCAGTTCCGGAACAGCTTCTTGACCTGGTAGGGATGCGCCGAGGTGCCGATGTCGAAGTCCTTCGGACGCCGGCTCAGGAGCAGGTCGCGCACGCTGCCGCCGACCAGGTAGGCCACGGCGCCGGACTCGTGGAGCCGATACAGGACCTTCAACGCATCTGAATCGATGTCCCGCCGCGAAATCGGGTGCTCAGCCCGCGGGACAATCACCGGTTCGGTCATTCCAGCTCGATATTGTACGTCGCTATTGCTTCGTCAGTTGCTCGAATAGCTTGGGATCGATGACCTTGGTGTCGGCCTGCTTCGGATCCTTGTCCGAGAACATCGAGAATTTGATCGTCGAGCACTGTGGCCCGAAGGCGCCTCGCTCGAACACGTAGAAGCCCTCGCGGATCGGCGGGCGCTCGGCGACGCGGTGCTCGATGATGAACGGGTGAATCGGCGTGACTTCCGCGTCGCCGCAGTAGGCGCGCAGCTGGAGGAAGTTCGACGTCAGGCTCTTGAGCGGCGGCAGCATGACTCCTTGCGTGGCCGCGGCGCCACGGGCCAGTGTCTTCCACAGGCTTTCCTCGAACTGCGGGCTGATGCGGACGAATATCACCTGATCGACATCCCTGACGTACTCCGCCCAGTTACCGAAGTCGGCTCGCACGCCGGAGGCGCCGGGCTCGATGGCGCGCAGCAGCGCCGGCGTCAGCAGCGTGATGTCGAAGTCAGAGGACGACACCGTCGGCGCCGACGTTCTGGCCGGTTTCGCCGCAGCGCCTGACGCCGCCGCGTCCTGCCGCGAGGCTCTCAGCGGCTGAGCGGCCAGTGTTGGCGGTTCAAGCGGCAGACGCGTCGCGAGGGGCGGCGTCGCGCCAGCCATCTTCGTCACCGCGGTGGCGATTACCGCGCAGGCGCGTTCAGCCGGAACCACCCACGCCTCGTTCCAGCGGCGCCGCTCCTCCCGGTTGCCATCGTCGATGGCGCTGATGCCGAGCAGGGCGCCGTTCTCGTCGAAGACCGGACCGCCCTCGCCGTCGTTGCCGATGCGCATGTCGGAGAAGACGGCCTGCGGCGTCACGCGGCTGACGACGCCGTCGCTGACTTCCTTGCCGGCCAGCATCGACGCGGTGATGGCGGTGACCGTCTCCTTGTAGTTGATGGCCGCAAAGGACCCTGACGCGCACTTGAGATCGATCGCGCGCGTCGACTGCAGCGCCTGCGGATCGATCCAGACCACCGCCGCACCCGGATCGCGCTCGGACACGATCACGCGCCCCGGCACCTTGAAGCGTTCCTTGCCGGAGGTGAATTGGACCTCAACGGCGGTTGCGCCGCCGACCGCGTGATGGCTGGTTGCGATCAGGCCCCTGGTGGAATCGATCACGAAGCCAGCTGCGTGATTGGTTGGCGTCCAGATCTCGACGACGCTGTCGCGCCAGGCGGGGAGCAGCGTGGCGGAATCGGCGCTGACGCGCGCGCTGTCCGCCGTTTCGGCGTTAGCCACCGTGAGATCGAGCACGGTGTTGCGGCCCGCGGCGACCTCGACGATCTGTGTCCACGTATACGCCTTGCCGCGGAACGCGACCGGCTCGTCCAGTTCGACGGTGTAGCTGCCCGGCGCGAGCTTCAGCTCGACGCTGCCGTCAGGCCCGGTGCGCACGCGCCGCGGTTCGGCGGTTGGAGGGTTGTCGCTGACGAGCAGCACGAGGCGCGGCACCGGCGTCGCCAGCCCCGATGCGTCCACCAGCACGATCCGCACACGCAGCGTTTCCGCGGCCTGGGCGGCCAGTGTCATGAGCAGCAGGGCGCTTGAAAGCTTCGTCAGCATCGAATCCCTATATTCTGTGTTATCTGTGTCATCTGTGGCCCTGGCATCCATAAGAATCTCTGCGCTTTGCGCGGCCCTGGTGATCCTCCTCGCCGGCCCTGCGGTGGCGCAGCGGGCCGATCTCGCCAGGGCCCGCACGCTCTACAACCAGCGGCAGTTCGACGGCGCCATCGAGGCGGCCGCGCTCGCCCAGAAAACCCCGGCCACCGCCGACGCGGCGACGGTCGTGCTGGCCCGCGCGCATCTCGAACGCTACCGCGAGCGCGCCAATCCCGCTGATCTCTCGGCGGCGCGCGTGGCCCTGGGCACGGTGCGCGTCTCCAATCTCGATACACGCGATCACGTCGACTTCCTGATGGCCCTCGGCGAGGCGCTTTTCTTCGAGGACGATTACGGCGCCGCCGCGACCCTGTTCGAGAGCGGCATCGATCGCGCGATCGCGCAGGGCACCGAGAGCGGCGAATCGATGATCGAGTGGTGGGGCAGCGCCGTCGAGCGCCATGCCGATACCCTCGAGCGCGACAGCCGCGTCAATGTCTTCAAGCGGATGCGGGAGCGGATGTCGCGCGAGCTCTCGAGAAACCCCGGCTCGGCGGCGGCGGCGTATTTCCTCGTCGTCGCGACGCGGGGGAGCGGTGAGGCGCTCGAAGCCTGGGATGCCGCGATCGCCGGCTGGGTCCGCGCCCGGCTCGCGGGCGCGCGCTCGGCGGCGCTGCGCGCCGATCTCGACAAGCTGGTGCTGGAAGGAATTATTCCCGATCGCGTGCAGGCACTGGCCGCCGATCGGCGCACGCTGGCGGAATCCGATCTGCGCGCCGAATGGGCTCTCGTTAAGGAACGCTGGAAATAACCTGTAGGCCCGTTCGCCCGTTCGCCTGTTCACCCCTTAGCTTCCGTCCAGTTCTCGCCGATCCCCGCATCGACGTCGAGCGGCACGTTCAGTTTGACCGCCTTCGACATTTTTTCCTTGACCAGCGCCGACACCTCCTCTGCCTGATCCTTCGGCGATTCGAACAGCAGCTCGTCATGCACGGTCAGGATCATGCGCGCCTTCGGATGTGCGCTCTTCAGCGCTGCCTGCACGTCGATCATCGCGCGCTTCAGGATGTCGGCGGCCGTGCCCTGGATCGGCATGTTCACCGCGATCCGCTCCGCGCCGGCGCGAATCTGGAAATTGCGGCTGGTCAGCTCCGGCACCGGCCGCCGTCTGCCGAACATCGTCTTGACGACGCCGCTGGCTTGCGCGTCGGCGAGGGTCTTGTCGATGAACGCGCGCACGCGCGGGAAGCCGGCAAAGTAGGCGTCGATGAACGTCTGCGCCGCCTGCTGCGTCACGCCGATGTCCTTGGCCAGCGTGAACGCGGTCTTGCCGTAGAGCAGCGCGTAGTTGATGATCTTGGCGCGGCGCCGGAGCTCGTGCGGATCGAGCAGGCTGTCGGGTCCGAACACTTTGTTGGCGGTCTGATCGTGAATATCGTCGCCGCGCTCGAATGCCGCCGTCAGGGTTTCGTCGCCCGACATGTGCGCGAGGACGCGCAGCTCGATCTGTGAATAGTCGACCGAGATCAGCAGGTGACCAGGATCGGCAATGAAGGCGCTGCGGATCCGCCGGCCGATCTCGGTTCGGATCGGGATGTTCTGCAGGTTCGGGTCGCTGCTGCTGAGACGCCCGGTCGCCGCCACCGCCTGGCTGATCTGCGTGTGCACGCGCCCGGTTTCCGGATTGACGAGCGTCGGCAGCGCGTCGATATAGGTGCCCTTCAACTTTGACAGCCCGCGCCAGTCGAGGATGAAGCGGCAGATGTCGTGCTGTGCGGCCAGCTCTTCGAGCACTTCCACGGCCGTTGACGGCGCGCGCGAGGTCCCGGTGCGCTTGAGCACCGGCAGCTGCAGCTTCTCGAACAGGATCTCCGCCAGCTGTTTCGGCGAGCCGATGTTGAACTCGCCGCCGGCCTGGCTGAAGATCTGCCGGCTCAAGTCGCTCATCTCACGATCGAGCACGACGGCTTGCGACGCGAGCGATCGCACGTCGACGCGCACGCCGGTGCGCTCGATCTCGGCGAGGATCGGCACCAGCGGCAGCTCGAGATCGCGATACACGGACTCGAGCTCGTCCCTGATCAGCACCGGCTTGACGCGCTCGGACAGCTGCAGCGCGAGGTCGGCGCGCTCGCCGGCGTAGTCGAGCACGCTGTCGACCGGCACCTGCGCGAAGGCGATTGCCTTGACGCCCTTGCCCAGCACGTCATCCTCGGTCAGCGCCTTGTATCCGAGCTGTTCGAGCGCGATCGGCTCGAGCGCCTGGCTCGAGCGGTTGGCATCGACCAGGTAGCTGGCGATCATCGTGTCGAAGCCTTTCGGATTCTGCACGTCGACGCCGTGGCGCCCGAGGACGATCAGGTCCGCCTTCAGGTCATGGCCGATCTTTTCGATTGCGGGATCGGTGAGCAGCGGCGCCAGCAGCGCCAGCGCCTCCGACGTCGGCATCGAGAAACCGCCGCCGAAGCCTTCGTGCCCGAGCGGGATGTAGCGCGCCTTCGCGTGCTTGGTGGACACCGCGATGCCGACGAGCGTGGCCCGGACCGGCGCCGTGCCGTCCGTGATCACCTTCATGCTGAAGCGGCCGGCCGCCGTCATCTCGGCGACGAGCGCCTTCAGGTCGTCGGCCGATTCGACGAGCGCGTAGTCCTTGTCGACCGACGACGCCGTCGGCGCGAACTCCGGGACCAGCGTGCGGAACTCCATCCGTGAGAACAACTCGTAACAGCGCTCCCGGTTGGCGCCCTGGAAACGGAATCGCTCGACGTCGAACGCGACGTCGACGTCGGTTCGGATCGTCACCAGCTCGCGGCTTTGGCGCGCCTGGTCGGCGTAGGCGAGCAGGCCTTCCCGGTATTTCTTCTGCTTGATGTCGCCGGCATGCGCCAGCAGCGACTCGAGCGATCCGTACTGTGCGATCAAATCGCGCGCGCCCTTCTCGCCGATGCCGGGCACGCCCTTGACGTTGTCGATCGAGTCGCCCATCAGCGCCAGCACGTCGCAGACCTGCGCCGGCGCGACGCCGAATTTCTCCTTCACGCCGTCGGCGTCGTACCACACGCCCTCGTCGCGAGGGTTGTAGACGCGAATACCGTCGTGCACCAGCTGGAAGAAGTCCTTGTCGCCGGTCACGATCGCCGCCTGCATGCCGTGCGCGGCCGCCCTCGACGCCAGCGTCCCGATCACATCGTCCGCCTCGAACCCCTCGGAGGTGAGAATCGGCACGCCCATCGCCTCACACGCTTCGTGGACCCACGGCACCTGCTCCGCCAGATCGCCCGGCATCGGCGTGCGGTTGGCCTTGTAGTCGGCGGCCACCTCGGACCGGAACGTCGGGCCCTTCAGGTCGAACGACGCGAGGATGTACTGCGGCTGATGATCCGCCAGCAGCTTGCGGAGCATCGTAATGAAGCCGTAGGTCGCGTTCGTCGATTTACCGTCGGATCGGGTCAGCCCGCGGATCGCGTGGTAGGCGCGATACATCTGGTTGCTGCCATCGATCAGAAAAAGAGTGGGACCCGAGGCCATCACACCGATATTATTCGATAGTGCGTCCCGCCTTCGCGCTGGTGCTGATCGCCGTCCTGGCGTCGATCGCCTGCGGCAACGTCATCGCCAGAAAATACGAATACGAAGAAGAGATTTTTCTCGCGCTCGACGGCTCGGCGATCGTGTATGTCAACGCCTCGGTGCCGGCGCTGGTTGCGCTGCGGGGCGTCGCGCTGCCGCTCGATCCCAATGCCCGGCTCGATCGCCTGGTGGTGCGCGACATCTACAACACACCGGTGTCGCGCGTCGCCAGCGTCACCACCTCCCGGCGCGAAGGCCGCCGCTACGTGCATCTGCGTGTCGACGTGGACGACATCCGCCGCCTCGGCGAAGGCGCGCCGTTCGCATGGTCAAAGTATCAGTACCTCGAGGGCGACACCTTCGAGTTCGCGCAGCAGATGCAGGCCCCGGCCGGCAAGGAGGTCGGCGACGTTGGCTGGGATGGCGATGAGCTGATCGCGGTGCGCCTCCACCTGCCGAGCGTGGTGACGGACAACAACTCACCGCTGCCGGTTCAGCGCGGCAACATTCTCGTGTGGGAACAGCCGCTGGCGGAGCGCCAGAAGGGCACCCCGCTCGAAATTCAGGCGAGGATGCAAAAGGAATCGATCCTGTTCCGCACCCTCGCCCTGTTTGGCGCGATGGCCGTGCTGGTCGTGATCACGTTCATCGCCGTGATCTGGTATGTCAAAACCCGGAATCCGGGAACCGGGAACCGGGAGCCGTAAGAGCTCTTGCGGTTCCCGGCTCCCGGCTCCCGTCAATTCGATTTCCGCGCTTCCGTCGCTTCACGAACTTCCGCGTCCGTCTTCAGCTCGTTCTTGACGTCGAACGCGCCGAACCCCGAGGCCAGCGATCGCGCCAGCATCCGCTCGACGTTGCTCTGCACCACGCCTTCGAGGGTGACGCGGCCGCGGTTGACGACGACGCGGATTGGCGGGTTGGCCATCGCGGCGTAATTCCAGAATGACGAGTTGCTGTAGATCGCCCGCGCGATCCTGAACCGCAGCTCATCGTCGAACTGCGAGACCGGCAGCACGCCGATCTTGTTGTCCACGGTCATGACGCCGTCGACCTTGCGCACGCGCCTCTCGATGTCGTCGCGCTTGAACGGCATTGTCACCCAGCCGCTGAGGACGACGCGGCCGTCGTCCACCGACGCGGCGATGCTGTCGAAGATGGTGATCTGCGTGTAGCGATTGACTTGATCAGCGATGTCGTTGAAGACCTGCAGATCTTCACGCGCTATTTGATTTGCCGCCGAAGCCTCGGCGGCGATGGTCTGCGCCTCAGCCTGTGTGCTCAAAGCGAGCAGCGAGACGACGAGAGTAGCGAACAGTGTCTTCATGGTGAAACCTCCCAGGCACCATTCGCTACTGCCAGAGTTGTGCCAGCGATTCTGTCCTATGGTGTGGCCACGTAACCCTTGCGCGCGCGCACCTTCAATGCAGGATCTCGCAGCTCCACCCGGATCGTGTGCCAGCGGCCGTCCCGGTATCCGGGGCTCGGATAACCAAGGTAGTACTGCTGGCTCAATTCGTCCGCGATGCTCGCCACCGCCGGATCGAGATCGCGGAAGTCGCGCACGATCTCGGTGCGGCCGCCGCTGTCGTCGGTCATCTCTCGCAGCGCCAGCACGTTGACCGCATCGTCGGCGCCGCCGGTCGAATAGGTGCCCCCGCCACCGCGGCCGCCCGTGCCGCCACTCGGGGGATAGCCGCCGCCGCTGCCGGGCCAGGGGATGCTGCCGCCACGGCCGCGTCCGCTGCCGGGGAACGGAATCGGAATCGGCAAGCGAGGCGGCTGCTGCACCGGCGGCATCGGACGGTTGAACGTCGACTGGCCGCGGGCGTCGATGCCGACCGCATACACCAGCACTTCGGTTTCGCGAACCACCTGCTTGACTTCGCCGACGCCGACACGGCTGCTGGTGTCGTTACCGTCGGAAATGATCACGATGGCCTTCTTGCGGTTCTGGCCGCTCTGCGCCATCGGCACCGCTTCGACCGCGGCGTCATACATCGCCGTGCCACCGTTCGGGTGAATGCGCCGGAGCGCGGTCGCCAGGCGATCGCGATCGTTGGTCCAGTCGGCCACCAGGTCCGCGTTGGCGCTGAAGCGATAGAGGAAGAATTCGTCGAGCTCGTCGTTCATCAACCGGAAGAAGCGATCGATCGAGCTCACCGCCGACCCCCACTTCTCGCCGGCCATGCTGCCGCTGCTGTCGACGACGATGCCGAGGCTGACCGGCGTGCGCTCGGCGCTGAAGTGCGTCACCTCGACCGGCTTGTTGTCCTCGTAGACGAGGAAATCCTCCTTGCGCAGCTGGCTGTAGAAGCGGCCCGAACGATCGGTGACGGTCGCCGTCACGTTGATCAGCTCGACGCCGCTCTTGAACTTGAAGCCGCCCTGATCCTGCCCGCCCTCGCTGCCGTAAGCAGCTACGGCGAGGTCACGACGTAGCTCGCTGGAATTCGGCGGAGCGGAGTCGGAGGCGACCAGGCTCGTGGCGAGCGCAAGAACGAGTGCGGCGAGCGCGACGACGTTCTGAATGTGGCGGCGCATGATGACTTCTTCCTTATCCTTCGAACTGCAACTGTTCACTGCCGGCTGACAACTTCACTCTTCACTGTCGACTGTTGACCGTCGACTGCGTCACGCCTGTCGAGATGCGGCACGATGCCGTCATCGGTCCTGAAGCTGACGCGGTAGCGCGACACGGTCGCGGGCGCGTCGAGCGACACGACGAACGGCGATTCATCGCCGGCGCCGAGCTTCAGGAAGTCCACGTTGGCGCGCGCGCTGGTCACGAACGTGCCCATGCGATCGAACAGGAACACCACCGCCGACAGCCGTTCCACAGGCTTGCCGTTGCCGGGATTGCGAACCAGTCCCGACACCGCGAGCTTCTCGTTCTGCCGCGCGTGCGTGAGCGAGACGAGCTCGAGCGGCGAGTTCGGGCCGACGGCGACGGCCGACGTGCCCCGCGCTCCCGACATCGACCAGACCAGCCCGCCCGCCAGCACCACGAACAGCGCGGCCGCGGCGAACGCCAGCGACTTCTGGCGGCCGCCCTCCTCGCGCGCGACTTCCGTCGCGCCGAGGAAACCGGACGCGTGCGTCAGCACGGGCTCGCTGACGCGGGCCGGCTGGTTGAGAGGAAGCTCGACGACCGGCGTCGTTGTCGGGGCCACAACCTTCGGTGCTGACCACGGTGCTTTTGCGAGCGGTCTTTCCGCGCGCGGTTCCACCGGGGTGTTCACAGAGGGCTGGCTTGCCGCGACGGACAAGGCCGCCACGCGCGCCGCCGAGCGCTGTTTGTCGTCGCGCCTCATTCGCCACGCGGCCACGCTCATCACGAGCGCGACCACCAGCGAGACAATCGTTATTCCGAGAAGGATGATGTCCATATTTCACTCAGGCCAATAGGCCAATAGGCCAACAGGCAAACAGGCTCACCGAAGTCTGAACTCCACTCCGACTTCAACCACCACATCCACAGGCACGCCCTTCATGCGGCCCGGCGCGAAGCGCCACTGGCGCACGGCCTGGATCGCGCGATCGTTCAACCCGCCGCGCAGCCCGCGAATGACCTTGACGTCGCCGACCGTGCCGTCACGGCGGACGACGATCTCGAGCTCCACTTCGCCTTCGATGTTGCCGCGGCGGGCCTCGTCGGTGTA
>JAYWEJ010000200.1:0-3810 GCA_043779345.1 Acidimicrobiia bacterium | reverse complement strand
CGCAATGATGGATAACGACGCGCAGATCGTATAGATGGCCCTACTCGACTCACTCCTGTCCGCGATTGTCCGCGGTGATGGCGACGCGCTCGTCATGCACGTCGGCGAGCGGCCGTACGTCGTCGTGGGCACGCAGACGATCAACATCTCGACGCACGGGCTCAACCTCGAGGCGATGACGGGGATGCTCGACCAGCTGCTGCCGGCCGAGTCGCAAGCGCAGCTCGAGGAGTTCGGCGCGGTTGAATATCGCATTCCGCAGCAAGGCGAGGATCGCTTCTCGGTGGTGGCCGCGCGCGGCGGCGACGACGACATCTGGATTGAGATCCGCCGCCGCCGGCCGCCAGTGGCAGCCCCCGCGGTGACGGTCATCGCGCGCGAGCCCGCTGCGGCCGGGGGTACGGTGCTGACGGCGATCGCAGAGCCGGTGCCGCAGCCGGTCCAGGCGCAGGTTGAAGCGCCGCCAGTGATCGCTGCGGAAGCTGTCGCACCACCGATTGCGGAACCTGTTCCGGAGCCAATCCCCGAACTGATCCCAGAGCCGGTCGCCGAAGTCGCGCCAGTCGCCGAGGTCGCGCCCGTGGCAGAGGTTGCGCCGTTCGTTGACGTGGCGCCGATTGCGGAGGCCGCGCCCGTCGCCGAAGTTATTCCCGAGCCGGTCGCGGACGTGGCTCCTGAGCCGGAGCCGATCCTCGCCGCGATCTCGGAGCCTGTCGCCGAGCCCGTGCCGCTTGCCGGACCGCTGGCCGAATTCGTACCCGAGGCACTTGAAGGACCACAGGCGCTCGAGGCATCTGAAGCGCCCGCACCTCATGCACCCCAAGCACCTGAGGCACCTCAGCTCGAGGCCGCGTCGATCGAACCGATCGCAGAACCTGCGGAAGTCGAACAGATTCTAGAGGAGGCGCCGAAGATCGCAGCGCTCGCGGAAACGCTCGAAGCGGCCCAGACGCAGGAAATTCTCGAAGAGGCGCCGAAGATTGCGGCGCTCGTCGACACGCTCGAGGCACCTGCAGCTGCGGTCCTGCAGGTTCACGAGGTTCAGGCGGTTCATGCGCTGCACGAAGGTCACGCTGCCCATCACGCGCCGCCGGCTCACACGGCCCCACCGGTTGAACGCGTTGAGCACGTTGAACGTGTTGAAACCATTGAACGCGAAGAACCCATTGAACGCGAAGAACCTATTGAACGTCTTGAACCCGTTGAGCGTGAACCAACGCGAATCGCTGCTGAGCCCTCAGTCGTGATCCCGATGACGCGCATGGTGCGGATCGAAGTGCCGCATCGCACGCAGTCACCGCAACCGTCGCTCTTCGCCACCGGCATCGATCGCCTGCTGCGCGTGGCGGCGGCGCGCGGCGCGTCGGCCCTCTTCCTGACGTCGGATTCACGGCCCTGGATCCGCATCGAAGGCGACCTGCGCTATCTCGATTCGGAAGCGCCGCTGTCGCGCGCCGACGTCGAGAGCGCGATCCTCGAGATCGCGCCGGAGAGCGGCCAGGAATCGATCGGCCGCGGCGAACCGACCGAGTGGATCGCCGAGTTCGAGGGCGTCGGACGCATTCGCTGCACCACGTTCGCCGACCATCGCGGTCCGGGCGTGCTGCTGCGAATGATCGCCACCCGCGCCGCCACCGCCGAACAACTGGGCCTGGCGCGCGAAGTCCAGGCGCTGGCCACGGAGCCGCAGGGCCTCGTGCTCGTCGCCGGCCCGCGCGCGAGCGGCAAGTCGACGCTGATCTCCGCGCTCGTCGACCTGGTGAACCGCCAGCGCGCCGAATACGTGATCACGCTCGAACGGCAGATTCGCCTCGTGCACGACAACCGGGTGGCGCTCGTCAGCCAGCGCGAGATTCGCGGCAGCGCCGACGACTCGGTGGTGGCAGCGCGCATGGCGCTGCGCGAAAACCCGGACGTGCTGGTCGTCGATGACCTGGTGTCGTCGCAGATGGTGCCGCTGCTGATGACCGCGGCGTCGGAGGGCCTGCTGATCTTTGTCTCAATTACGGCGCCGACCACCGCGGACGCGGTGGCCCGCTTCGTCGAGCTGGCGCCGCCCGAAATGCGGAAGGCCGTCCAGAACGCGATGGCCGAATCCTTCCGTGGCGCCGTCGCGCAGGTGCTGCTGAAAAAGGCCGGCGGCGGCCTGGTCGCCGCGCGTGAACTACTACTCGCGACCGCGCCGGTGACGCGCGTGATTAGCGAAGGCCAGCTCGGACAGTTGCCGCTGACGCTTGAAAGCGGCCGCAAGCAGGGCATGGTGTCGTTCACCGACGCGCTCGCCGACTACGTGCGCTCGGGCACGGTCGACGTGCGCGAGGCGTTCCGCAAGGCGCCGGATCGCAATCGCCTGCTCGAAACGCTCAAGCGCGACGGCATCGATACGAGTGTGGTCGAGAGACTTGCGTAGGGAAGTTTAAAGTTTAAAGTTTAAAGTTTAAAGTTGAGTTGAAAGTTTAAAGTTCGAGTTTCAGTTTCGAGTCCCACTACAATTGATCGATGGCAGATGTAGCAGTCGTGCGCAAGCGCGTGCGGACGGCAATCGAACAGGCGCGGCGCGACCAAGCGGAGCGGCGCGGCCGCGTCGCCGAAGCGCAGCAGGGCTACAACACGTTCCTCGACACCGCAGCGATCCCGGCGTTCCGGATGATCGCGAACGTGCTCAAGTCGGAAGGGCTGCACTTCGAGGTGATGACGCCGGCCGGCGGCGTGCGCCTGCAGTCCGAACGCAGCCGCGAAGACGCCATCGAGATGGAGCTCGACACCACCGCGGATCCGCCGCAGCCGCTCGTGACGGTGACCCGCGTCCGCGGCAGCCGCGTCGTGCAGAGCGATCGCAGCATCAAGGGCAGCAATCCGCTCGTGCAGCTGACCGAGGACGATGTCATCGACATGCTCCTTGACGAGCTGAGGCCGTGGTTGGTCTGAACCCCTGTCCTAAATAACCTTTTTCTGTCTGAGCGCGGCGATCGCCGCGCTGTCGTATCCAATCTCTGACAACACGGCGTCGGTGTGCTGTCCCAGGACCGGTGGCGGCGTGCGGACGCTGGCGGGGTTTTCAGACAACTTGATCGGCGCGCCGATGACGCGCGTGGCACCGACGGTCGGATGCATCAGCGTCTGCACCATCTCGCGCGCGGCCAGCTGCGGATCGTTCAGCATCTGGCCGATGTCGCGCACCTCGCCGTTGGCGACGCCGGCGTCATTCAGCCGCGTGATCCATTCCGCGCACGTCGCGCTCCGGAACACGCGATCGATGGGCGGACGCATCGCGTCGTAGTGCTCCATCCGATCCTTGTTGGAGTTGAAGCGAGGGTCGGCGGCGAGCTCGGGCAGATCCATCACCGCGCAGAAACGCTTCCAGATCTCGTCGTTGCCGACGGCGATCACGATCTCGCCATCTTTGGTCGTGAACGTTTCATACGGCGCGATCGTGGCGTGCCGGTTCCCTTGCCGCTGCGGAATTTTGTTGGTCGCAAACCAGTTGGCCGCCTGATAGGTGAGGAGCGCCGCCGTGGTGTCGAGCATGCCGATGTCGACGCGCTGGCCTTGTCCCGATCGCTCGCGCGCGAGGAGGGCCGCGGTGATGCCCTGCGCGCAGTACAAGCCCGAGACCATGTCGGTGATCGCGACGCCGAGACGATACCCGGGCCGATCGGGATCGCCGGTCACGCTCATCAAGCCGCCTTCGGCCTGCATCACCGCGTCGTAGCCGGCCTCAGCGCGGCGCGGCCCGGTCTGACCGTAACCGGAAATCGACGCGTAGACGAGGCGCGGATGACGCGTGTGCACCGCCTCCCATCCAAAGCC
>JAYWEJ010000199.1:0-9038 GCA_043779345.1 Acidimicrobiia bacterium | reverse complement strand
GTCGGCTTGATCGCCGGCGGCATCCTCGCGGCCGGCGCGGCCTCGGCGCTGCGCGGCGTGCTCTACGGCATCACGCCGTTCGATCCGATCGCCTGGGGCCTGGCGAGCGCGGCGATGATCGCCGCGGCCGGCTTCGCGAACTTCGTTCCGGCGCGGCGCGCGATGCGCGTCGATCCGATGACGGCGCTTCGCACCGAATAACCGACGCGCTATACTTCGCCTGCTCCAGGGCGAATGCTGAAACCCTTCCTGTCCCGGCTGGTCCGGGCCACGCCGTTGCGCTGGTACCTTCCCAACAAGGTGACGCGCATGCAGCTGATTCAGCATGCGATCGACACGCTGTCGGCGCGAACCTATCTCGAGATCGGCGTCGACGAGGGCCAGACATTCTCGATCGTGCGCGCGCCGATCAAGGTTGGCGTCGACCCGATCGCGCCGCGGCCGGCGGTGGTGATTGAGATCACACGACCGGGCTCGACGTATTTCGCCACGACCAGCGACGAGTTTTTCGAGCGTCACGCGCCGCAGGTCCTGGCGTCCGGCGTCGACGTCGTGTTTATCGACGGCCTCCATACCTACGGCCAGACCTACCGCGACGTCCAGAACGCATTGCGACTCTTGAATCCCGGCGGCGTCATCCTCGTGCACGACTGCCTGCCCGCGTCGGCCGCGGAGGCGCGCGTCGCGCCCACCTACGACGAGGCCTGGCGGCTGAACGGCCCGGACTGGAGCGGGCTGTGGACCAGCGACGGATGGAAAGCGATCGTGGCCGTTCGTTCAGGCCACCAACCCGGCCAGGCCTGCGTCCTGAATTGCGATCATGGAGTCGGTGTCGTCCATAACGGCGGCGGGCCGGCGCCGCTCGCCCTGACGCTGCCCGAGATTGACGCGCTCGAGTACGACACACTCGCCGCCGCGCCTGAGAAGTTGCTGGGTCTTACCCTCCCCGCGCAGTTCCGCACCATCCTCGATCGACTTCGCCACGACCGCACGGCGCTTCGCGCCCACTAACGCCGCAGGCTATACTTCCTCCTTTCCGGAGGCGACTGATGCCGCGACGTTTACGCTCCATCCTGATCTGCTCGCTGGCCTGCTTCACGGCCGCGATCACCCTGTCGGCGCAGCAAATGAGTCCGACGCCGGCCCGGCAGGCCGGCGACGGCGACGGGCCGTTCGAGCGGATGGTCATCCGCGGCGTCACCGTCATCGACGGCACCGGCGCGCCGCCGCGAGGGCCGATCGACGTGGTGGTGCAGAACAACCGCATCACCGACATCGTCAGCGTCGGCTTCCCGGGGGTCGCGATCAACGAGCGCGGCCGGCCGGCCAAGGGCGCGAAGGAAATCGACGGCACCGGCATGTATCTGATGCCGGGTTTCGTCGACGCGCACGTGCACTGCGGCGGCGGCCAGGCGCGCGATCCCGAATATGTCTACAAGCTGTGGCTGGCGCACGGCGTCACGACGGTGCGCGGCGTGCCGTGCGGATCGATGGACTGGGACCTGGGACAGCGCGAGCTGTCGGCGAAGAACCAGATCGTGGCGCCCCGCATCTTCTCGTATCACCGTCCCTTCAGCGGCGAGGGCTGGGACCGCAGCAAGCCGCAGACGCCAGCGACCGCGCAGGAGTGGGTCGCCTTCGCGGCCAAGAAGGGCGTCGACGGCCTCAAGCTCGGGGCGCACGATCCGGAGATCATGGCGGCGCTGCTGTCGGCGGCGAAGCAGCACCATCTCGGCTCGACGGCGCATCTCGATCAGATGGGCGTGGTGCGCATGAACGCGCGCGATGCGTCGCGCCTCGGCCTCGGCACGCTGACGCACTACTACGGCCTGTTCGAGTCGCTGCTCAAGGACCACACCATCCAGCCGTACCCGGTGAACCAGAACTACAACGACGAGCAGCATCGCTTCGGCCAGGTGGCGCGCCTCCACGACAAGATCCACCCGCGCGGCAGCGAGCCGTGGAATGCGTTGATCAAGGAATGGGTCGACAAGGGGTTCGTGATCGATCCGACCATGACGATCTATTCCGCCGGCCGCGACGTGATGCGCATGCGCAACGCCGACTGGCACGACAAGTACACGATCCCGTCGCTGTGGGACTTCTATCAGCCGAACCGCAACGCGCACGGCTCCTACTGGTTCAACTGGACGACCGAAGACGAGATCCAGTGGAAGAAGTTTTACCAGGTGTGGATGTCGTTCTTGAACGACTTCAAGAACGCCGGCGGCCGCGTCACGACCGGATCCGACTCCGGCTTCATCTACCAGACCTACGGCTTCGGCTACATCCTCGAGCTCGAGATGCTGCAGGAAGCGGGTTTCCATCCGCTCGAAGTGGTGCGGTCCGCGACGCTCCACGGCGCGCTGACGCTGCACGAGCCCAAGGGCAAGCCGATCGACTTCGGCATCATCCGGCCGGGCCTGCTCGCCGACATGGTGATCGTCGATCAAAACCCGCTCGAGAACTTCAAGGTGCTCTACGCCACCGGCGCGGTGAAGCTCGACGATCAGAACCGGCCGGCGCGGGTCGGCGGCGTCAAGTACACAATCAAGGACGGCATCGTCTACGACGCCAAGAAGCTCGCGGCCGAGGCCGCGGCGATCGTCGAGCGCGCCAAACGGCGGCCGGCGACGTCGGCGGGACAGCAATAAGACATGACAACACTGTTGAGGATCGTCGGCGGGTTGGTGCTGTTGTTGCTCGTGGTCGCCGCCTGCGGCTACGGGTATTTGATGTTCGCGTTCCCGAAGGTGCCGCCGCCGACGACGGTCACGTTCGACGGCTCTCCCGAACGCCTGGCGCGCGGCAAGTACCTCAACGATCATGTCGTCGGCTGCACGACCTGTCATACGGAGCGTGACTGGACCAGATTTTCCGGTCCGATCAAGCAGGATCGCCTCGGCGCCGGCGGCGAGAAATTCTACCTCGGTCCGGTAGGCGAGCTGATCTCGCCGAACATCACGCCGGCGGTGATCGGCTCGTGGACCGACGGCGAGTTGTTGCGCGCGGTCACCCAGGGCGTGACCCCTGATGGCAGGCCGCTGTTCCCGCTGATGCCGTATCCCCATTTCGGCGCGATGGCGGAGGACGATGTTCACGCCGTGCTTGCCTACATTCGTTCGCTGAAAGCGATCGAGGGCGAGGCGCCGATCGGCAAGCTCAACTTCCCGCTCAACTTCATCGTGCGCACGATGCCCGCGGCCAACACGTTCGGCGCGCGCCCGTCGCCGGACGACAAGGTCGCCTACGGGAAGTACATGACCCGGGCGGCGCTCTGCACCGACTGCCACACGCCAATCGACGATCGCGGCACGCCGCTGCCGGGGATGGACTTCGCCGGCGGCATCGAATTCTACGAGACCGGGCATCGCGTCCGCGCGGCGAACATCACGCCCGACGCGAACACCGGCATCGGCTCGTGGACCGAACAGCAGTTCATCGACAAGTTCAAGGGCTTCGAGAATCCGACCAACGCGACGCTCGCCGAGCACGAGCGCGCGCAGAACACCGTGATGCCGATCACCGCTTACGCGGGCATGACGCGCGAGGATCTCTCGGCGATCTTTGCGTACCTGCGCACGCTGAAGCCGGTGACCAATCGCATCGAGAAATTTCCGGACGCCAAATGAGGTCTTGAGGTCCTGAGGTCTTGAATGTTTGATTACCTGACTGGCATCTACAACATCACGCCGACGCCGTTCAAGGCGGATGGCACGCTCGACGAGCCGAGCCTGCGCAAGCTGACGGAGTTCACTCGCGGCACGCGCGTCAACGGCATGACCATTCTCGGCGTGCTCGGCGAGGCCGACAAGCTGACCGAGCGTGAGCGCGAGCGCGTCACGGAGATCGTGATCGAGACCGCCGGCGCCAACCTTCCAATCTGTGTCGGCACCACGCACGCGGGTACCGACGGCTGCATCGCCTACAGCCGGCGCGCGCAGGAGCAGGGCGCCAAGGCGGTGATGGTCGCGCCGCCGAAGCTGGCACGCACCAACGACGCGGCGCTCGAGCGTCACTACCTGGCGGTCGCCGACGCGGTCGAGATCCCGGTGGTGGTGCAGGACTTTCCGCCGTCGGTGGGTGGCATCACGATGAGCGTCGAGCTGATCGCCAGGCTCGCCGCCGCATCCCCGCGACTGGCGTTCCTCAAGCTCGAGGACGAGCCGGCGCCGATGAAGATCACACAGATTCGCGCCGTCTCGAAGGACGTCAAGATCTTCGGCGGCCTCGGCGGCATGATGTTCCTCGAGGAGCTGCGCCACGGCGCCATCGGCACCATGACCGGGTTTGCGTTCCCGGAAATCCTGGTCGAGATCTTCGCGAAGTTCACGGCCGGCGATCGCGACGGCGCGACCGGGGTCTTTTACAAATACCTGCCGATCATCCGCTTCGAGAACCAGCCTCGCATCAATCTCGCGCTGCGCAAACACATCTATCATCTGCGCGGCGTGATCGCGTCATCGCGCGTGCGGGCGCCGTTCACGCCGGTGGACGCCGACACGCTGGCGGATCTCGACGACATCCTCGCCCGCCTCGGGCTCGCCACCGCGAAGGTCTAATCAGGGATCAGGGATCAGGAAACCATGGAATTCGGATTGAAGGGCAAGCGCGCGATCGTCATGGCGGCGAGTCGCGGATTGGGATACGCGTCGGCCCTCGGCCTGGCGCGCGAGGGCTGCAAGCTGATCGTCTGCAGCCGCGATCAGTCCCGCATCGAAGCGGCGGCCGCGGCCATCACCAAAGAAACCGGCGCCGAGGTGAAGGCGCTGGTCGCCGACGTCAGCAGCGCCAGCGAAGCGAAGCGCCTGGTCGATGCCGCGGTCTCGGCGTACGGCGGCCTCGAGATCGTCGTGCATAACGCCGGCGGACCGCCGGCCGGCGAGACACTGCAGATGACGGAAGAGCAGTGGCAAAAGGCGTTCGAGCAGAACCTCCTCAGCTTCACGCGCATCGTCGGCGCCGCCGCTCCTGAAATGAAGAAGGCGGGGTATGGCCGCATCATCACGATCGCGTCGTCTTCGATCAAGCAGCCGATTCCGAATCTCGCGCTCTCGAACGCGCTGCGCGCCGGCGTGTGGGGCATTGCGAAGACGTTGTCGCGCGAGCTGGCGCCTCAGGGCATCCTGGTCAACGTGATTGCGCCGGGCCGCATCGATACCGAGCGCATCGCCGAGCTGGATCAGGCCAACGCGCAAAAGAGCGGCAAATCGATCGATGATGTACGGAAGGCGTCGGTTGGGAGCATTCCGCTCGGACGCCTCGGCCGGCCCGAGGAGTTGGCGAATCTTGTCGTGTTCCTGGCATCAGCGGCGGGCAGCTACATCACCGGGCAGGCCATCACCGTTGACGGCGCGGCTGGCACTGCGCTGTAGCGCCCTCGTCGCGTGCCTCCTCGTCATTCACGAGCCTGTCTCGACGGAGGCCCGGCGAAGTCGGGAGCCTGCCTCACCGGAGCAGGTTGCAGTACCTGCGCCCGCTCCGGTCGCAGAAGCCCGCCCTGAATTCGCCACGTTCCTTGCGCAGCTGAAAGAGCAGGCGCTCGCCGCGGGCGTGACGCCGGCGACCGTCGAGGCGGCGCTCGCCAATCTCGAGCCTCTCGAGGTCGTCGTCGAGCGCGATCGTTCGCAGGCCGAAGTGGTGCTGACGATCGATCAATACGTTTCACGCCGGCTGACCAGGTCGTTCTTTCGCACCGCCGT
Organism: Acidimicrobiia bacterium; assembly: GCA_043779345.1. Lineage (GTDB taxonomy): Bacteria > Acidobacteriota > Vicinamibacteria > Vicinamibacterales > UBA2999 > 12-FULL-67-14b. The sequence continues at coordinate 3,336 of JAYWEJ010000199.1, read as the reverse complement.
CGCCAAGAAGCGCGAACATCGCGAGGAGCTTGGCGCCATCGCCAGGAAGTACGGCGTGACCAGCAGCCTGCTCGTCGCGATCTGGGGGATGGAGTCGAACTTCGGGCGGTTCACCGGCACGCGCCCGACGGTGCGGGCGCTCGCGACGCTGGCGTGGGAAGGCCGCCGCCGCGCGTTTTTCACCACCGAGTTGATCAGCGCGCTGCAGATTCTCGATCGCGGCTACATCGATCTCGATCGGATGAAGGGGTCCTGGGCGGGCGCGATGGGGCAGACGCAGTTCATGCCCTCGAGTTACCTCGCCCACGCACAGGATTACGACGGTGACGGCCGGCGCGACATCTGGAACACGCTGCCGGACGTGTTCGCCTCGATCGCGAATTACATGGTCGCGTATGGCTGGAAGGACGATCAGCTCTGGGGGCGCGAAGTAACGGTGCCGCCGGACGGGTCGACCAAGCTCGCGGCGTCAGTCGGGTTCCGGCAGAGCGGCTGCCGCGCCGAGCGCGAGCTGACGGTGCCGATTCCGCTCGCCAGGTGGCAGTCGCTGGGGGTGCGGACGGTCACGGGCGCGGCGCTGCCGAAGGTCGATCGATCGGCGTCGCTGCTGCGCGCGGGTGCAAAATCCTACCTGGTCTACTCGAATTACGACTCAATCCTCGGCTACAACTGCGCGCATGCCTACGCGCTGGCGGTGGGCCTGCTTTCCGATCGCTTGCAATAAGGGGTCAGGTCATGTTTTTCTGCAATTTACTTTGTCGGGGACAGGTCGCGAATTGCGTCTTGCAAAGAATCAGGACCTGACCCCGATCGAGCATCACATCGGACTAAAATCAGGGGATGGGTACTAAGAAGCCGTCCGAAGCCAGTGTGATGGCGGTCCTCGCGTTGGCCGCGCTGTCGATGGCTGCGGGCGTTTATTTCGGCGGCATCGGCCAGTTGCCACTGGCGATGACCGGCGCCGTGTTGTTCGTCATCCTTGGAGGCGTGGGCTTCGAGCTCGCGCGTCGCCGCTCATGATTCGTAGAGTTCCGTACCTTAGTGCCGTTGCCGTGGCCGTGATGCTGGCCGCCGCGTGTGGCGGCAGCCAGAATTCAACCCCGGCGCCGTCGTCGACGCCGTCTGCATCAGCACCGGCCGCCGCGCCGAAACCGGCCGCCTCGTCGACCATCTCGTTGCTGGAACCGATCGACGGCGCGATGGGCGGTCACATCGACACGTTCCGCTGGTCGCCGGTCGCGGGCGCCGACGGCTACCTGATCAAGATCGTCGCCGTCACCGGCGATCGGGTGGTGTGGGAAAGCCAGCCGATGGCGGCCACCGAAACCAAGCTGCCGGCGACGGTCGCGCTGGAGCCGGAAGTGCACACCTGGACGGTGTCGGCGCGCAAGGGCGCCGAGGTCCTGGCGACGTCGCCAACGCAAAAGTTCACGATCACACCCTAAGGACGACATGACGAAGGATTTGCTGAAAGGCCTCAACGAGCACCTCAAGCTCGAATTCCGCGCGTCGCACGAATATCTCGCGATGTCGATCTGGCTGGCGGAACACGATCTGCCCGGGTTCGCGACCTGGATGCGCCAGCAGTCGTCCGACGAGCTGCTGCACGCCCAGCGCATCATCGACCACCTGGTCGAGCGAGATCAGAAGGTGGTGCTCCCCGCGATCGCCGCGCCGCCGATGGTGTGGAAATCCGCCGAGGCGCTCTGCGCGCATGTGTTGAAGAACGAGCAGGACGTGACGGCGTCGATTAACGAGCTCTACGCGATGGCGGAGAAGGCGAAGGATCGCCCCGGCGTCGTGATGCTGCAGTGGTTCGTCACCGAGCAGATGGAAGAAGAGGCCGCGGCGCGCGCGGTCCTTGGGCGCATCAAGCTGGCGGGCAACACCGGCGTCGGCCTGCTGATGATCGATCAGGAGCTGGCCACCGGCTCGGTGCCCGGCATGCCGGCCTCGCCGACCGCCGCCGGCTAAACGCCGCGAATGGAATTCCTGCGCGGCCCGTGGCCCTGGTACGTCGTCGGGCCGCTCGTCGGGGCGATGGTGCCGGCCCTGCTGCTGATTGGCAATCGCCTGTTCGGGGTATCGAGCAACCTGCGGCACCTGTGCGCGATCACCGTTCCATCAGGCCTCGAGTACTTCACATACAACTGGAAACGGGACGGCGCGTGGAACCTCGCGTTCCTCGCCGGCATCCTGACGGGCGGGCTGCTCAGCGCGTTCGCGATTGGCGTACCGGCTCCAGACGTTTCTGATTCGACTCGCGCCGCCCTGGCGTCGCTCGGCATCACCGATATCGCCGGACTGGTGCCCGCGTCCCTGATCAGCTGGGAGACGCTGACGACCTGGCGCGGCGCCTTGCTGATCGTCGGCGGCGGTTTCGCGATTGGCTTCGGCACGGCCTGGGCCGGCGGTTGCAGCTCAGGGCACGCGATCAGCGGGCTCGCCGATCTGCAGCCGGCCTCGTTGATCGCCGTCATCGGATTCTTCACCGGCGGCCTCGCCGCCACGTGGTGGATCCTGCCGGGGCTGTTGTCGTGAACGCGCGCGAGCTCGTCGCCTGCTACGTGCTCGGCACCTTTTTCGGTGTCCTGCTGGTGCAGGGCGAGATCGTTTCGTGGTTTCGCATTCACGAGATGTTCCGCTTCGAGTCCTTTTACATGTACGGCGTCATGGGTAGCGCGCTGTTCGTTGCCGCTCCGTCGCTCATGCTGATCCGCCGCTTTGCTGTCCGGGCGACGAACGGGGAACCGATCGCGGTGCCGCCGAAGACGATGGGAGGCGGCGTGCGGTATCTGGCAGGCGGCACGATTTTCGGCGTCGGCTGGGGCGTCACGGGTGCGTGCCCCGGTCCGCTCGTCGCGCAGATCGGCGCGGGCGCGAGCGTGATGATCGTGGCGGCCGTTGCGGCATTCGCGGGCACCTGGACCTATGGATGGTTGCGGCACCGGCTGCCGCATTGAGATGGCGATTCACAAGTGGAATGCGGCCGACGGTCCGCTCTCGGAGCCGGCGCTGCGCGCGAAGCTGGAATCACTCGGGTATCGCGTCGCCAAATACACCTACCAACCCGGCACGGTGTTCCCCGATCACAAACACGACGCCGACAAGATCGACGCGGTGCTGTCGGGCCGCTTCCGGCTGGTCGTGCGCGGCCACATGAAGGTGCTCGGTCCCGGCGACTGGATCGAGATTCCGCGCGGCACGGTGCACAACGCCTCGGTGATGGGTGACCAGCCCGTCGTCAGTCTCGACGCGGTGAAGTTATGAAAATTGCTGTCTTTGGATCCGGTGGCGTCGGCGGGTATTTCGGTGGACGGCTGGCGGCGGCCGGCG
>JAYWEJ010000198.1:0-9040 GCA_043779345.1 Acidimicrobiia bacterium | reverse complement strand
GATGCCCTCGAGGCCCTTCTTCGCCGCCAGCCCCTCCGGAGAGTCCGGCGACTGCTCGACAACCTGCTGCCAGGCCTTGCCGGCGCCGGCCAGGTCCTGCTTCCCGAATGCGCGCACGATGCCGACGTTCAGCAGCGTCTTGATGTGTCTCGGATCGATCGCGAGCGACTTGTCGAACTGCGCGAGGGCGCGATCCGGCTGGTTCGTATAGTAGTACGCGACGCCGAGATCGGTGGAGACATTCGCGTCATTCGCGTTGAGCGCAAGCGCCTGCTCGTACCACGTGATCGCCTGCGGGTACTGCTCGCCGTCGAAAAAGATGTTGCCCAGCTGCACGCGCGGCTGCGCGTCCTTGGGGCTCTTCGCCGCGGCGTCCTGCAGCGCGCTGACGCGCGCCGGATCGATCGGTGCCGGTCCCGGCGCGGCCGGCTCCTGCTGGGCCGGCGCCGACTGGGCGACCGGCGCGGCCACGGGCGCGGTGCGGCGCGCCTGCTGGGTGCCGAGCACCCAGCCGATGATCAAGCCGAACAGGCTGCCGGCAATGCCAAAGACGATCGCGTCCGCTCTCATAGGAACGTTCAGGATAGCAACGAGCGGCGCAGCCAGTCCACCAGCATGCGCGCCACGTCGCCGTCCTTGTCGAGCAGCACGGTGCCGTGCGCGAGCGCGCTGGACACGTGCTGCTCGCGGGGGCCGGACGGCTCGCCGGCAATGTCGCGCAGCGTCCGCAGCGCCAGCGGATCCTGATCGCTGGCCGCCAGCCAGATCGATCGCGAGCCGAGGCGCTTGATCAGGCCGGTGTCGGTCCTGAGCCCGCGATAATCGAGCGACGGCGACAGCAACGCGATCGCGCGCACCTGCGGCACGTCGATCGCGGCCAGCAGCGCCAGGCTGGCGCCAAGCGACGCGCCGACAATGGCGATCTGATCGCCGCGCACGTTGGGCCGCGTCGCGAGCCACTGCGCGGCCGCGCGCACGTCCTGAACCATCACCGGCAAGTCCTGGGCGGAGCCGGACGATTGGCCGTGCCCGCGCAAATCAATGGCCAGCGCCGTGATGCCGGCGTCGCGAAGGCGATCGGGAAGCCCGCCCCAGTCGCCGCGGTGGCGCGACAGCATGTGCACGAGCAGCACCGCGGGGGCCGGCCGCGACGACGCTTCATAGAATTCACCGGCGATCGCCACGCCGTCGGTCGACGCAATGCTGACGCGGGTGCCGGCGGCTTCCGCCGACGGCGACATCAACAGGATGGACAGCAGCACCACCGACAGCGCGGCCAGGTATTCCTTCACCACGCGGCCGAGGCCGACGAAGATCGCGCGGCTGACGAGCGCATGGCCGATCGACACCTCGTCCAGATGCGGCAGCGTCTTGAACAGCGTCAGGTTCCTGAGATCGAGATCGTGCCCCGCATTGACGCCGACGCCGAGCTCGAACGCGAGATTGGAGGCCGCGGTGTATTTCGCGAAGCTGGCCGACGCGGCGTCCGGTCCCCGCTCGAAGGCGCGCGCGAACGGTTCCGTATACAGCTCCACCCGATCCGCGCCCATCGTCTTAGCCCAGCGGATCGCCGCCGGTTCCGGATCGACAAACAGGCTGACGCGAACGCCGCTGGTCTGCAACGCGCCGATGATGCCGGCGAGGGCGGCGGCTGGCGTGTCGGCGGACCAGCCCGCTTCGCTGGTGATCTCACCCGGCTTCACCGGCACCAGCGTGCACTGATCGGGTTTGACCGCGAGGACCAGCTCCAGGAACCCCGGGCGTGGATCGCCTTCGATGTTGAACTCGACGCTGTTTACTTTGGCCAGGCCTCCGGCGGCTCTGTTGGCCAGGCCTCCGGCGGCCCTGAGCGGCGCCAGCTCCTCGGCGATCTCGTGCACGTCCCTGACCGTGATGTGGCGCTCGTCCGCGCGCGGATGCACCGTGATGCCCGGCGCGCCGGCGTCAACGCACGCGCGCACCGCTTCGATCACCGACGGCAGCTGCCCGCCGCGCGAATTGCGCACGGTCGCCACCTTGTTCACGTTGACCGACAGCTTAGGCAAGATGTTCCTTCACGACGCCGGCGATTTCATCGGCCCAGCCGCGGATCTGCTGATCGTCCTGGCCTTCGAGCATGATGCGCAGCAGCGGCTCCGTGCCCGAATACCGTACCAGTAGCCGGCCGTTGCCGGCGAGCCCCTGCTCGACCTTCTTCATCGTGGTGGCGATCGCGGGCACGGTCGCGAGATCGGTCTTCGCCTTGACCCGGACGTTCACGAGCACCTGCGGGTAGGTGATCAGCTGGCCGGCCAGCTCCGAGAGCTCGCGGCCGGTGTCCGCCATGATCCGAATCACGTTGAGCGCCGTTGCGAGGCCGTCACCCGTGAACAGGTGATCGGAAAAGATCACGTGCCCGGACTGTTCGCCGCCGAGCGCGAAGCCGCGCTTCACCATCTCTTCCATCACGTACTTGTCGCCGACGGCGGTCCGGATCATCTCGATGCCGCGATCGCGGAGCGCGATCTCGAGGCCGATGTTGCTCATCACCGTCGCGACCACCGCGGGGCCCGGCAGCCGGCCGCGGTCTCGCAGGTAGATCGCCGACATCAGCAGGATGGCGTCGCCATCGACCACCCGGCCCGTGTGATCGACGAACAACGCGCGATCGCCGTCGCCGTCGAACGCCACGCCGAGGCGCGCCTTCCTGGCTACCACCCCTTTCGACAGGCCGTCGAGGTGCGTCGAGCCGCAATCGAGGTTGATGTTGCGGCCGTTCGGCGTCACGCCGATGGCGTCGACCGTGAACCCGAGCTGTGTGAACAACGCCGGCGCAATCGGGGCGGTCGCGCCGTTCGCGCAATCGATTACGATTTGGGCGCCCGTCAGCGGACCGGCGCTCTTCATGATCTCGAGCAGATGCGCTACGTAGTGCTTTGACAGCTCCTCGGCGCCAGCCTGTCTCGCCGACCTGTCCGCCGTAGCGCGAAGCGCGGCGGTGGAAGCGTCTGCGCGCAGGCGGAGGTCGGGCACGCTCCACGACGGATCGGCCACCAACGTCTCGACCGACGACTCGAGCTGTTGGGTGAGCTTCGTCCCGGCGCCGCCGAACACCTTGATGCCGTTGTCCTCGTAGGGATTGTGCGACGCGGAAATCACGATCCCGGCGTCGAAGCCTTCGGTGCGCGCGAGATAGGCGATGGCGGGCGTCGGCACGACGCCGGCGCTGACCACCGTGGCGCCTGCCGCGCTCAGGCCGCGCGCCAGTTCATCCTCGATCCACGTGCCCGACTCGCGCGTGTCGCGCCCGATGACGAAGCGGAGCCGGTGACTGGGATCGTTCGCGATCATCACCTTCACGAGCGCCGCGCCGACGCGCGCGACCGTCTCTGGAACCAGCGGCGCGCTGCCCGCCTTGCCGCGAATACCGTCCGTGCCGAATAGCGTCATGGTTGTCTGGGAGAAATCGTCACCGTCACGACCGCGGTCTGCGGCGTCCGCAGGCGCAGGCTCGAGTCCGGCACGCCGATCGTCACGACCTCGCGAACCGGCCTCGTCTGATCCGTCACCGACACGGGCTCGGTGATCGCCGCCTGCAGGCGCTTCAATGCGGATTCAGGCCCGGCCACTTCGACCATCTCCGGATCGCTCGTGACCTTGGTGACTTCGAAGCCGATGGCCGGCCGGCCATCGATATCGGGCTCGACCTTGATCATGCGGATGCCCGACATCTCGAATTCCATCATCAGGGTCGACGGTCCGACCTGGACGATCTCGAGTCCGTACGGCACGTTCACCTGGCTGGAGGTGATGTGAAACAACCGCCGGCCCGGGCGCGCGGTCGTCAGGTCGAGCACCGCGGACATGTCGCCGGCGGTCATCCGGCTCAACGCGCCCGACGATCCGCGCAGGCGGACTTCAACGGTGTCTGGAGGATTGCCGACCAGCTCGAGACCGGCGGGGAGATTCTGGAACTCCACCGGCGCGCGCATCACCCGCTCGACGACGCGCTCGCCGGCGACGATCAGCCACAGCATGATGGCGACCAGCGTCGACAGGAACTTCAGCCCGAGGTTGCGAAAGGGATGGTACGCCATCAGCCCAATGAGTAACCGGCCTGGCGCTGCTTGGCCTTGGCCCGGCGAAGGGTGACCACGGATTTCAGCCGCGTGCGCAGTCGATCGGCGTCGATGTCGTACTCGAGGGCACCGTCTTCGACGATCGAAATGCGCCCGGTTTCTTCCGACACGACGATTGCCACCGCGTCGTTTTCTTCGGTGACGCCGATGGCGGCGCGGTGGCGCGAGCCCAGCTTGCGGCTCAGTCGCGGATTGACCGTCAACGGCAGGAAGCACGCGGCCGCGGCCGCGCGATCGCCCTGCATGATCACGGCGCCGTCATGAAGCGGTGAGGTCGGCTGGAAGATGCTGACCAGCAGATCGTAGGTCAGCTTGGCATCGAGGGGAATACCGCTCTCAATGTAGTTGCGAAGCCCGATCGAACGCTCGATGACCACGATCGCGCCGGTCTTCTTCGCCGACAGCGTGGTCGCCGCGACCACGAGCTCCTCAACGGTGTCGTCGTCACTGACCTTGCCATCGAGCCGCCTGAACAACCGGCCGCGGCCAAGGTGGACGAGGGCGCGGCGGATGTCGGCCTGCAGCAGCACGATCACCGCGAACACGACGTAGCCGATGATGTTGCGGATCAACCAGTTGAGGGTTTCGAGCTGGAAGCCGCGTGACAGGTAAAACAGGCCGACGACCGAGGCGATGCCCACTGCCATTTGCATCGCGCGCGTGCCGCGGATGAGCTTCAGAAGCTCGTAGATCAGGATCGAGACGATCAGGATATCGAGCACGTCCCACCACGTGACGGGGGGGCGGCGAAGCAGTTCGGCGAAGCGCTGGAGCAGCTCGTTGGGGTTCATGGCGCCGGCCCAAGAATCCTACCGCATCGGGTCAGCGCTCTTGAGCGGCGATTCGGATGGCGTCCGCGACGCGAACCACGTGGATTAGCTTGTCGACGGCGTGCACGCGGATCACGTGCGCGCCGCCCAGAATCGCCGCGGTCACCGCGGCCGCGGTGGCCCAGTCACGATCCTCGGCCGCGAGCGGTCCGGTTGCCGCCGCCATGAACGACTTCCGCGATGGGCCAACCAGGATCGGCAGCCCGAGCTCCGCGAATCGCGAGAGGCCGGCAATCACCTGCAGGCTCTGATTGGCGCGCTTCGCAAAGCCGACGCCGGGATCGACGATCAAACGATCTCTCCGCACGCCAAGGTCCTCGGCGCGGCTCACCGCGCGCCGCAAGTCGTCGAAGACCTCGGTCACGACGTCGCGGTATTCCGCATGCGCGTAGATGTCCTCGGGGCGGCCGCGCGTGTGCATCAGGATCGCCGGCACGCCGCGCTCCGCGACCAACGGCCCCAGGGCGGCGTCGTACTCGAAGGCGCTGATGTCGTTGACGATCGACGCGCCGCTATCGAGCGCGGCGGCGGCGACGACGGCCTTATAGGTGTCGATTGAGATCGGGATGCGGACGGCGGCAGCAATCGCCTTGATGGCAGGCCCGACGCGCGCCAGCTCCTCGGCGGCGCTCACCGGCGTCGCGCCAGGTCGCGTCGACTCCGCGCCGACGTCGATGATGTCGGCGCCGGCCGCTTCCATCGCCTGCGCGAGGTCGCGCGCCCGCAGCGGATCGAGCGCCTTGCCGCCATCTGAAAAGGAATCGGGCGTGACGTTGATCACGCCCATCACAAAAGAGCGCGGGCCGAGCACCAGAGGCGCCCGGCCCGGAATTGGCACGGTGAACGTCGGCCGCGGAGCGGCGATCACTCCTGCGTGAGCGGCTTTCGGATCGGTTCCATCGGCGGAACGATCGACTGGCGCTCCTTCTCCTTCGGCGCGGCGTCGGCCGGCGGCACCTCCGCAATCGGCGCATCGTCGAGCGGGTGGCCGTAGGCGAGCCGGCGGACCTGATCGGCGTCGAGCACTTCGCGGGCCAGCAGCGCGGCGGCAATGTCCTGCAGTCGCTGCTTGTGTTCCTTCAGCAGCGCGGTGCAGCGATCGTACTGGCCGCCGATGATGCGCTTCACTTCCGAGTCGATCTTGAGCGCGGTGTCTTCGCTGTAGTCGGTGTGCTGCGCGATCTCGCGGCCGAGGAAGATCTGCTCTTCCTTCTTGCCGAAGGTCAGCGGGCCCATCGCCTCGCTCATGCCCCATTCGCAGACCATGCGGCGGGCCAGGTCGGTGGCGCGCTCGAGGTCGTTGCCGGCGCCGGTCGTGACATCTCCGGTGGTGATCTCTTCGGCGATGCGGCCGCCGAGCAGGATGCCGATCTGATCGACGAGATAGTTCTTCGAGTAGTTGTGCTTCTCGTCGGTCGGCAGCGACATGGTCAGGCCGAGCGCCATACCGCGCGGCACGATCGTGACCTTGTGCAGCGGATCAGCGTGCGGCAGCAGGATGCCGAGCAGCGCGTGGCCGGCCTCGTGAATCGCCGTGACCTTCTTCTCGTCCTCGGTGACGATCATCGAACGCCGCTCGGCGCCCATCATCACCTTGTCCTTCGCGTATTCGAAGTGGTACATCGAGACCAGCTTCTTGTTCTCGCGCGCCGCGTTGAGCGCCGCTTCGTTCACCAGGTTCGCGAGATCCGCGCCGGTGAAGCCGACGGTGCCGCGCGACAGGATCTTGATGTCGACGTCGTCGGCCATCGGGATCTTGCGGGTGTGGACGGCGAGGATGCCTTCGCGGCCGCGCACGTCGGGACGGTTGACGATGACGCGGCGATCGAAACGGCCGGGCCGCAGCAGCGCCGGATCGAGCACGTCGGGACGGTTGGTCGCCGCCATCAGGATGACGCCTTCGTTCGATTCGAAGCCGTCCATCTCGACGAGCAGCTGGTTTAGCGTCTGTTCGCGCTCGTCGTGACCGCCGCCGAGGCCGGCGCCGCGATGGCGGCCGACCGCGTCGATCTCGTCGATGAAGACGATGCAGGGCGCGTTCTTCTTGCCCTGTTCGAAGAGGTCGCGGACGCGCGAGGCGCCGACGCCGACGAACATCTCGACGAAGTCGGAACCGCTGATCGAGAAGAACGGCACGTTCGCCTCGCCGGCGACCGCGCGGGCGAGCAGGGTCTTGCCGGTTCCCGGCGGGCCCATCAGCAGCACGCCTTTCGGAATGCGGCCGCCGAGCTTCTGGAATTTCTGCGGTTCCTTGAGGAACTCGATGATCTCCTGGAGCTCGCTCTTCGCTTCGTCCGCGCCCGCGACGTCGCGGAACGTCACCTTCTTCTGCGCGGACGACGACAGCTTCGCCTTGCTCTTGCCGAACGACAACGCCTTATTGCCGCCGCTCTGCACCTGGCGCATGAAGAAGATCCAGAACCCGATCAGCAGCAGGATTGGCGCCCACGACAACAGCAGCGCGGCCCACGGCGACGCCGTCGGCTCCTTCGCCTGGACGATGATCTTTTTCTCGAGCAGCCGGTTGACGAGGCCTTCGTACTGCCCAGGCAGCGTGGTCCGGAATTTCTCTTTCGAGATCATCTCACCGGTCAGCTCGTTCCCCGTGATCGTGACCCTCGCGACCTGGCCCGAATCAACCCAGTTAATGAACTCGGTGAAACTGACGGTGGTTTCTGGGCGCTGGAAGCGCGATGAGAAGTTCCACACCAGGCCGACCAGAACGAGCATGGCCACCCAGAAAACGACGCTCTTTACTGTCGTGTTCAACACTTCCTCCAGACACCCAAGCGCGGCCCGCGCGATGCGTTTTATTGCATCGTGGGGTGCTCTAGCGCCTCAGGGTCAAGATTACCACGCTCTTTGTGAGCGGGGTCACCCGAAACGGGTCAGCTAAAACCTCTCCCGCGACCCACACGATGTCGCCCGTATCAGTAGTGACGATCGGGACGGCGTCGCGGTCGTCGCGCGGGACCTTACGATCGACGAGCACGTCTTGCACTTTCTTGCGTCCCGGTGCACCGAGCGGTGTCAACCGATCGCCGGGCCGCCGGTATCTCACAATCAGATGCGAGCCAATGCCGCTCGCATCGACCATCACTGCCGCGGTACCCATTGGATGCGGCAAACCCATCGTTGGGTCCGCGGGCGGCAATGGACCCACGGCGCTCACGGTCCACCCGCCTCGCGGCGCCTCGACCGTGCCGGGGACATCCAATCGCCATTCAAGGGAATCGACCGGGCCCGCGTCGCGCCTGGCCCTGTTAGTTAAGACAACGGTTGCGGCTAAACGTTCCATGCGCAGGCCGGGAATATTTGCGTTGTTCCCGCCGGCCAGCGCCCGCCGCATTTCATCGACCTCTTCTAAGCCATACGATCGCGACGGGTTGGCGGTTTCGAGGGCGTAGCGCGCGACGCGTCGCGCCAGCGCCGCAGGCAATTTCGCGAATTCCAGCACGTCCAGCGTGACGGTTTCGTGATCGATGCCGGTTTGGACCGTGCGGAGGAACGCCGCGTTGGCAAGCCGCTCGAGAAACTCGTCGTCGCCTCGGAGGATCTCGGCGGCGCGCGCCAGCGCTGCGTCAGCCTGCGCGTTGATGGCGCGCAATTCCGGCATCACCGCGTGCCGGACACGATTCCGCGGAATCGCGCGATCCAGGTTGGTGGCGTCCTCGCGCCACGTTTCGGTGATGGCGCGGAGAAAGTCCTGCAGCTCCGATCGCGTGCTGTCGAGCAGCGGCCGGATCACGTGGTCGCGTCGCGGCGTCATTGCGGCCAGCCCGGTCGATCCCGCGCCGCGCGCCAGACGCAGGATCACCGTCTCGGCCTGATCGTCGCGCGTGTGGGCCACCGCGATGCGATCGGCCTTCACCGATTCGATCGCCTCCTGGAAGAAACGCTGCCGCGCGTGGCGTCCGGCGACCTCGATCGAGACCTGGTGCGTCTTCGCGTCGCCGGGCACGTCGGCATCACCGATCACGGCGGCGACGCCGAGCCGATCGGCCAGCGCGCGGCAGAACGCGGCGTCGGCATCTGCGTCCGCGCCGCGCACGTGGTGATTGAGATGTGCCAGCCCCGCGAACACGAGCTCGT
>JAYWEJ010000197.1:0-21071 GCA_043779345.1 Acidimicrobiia bacterium | reverse complement strand
TTCTAAGGGTGGTTCAGCTACAATTCCCGGCCGGGAGAGATTGATGTCCTTGAATTCACGATGGATCGGCGGCATCGCCGCAGCTGTGGCCGTCGCGTTGACCGTCGCTTCGCTGCACGGGCAGCAGGCGCGCAAGGTCGATGACGCGACGCTGCTGAAACCCGCCGACGGCGACTGGGTGAGCTACGGGCGCGACTACGCCGAGACGCATCACAGCCCCTTGAAGCAGATCGATCAAAGCAACATCAGCCGCCTCGGCCTGGCGTGGTCGACGGAAGTCGGATCGGAAGGCAAGCTCGAGACGACGCCGATTGTCTTCAACGGCGTGCTGTACGGCACGTCGACGTGGAGCCAGGTCTACGCGATCGACATTCGCAGCGGCAAGGTGAAGTGGCAATGGGATCCGGGCCTGGTGCGCGGCGGCACCGACGCGATGGGCCCGCGGCCGTGTTGCGGTCCGGTCAATCGCGGCGTCGCGCTCTATGACGGCAAGGTCTACGTCGGGCTGCTCGACGGACGCCTGGTGGCGATCAACGCCGACACCGGCTCGGTGGTGTGGTCGGTGCAGACGACGCCGCCGAACACCGATTACACGATTACAGGTGCGCCGCGCGTCATCAAGGGGAAGGTCGTGATCGGCCAGGGCGGCGCCGAGTACGGCGTGCGCGGATTCCTCGGCGCCTACGACGCACAGACCGGCAAGCAGGCGTGGCGCTTCTACGTGATCCCGGGCGATCCGTCGAAGCCGTTCGAAGACGAAGCGCTGGCGGTGGCCGCCAAGACCTGGAACGGGCAGTGGTGGAAGTACGGCGGCGGCGGTACGCCGTGGGACGGCATTGCCTACGACCCCGAGTTGAATCTGGTCTACGTCGGCACCGGCAACGGCTCGCCATGGAACGCGCACCATCGCAGCCCCGGCGGCGGCGACAACCTGTATCTGGCTTCGATCGTGGCGCTCAATGCCGACACCGGCAAGTACGTCTGGCACTACCAGACGACACCAGGCGATCACTGGGATTACAACGCCGCGCAGCCGATGATCCTCGCCGACCTGACCATCGCCGGCCAGCCGCGCAAGGTGATCATGCAGGCGCCGAAGAACGGCTTCTTTTACGTGCTCGATCGCGTCACCGGAAAGATGATCTCAGGAGAGCCGTTCGCGTATACCTCCTGGGCGCGATCGATCGACCAGGCCACGGGACGTCCGGTCGAAACCGAGGAAGCGCGCTATCGAAACACGCCGGTGCGCCTCTCGCCCGGGCCTGTCGGCGCGCATCACTGGCCGCCGATGGCGTTTAACCCGGTGACCAAGCTGGTGTACTACCCCGGACAGCAGACCAGCTCCGTCTTCGCCAGTGAAGAAAAGTTCGAGTTCAAGGAAGGGCAGTGGAACATTGGCTTGCGCCGCGGACCGGGCGCGATTCCGACGCCGCCGCCTCCCGATCCGAAGGCGCCCGCGATGGGCGGATTCTTTGTCGCGTGGGATCCCGTCGCCAACAAGCAGGCGTGGCGCATTCCGTTCCAGCCGAGCGGCGGCGCCTTGTCGACCGCGGGTCAGCTGATCTTCGTCGGTAACGGCGCGGGCAAGTTCTTCGCGCTCGATCCGGTGACGGGGACGACGCTGTGGGAATCGCAGCTGCTGCCCGGCGGCGTCGCCACGCCGATCAGCTATGAGCTGGATGGCAAGCAGTACATCGCGGTGATGGCGGGAATCAAAGGCGGGCGCGTCTACTCGTTTGCATTGGACGCGAAGCAAACGATGCCGTAAAAGCGACTGTAGGGCGGGACTTCAGTCCCGCCTCTACGATCGCTTCGATTTCCACCACGCCAGCCGTTTTTTGATCTCCTTCTCGAAGCCAAACTCCGTCGGCTTGTAGAATTCACGGCCTTGTAAATTTTCCGGCAGGCAATCCATGCTCGCGACCGCGTCCGGCTCGTCGTGTGCGTACTTGTAGCCCTTGCCGTAGTCGAGCTGCTTCATCAACTTCGTGGGTGCGTTGCGAATGTGCAGCGGCACCGGCGCCGCGAAGTCGGTCTTGGCCGCGTCCGCCGCCTCGCTGTACGCCGCGTAGACCGCATTGCTCTTTGGGGCCGTGGCGAGATACAGAACGGCTTGCGCAAGGGCAGTGTTGCCTTCGGGCATGCCGATGAAATGCACCGCGTCTTTCGCCGCCACCGTCAGCGCCAGCGCCTGCGGATCGGCGTTGCCGATGTCCTCCGACGCAAAGCGGATCAGGCGGCGCGCGACATACTTCGGATCCTCGCCGGCTTCGAGCATGCGCGCCAGCCAGTAGACCGACGCATCCGCGTCGCTGTTCCGCATCGACTTGTGCAGCGCCGACATCAGGTTGTAATGCTCTTCGCCGCTCTTGTCGTAGAGCAGCATCTTGTTGGTGAGCACCTTGTCGAGCAGCGCGCGATCGACTTTCGGGCGCCCGGCCGGGTTCGGCGCGGACGACACGCTCATCTGCAGCAGGTTCAGCGCCGAACGCGCATCGCCATTCGCAAACCGCGCGATCGCGCGCAGCGAGTCGTCATCGGCCTCCGGCTGGTCGCGCCCGAGGCCGCGCTCGCTGTCGGTCAGCGTGGTTCGCAGGATCGAGACAATGGCGTCCTCACTCAGGGCCTTCAGGACGAACACCTTCGATCGCGACAGCAGCGCGGCGTTCACCTCGAAAGACGGGTTCTCGGTGGTGGCGCCGATCAACACGATGTCGCCGCTTTCGACGCGCGGCAGGAACGCGTCCTGCTGCGCCTTGTTGAAGCGATGGATCTCGTCGACGAACACGATTGTGCGCTTGCCGGTCATGCGGCGCCGCTGCTCGGCGGCCGCCATGACGTCCTTCACTTCCTTGATGCCCGACAGCACGGCGCTGAACGCCAGGAACTCGGCTTTCGTGAGGTCGGCGATGAGGCGGGCGAGGGTGGTCTTGCCGGTGCCGGGCGGGCCCCACAGGATGATCGACTGCAGCAGATCGCGATCGATCATCTCGCGCAGCGGCCGGCCGGGAGCGACCAGGTCGTCCTGGCCGACGATCTCGTCGAGCGATCGCGGGCGCATTCGCTCCGCAAGCGGAATCGTCCTGGGATCGACCGGTGCCGGTTCGTCGTCGAAGAGGCTCATGGCTTCCGGCGAACCAACGTCCGTTGCCGTTGGGCCTCGAAGAACAGGACGGCGGCGGCGACCGCCGCGTTCAGCGATTCGATCCCGCCATGCATGGGAATGCTGACGCGCGTGTCGGCGGCGGCTGCAAGATCTTCCGGCAGGCCCGAGCCTTCGCCGCCAAGCAGCAGCGCCATCGGTTTCGTGAAGTCGACGTTGTACATCGACTCGCCGCCGCGCGGTGTCGTGGCGACAATGCGGACGCCGGCCGAACGCCACTCGGCGATCAGCGCGGCGAGCGCCCGGCTGCGGACCACCGGCAGGCGAAACGCGCTGCCCATCGACGCGCGCAACGCCTTCCATCCCCACGGATCCGCGGACAGCTCGTCGAGCACCACGCCGGTCGCGCCGGCGGCGGCGGCGGAGCGAATGATCGCGCCGGCGTTGCCGGGATCCTGGAGCCCCGTCGCCGCCAGCACGAGCGCGGGAGCGGGCGACAGCACCGCGGCGGCCAATACTGACGGGATGCGCGCGCTGGCGACGACGCCGGTCGGCGAGTTCACCGGCGAGAGCGCGTTCAAGACCGTTCCGGAGACATCGACCACCAGCGCGCCGTGGCGCCGCAAACGATCGACGATGGTCTTTTCCTGGGCGGTGGGCGGACCGCAGATCGCGATCTTCTCGACCTCAACGCGTGCGTCGGCCGCTTCGCTCAGGAGGTGCCAGCCGTCGAGCAGCATCAACGGTCCCGCGCCACGGGCGAGGTCGCGAAACTCCTTGACGATGGGATGCTGGCGGCTGGTGATCACGCTCATCATCACCATTATGCTCAACTCGCGCCCCGCCGGAGGCGGGGCAGACTACAAGGAGGCGGGGCAGACGACAGGGGCGGACAGGAATAATTGGTATGCTACACTCCGAAGTTTAGAGAGCGATGAAAGAAAGACTCATCAAACGTTTCGAAGACGAGGTCAACGCCCTCGAGCGAGAGTTGCACATGGAGCTCCCCAAAGAGATCCAGCGCGCGCGCGAGCTCGGCGACCTGCGCGAGAACGCGGAGTACCAAGCCGCGAAGGAGCGCCAGACCTACGTCAACGCGCGCATTGCGATGCTGAAGCGCCGCATGAGCGAAATTGCGCTGATGAACATGGAGCGCATTCCACACGGCAAGGCCGGCTTCGGATCGACCGTGACGATTCGCGAGAAGGACCACGAGATGGTCTATCAGCTCGTGATGCCCGAGGACGCCGAAGCGGAAAAGGGCCTCATCTCCACCTCATCGCCGATCGGGCGCGCCATCCTGAACAAGGAAGAAGGGGATGAGATCACCGTGTCGACGCCCAACGGCACCCGCAAGTTCGAAATCCTCAAGCTCGTCACCATCCACGACGAAGCGTAAGTCGTGACGGAGCCTCGAGACTCCTACTCACCAGAACGACGCACCGCCCTGTTGTTCACGGGCACGGGCGCGGACGGCGCGTACCACGCCGGCGCGATGCGCGCGATCCAGGAAGCGGGCGTCAAGGTCGACGTCGTCGGCGGCCGCGGCATCGGTGCGATCGCCGCGGTGCTCGCCGCGGTCGATGGCGGATCGCAGCTCTGGGACAACGGCGGATTCTGGCGATCGCCTGCGGTCGAGACGTTCTACCAGTGGCGCTGGCCGTTCATGGTGCTGCGCTGGCTCGGCGTCGCACTCCTCGCCGTGCTGGCCATTCCCGCCGCCGTCATCCTGTTGGGACTCGTCGTCTACCCGATTGCGCTGGTGCTGGGCATGGCGGGTCTTTCGGTGGGCGCGTACTTCGTGGACGGGTTCGTCCTGGCGATCGGGCGCGCGTTCTCACCGGCGGCGCTGCCGACGTGGATCCCGCGTCTTGCCACGCTGTTCTCGACGCTCGCCCTGCTGGTGCTTGGCGTCGGCGCGTGGCTCGCGTGGTGGCGATCGCCGCTCTATCGCCGCTCCACGGGCAGCCGGTTGTGGACGCTGCTCGGCTCGCCGGTCGATGGCAGCGCGGCCATCCATCACGCGATCGAAACCGTCTGGCGGCTGCTCAAGGGCGGCGCGTCGATCAAGACGCCGGAAGCTGACGATCTCAGCCGCCGTTACGCGGAGCTGCTGGCGGAGAATCTTGGTCAGCCAAGCTTCCGCGAATTGCTCCTGGTCGTTCACGATCTCGACGCCAATCGCGATCTCGTCTTTGGCCTGCTTCGCGATCCGTATCGCCGGATGCTGTTTCCGGCGCCGGGCAGCGTGTCGTCCTCGCGCCGCGCCGAGGCGCAGGATCTGTCGAGCGGCACGCAGGGATTCCTCGCCGACGTCCTGGCGGCCGCACTGACGCTGCCAGGCGTGAGCGAGTCGCAACTGGTGCGCTTTGCGCCGGACTCGTACTGGCGCGGAGAGACGCATCGTCTTACCGATCGGCCGGCGAGTATTGGACGGTTGCTCGAAGAAGCCGCCGCCGCCGGCGCGGAACAGGTCATCATCGTCGCCGCAACCGCCGATCCTCCGGGCCCGCACGAGCTGAGGCCGCGTCGGCTGGATGGGCTCGGCCGCATTGGCGAACAGATCGCGTCGGCGGAGACCGCGTCACTCTCGGACGCGGTGCGGCATCTGCATCACAGGTTCCAAGGACTGTATGTGATCCGGCCCTCGCACAATCCGATCGGGCCGCTCGATCTCACCGGCGCTTACGACGAGAAGTCCGATCGGGTGCAGTCCCTCGGCGAGTTGATGGAGCGTGGCTTCGAGGACACCTATCGCCAGTTCATCGAACCGTTCCTCGGCGCCTCGGGCGATCGGATCTCGCAAGTCACGCGCGACTAGTCATCCACGGTGTAATCTGTTGGACAAACAAATGAAGCAAGCCACCAAGCTGATACACGCCGGTGAAGGCGTGGATACCGGTGCGACGCCGTCGTTGACGACGCCGATCTACGAGACGAGCACGTTCGTGTTCGACTCGGCCGCCGACGTCATCAAGTACCAGGAAGGCACACTGAACGGCTATCTGTATTCTCGCTACGAGAATCCGACGGTCGTCGCGGTGGAGCAGAAGCTCGCGGCCGTGGATGGCGCCGAGACGTCATTGCTGTTCAGCAGCGGCATGGCCGCCATCTCCACCGCGCTGATCACGTTGCTGAAAAGCGGCGAGGAGATCCTGTGTTGCAGCGCGATCTACGGCGGCACGTTTCACATCATCGAAGATCTCCTCCCCAGGCTCGGCATCGCCCATCGATTCATCTCCATCGAAGAGCTGTCGGACGTCGGCTCGGTGATCGGTCCGGAGACGAAGATCGTGTGGTTCGAGTCGCCGATCAACCCGACGCTGCGCTGCGTGGATATCCGGGCGATCACGGCCGCCTGCAAGAAAGCGGGCGTCGTGGCGGCGATGGACAACACCTTCGCGAGTCCGATCAACCAGCCGGTGTTGTCGATGGGCATCGACCTCTCGATGCAGAGCTGCACGAAGTACCTGAACGGGCACAGCGACGTGACCGGCGGCGTCCTGTCGGGAGCGAAGGCGCTGATGGCGCCGATTGCGAAGACCCGGCGGCTACTCGGCGGCATCATGGATCCGCTGCCCGCATTTGCGCTCGGACGCGGCATGAAGACGATGCCGCTGCGGGTGGCGCAGCATAACGCCAACGCCTTGACCGTCGCGCAATTCCTCGAGGGGCACCGCGCCATCGAGCGCGTCTACCACCCCGGGCTGGCCTCACATCCCGATCACGCGATCGCCGTGAAGCAGATGAGCGGCTTCGGCGGCATGATCACGATTGATGTGAAGGGCGGCAAGGACGGCGCCTTCCGCGTGTTCGACAAGCTCAAGGTGGTGAAGCGCGCCGCCAGCCTCGGCGGCGTCGAAAGCATCTGCAGCCTGCCGATCCTGACGTCACAGTACGGCTTGACCGACGATGAGCTCGTCAAAGCGGGCGTCACCAAGGGCATGATCCGCATCTCGATCGGCCTCGAAGACGCCGGCGATTTGATCGACGATCTCGATCAGGCGCTGACCTAGAAGCGGGTCTTCAGACCCGCCTGCCGTCCACGAATTGCTGCGCCCAGAGCTCGAGGGCCACTGGAATCCAGAATGGCTCCGTCAGCGCCGGCGCCGATAGCGAACGGCGCCACAACTCGCGCACAGCCGGCTCGCTGACGAGCGCCCGCCGTTTCATCCCCGGCAGGAGCTGATCCTCCATCAGCTGGGTGAAGCGCTGGCTTCGAAAGTACTGCGAGAGCGGCAGGTTGAAGGCGCCTTTGGACCGATAGACGAACGCGTCATCGAACGTCCGCCGCGCCAGTGCCTTGACGACGATCTTCGTGGAGCGCTCCGCTGAGCCGCCGGCGGCTGTCACCAGGTGCCCGGCCGGCAGCCGCCGCGCGAAGTCGACCACCCGGCGGTCGAGAAAGGGCACGCGATTCTCCACGCCGTGGGCCATGGTCATCTTGTCCTGGCGGACCAGCAAGTCGACCAGGTAGGTCTGCATGTCGTACTTCAGGCAGTTCGACAGCTGGTCGCCGCCGCCCTCGCGGAACAGCTCCGCGCGTCGCGCCAGGGCGGACGCCAGATTGGCGCCGGGCCGCACTCGCGCCAGCTTCGATTCCGGCTGGAATTGCGTGGTGCGGATAAACGCCTCGGCCGACTGGTGGTGCGCGACATACCTCGGGTAGCCCCCGAATACTTCGTCAGCGCCTTCGCCGCTCAGCAACACGGTGACGTGCTCGCGCGACCGCTCGGCGAGCAGCCAGATGCCGAGCGAATTGGGATGGCTAATCGGCTGATCCATGTGCCAGGTCGCGAGCTCGAGCGAGCCGGTGAAGGCGGCTTCGGAGAACAGGAATCGATGACTCTCGGCGCCGGCGGTCGCCGCCGCCTCGCTGATCCAGCGGTCCTCCGAAAACTTCGGATCCTCGAACACCACCGAGAAGGTGTCGATGTCGCCGGACTGCGCACGCGCGAGCGTGGTCACCACCGACGAATCGATGCCACCCGAGAGCTGGCACCCGACCTTGACGTCACTCAACAGCTGGGAGGCCACGCTGCACCGCATCACCTCCTCGAGCTGATCGGTCGCCTCGCCGCTCGTCAGCGGCGCCTTCTCAACGCCGTCGGGAATCGACCAGTAGCGCGTGGTCGTGACGCCGTCAGGTGTGATCTTCAAACGATGGCCGGGCCGCAGCTGGCGGACCCCTTTCAGGAGCGACGCCTCGCCGGCCACATATCGGAACGCCAGTTGCTCGTCCACGTAGCCTTCGTCAATCGCCGCCGTGAAAGCGGGATGCGCCAGAAACGCCTTGGCTTCCGACGCAAACAGCACGCTGGATCCGGCCTGCGTCCAGTAGAGCGGCTTGATCCCGAAAGGATCGCGCGCGATGTGAATCTCGTGCGATCGCAAGTCCGCGATCACGATCGCGAACATGCCGTTCAGCCGCTCCAGCATCCCGTCGAGGCCGTCACGCTCGTACAGGTAGAGCAGCACTTCGGTGTCGGTCCTGCTGCGGAATCGAAAGCCGGCGGCCTCGAGCCCGGCTTTGTAGTCGAAGGCGTTATAGATTTCACCGTTGAACGCGACGACGATCGTGCCGGAGGGATTGATCATCGGCTGATGGCCCTGCTCGGACAGGTCAAGAACCTTGAGCCGATGAAAGCCGAGGCCGGTATCCGCCGCATCGGCATCAGCCGGGACTTCACCGCGGCGCAGCGACAACAGCAGCTGTCCGCGATCGTCGGGTCCGCGGTGGCGGATGGTGCGCATCATCGCCGCAACCACACCGGCGTCGGCGGGCGCGCCGTCGAGGTTGACGAATCCGGCGATACCGCACATCTTGCTTTGCCCAGCCTCCGGCTGGGCGGGTTATTTGTTGTCTTTGGTCTCGTGCAGGAACTCGAGCACGAGCTCGAGCATGCGCTGGTTGATGCGGCTGCCTTCGTAGGTGCCGAACTTCTTCTGGAATGCCTCCACCGGCACGACCGCCTTGGCCATCGTGCGATGGCCGCCGGCGCTGCCGATGTCGTTGAACCAGCGCCGCACGAAATCGCCGGCATTGCGTGAGTAGCCGAGGTTGCGCACCGACACCACGAACTGGTCGTTGACGACGCCGCTGATCACCGTCCACTGGACGTTCTCGAGCTGCAGGTAGAAGTCGGCGACGTAGGGCATGAAGTCTTCACGCGGCGGCTCGCCGAGGAACGCGCAGAACACGTGCTCCATCATGCGGCCCTGCTGCCACGCCTTGATCAGGTAATCGAGGCGCTCGGCGGTGATTTCCGCGCCCTCCATCTTCCTGATCATGGTGGCGTCGCCGAGCGGGTAGAGATAGGAGAAGGCCTCGATGTCGGCGCGGTTGGCGTGGCGCTGGAAGAACAGCGTGTCGGACTTGATCGCGTAGAGCATCGCCGTGGCGGTGCGCTCCGAGATGTCCATGTCCACCGCGCGCAAGTGCTCGGTCAGGATCGTCGAGGTCGATCCGTACTCGGGGCGGATGTCCTTGAAGATGGCGCTGTAGCCCGATTGCTCGGGATGGTGATCGATCACCAGGTCGACGTGGGGCAGGAGACTCGGGAAGTAGTGCGGCTGCACGTCGACGAGCGCGATCTTGTCGAACTCTTTCACCTGCTCCGGCTTGAGTGTCTCGATTTTCAGATCGAGGAGCTTCACCATCCGCAGGTTTTCGGGGCGCGTGACCGGCTCGAGACAGGCGATGACCGCGGTCTGGCGCGTGCGGCGCAGCACGGTGCGCAGCGCCAGGCCGCTCGCCATCGCATCCGGATCGGGATCGTTGTGCGTCAGGATCAGCACGCGATCCGCATCGTCGAAGTAGCGCTGATACTGCTGAACGCGCTGCCTCGTCACGGAGCGGCCGAGCTCGGTGAGGAGCGGCGGTCCGGCCAGTTCCGCGAGGGTCATGGTGGTGACCTCGGGAAAGTCGTCGCGCAGCGCCTCGGCCTTCTTGACGTCGTTCGCGCTGGTGCCGAGCACGTAGATGAGGGTGCCGCCCGCCCCGCGCACCGCCTCGAGGACTTTACGCAGGCCGCGGCGGCCGTTGTCTTCGATGAACACCGGCATCACCGGCGAGACGCCGAGCTTGACGTAGCTGTCGATGCGATCGGTCTCGTCGACCGAGACCGGCAGTTCAGAATGTTCGAACTTGCGGGCCAGCGCACGGCTTTCCACGAGAACGTCGAGCTCCGCGGACGGAGCGAGGACCGCCTCCAGGAGCCGGACGACCAGCTCCGTGTGGCAGACCGCAAGGCAACGCACGATCCTTGAATTATATCCGCCTCCGCCAAGGCTACGGCGAGACGAGTCGGTCCCGGTCTTGCTAGAATTCCCGCGTATGCGTCTCGCGGTGGCGATGTGGGCCGTAATCCTGAGCTTCCCAGTGGGGTCCATCTGCAGCGGGGCCGGCCAGCCCAGCTTCCGCGCCGGCGTCGACCTCGCCACGTTCGCCGCCACCATCACCGACAGGAAAGGCCACCTCGTCACCGATCTGACGAAGGACGACTTCGAGGTGATCGAGGACGGCAAGACGCAGGCGATCGACTACTTCGCCAACGGCGACGGCGACACGCCGCCGCCGATGCATCTCGGCTTGATGGTGGACGCCAGCGGCAGCATGCAGGCGGACATGAAGCTGGCGCAGGGCGCGGCGATCAAGTTCCTCAACCTGCTGCCGGCGGCCGAAGACATCACGCTCGTCGACTTCGACACGCAGGTCCGGATCACGCGATATCCGCAGCGCGATTTCGCGCGGCTGGTCGAGCGCATCCGTCAGCGCAAGCCCGACGGATGGACGGCGTTGTATGACGCGCTCGGCACCTACCTCGACGGCGCCGACGACCAGGACGGGCGCAAGGTCCTGGTGATGTACACCGACGGCGCCGACTCGCGATCGACGCTGTCGCTCGGGGAAACGATGACGCTGCTGAAGGCGTCGCACGTCACGGTGTATGCAATCGGCCTCGTCGAGCACACCGGCTCGGCCCGCATGCAGCTGCAGATGACGCTGCGCCAGATCGCCGAGGCGACGGGCGGCCAGGCGTTTTTCCCGAACGCCATGAAGGACGTCGAAAGCGCGTATGAAAAGGTCCTGGCCGAGATCAAAGGCCAGTATCACCTGGGCTACCTCTCGACCAACGCGGTCAAGGACGGCGCCTGGCGCAGGGTGGAGATTCGCGTCAAGCGTCCGGACCTGCGCGTCCGCACGCGTAAGGGCTACTTCGGTCCCTACAAGCCGTCTTGATGGTACGATGGTGTGCTACGGCGCACGCATCCATGCCTACCGTCACCGGCCACTTCAACCTCGCATCAGACTTCGAGCTCCGCGGCGATCAGGTCCGCGCGGTGCCCGAGCTGGTCGACGGGCTGAACCGCGGCGACAAGCACCAGGTGCTGCTCGGCGTCACCGGCTCGGGCAAGACCTACACCATGGCGCAGGTAATCTCGCGCGTCAACCGGCCGGCGCTGGTGATGGCGCACAACAAGACCCTCGCCGCGCAGCTGTTCCAGGAATTCCGGCGTTTCTTCCCCGACAACGCCGTCGAGTACTTCGTCAGCTATTACGACTACTACCAGCCCGAAGCCTACGTGCCGGCCAGCGACACCTATATCGAGAAGGAAACGACGATCAACGACGAGATCGATCGGATGCGGCTGTCCGCGACGCGCTCGCTTTTCGAGCGCCGCGACGTCATCATCGTCGCCAGCGTGTCCTGCATCTACGGCCTGGGCTCGCCGGATGCGTACTACGGCCTGGTGATGCCGCTCGAGAAGGGCCAGCGGATCGATCGCGATCAGCTGCTGCGCAAGCTGGTCGAGATTCAGTACGAGCGCAACGATCACGAGTTCGCGCGCGGCAACTTCCGCGTCCGCGGCGACATCATCGAGGTCTATCCGTCGTACGAAGAGCTGGCGCTTCGCATCGGCCTGTTTGGCGACGAGATCGACGAGCTGACGTCGTTCGATCCGATCAGCGGCAAGGCACTGCGCCGCCACGAGCGCACCGCCGTCTACCCGAAGTCGCACTTCGTGACGGGCCGCGAACGGCTGAAGGAAGCCGTCGTGACGATCAAGGAAGAGCTCGAAGTGCGCCGCGGCGATCTCGAGCGCGACGGCAAGGTCCTCGAGGCCCAGCGATTGCACCAGCGGACGATGTTCGATCTCGAGATGATCAAGGAGATCGGCTACTGCCACGGCATCGAAAACTATTCGCGGCACCTGACGCAGCGGACGGCGGGGCAGCCGCCGCCGACGCTGCTCGACTACCTGCCCTCGGACGCCCTGATCGTGGTCGATGAAAGCCACCAGACCGTGCCGCAGGTGCGCGGCATGTATCACGGCGATCGCTCGCGCAAGGAAGTGCTCGTCGAATACGGATTCCGCCTGCCGTCGGCGCTCGACAACCGCCCGCTGAATTTCGAAGAGTGGGAAGCGCGCGTCGGGCAGCTGGTCTACGTGTCGGCGACGCCGGGGCCGTACGAGCTCAATAAAGCCGGCGGCGTGTTCGTCGAGCAGGTGATCCGGCCGACCGGGCTGATGGATCCGCCGATCGAGGTCCGGCCCGTCAAGGGCCAGGTCGACGATCTGCTGAAGGAGATCCGCGAGCGCGCCGAACGCAGGGAGCGCGTCCTCGTCACGACCCTGACGAAGCGGATGGCGGAAGATCTGACCACGTATTACCAGGAGCTTGGCGTCAAGGTGCGCTATCTCCATTCGGACATCGAGACGCTCGAACGCGTCGAGATCCTGCGCGACCTGCGGCGCGGCGTGTTCGACGTGCTGGTCGGCATCAACCTGCTGCGCGAGGGTCTCGACCTCCCGGAAGTGTCGCTGGTGGCCATCCTCGATGCCGACAAGGAAGGCTTCTTGCGATCGGCCGGCGCGTTGATCCAGACGTCGGGCCGCGCGGCGCGCCACGTCGAGGGCCGCGTCATCATGTATGCCGACAGGATGACGGACTCGATGCGGACGGCGATCAACGAGACCGCGCGCCGGCGGACGCGGCAGGCCGTCTACAACGAAGAGCACGGCATCACTCCGACCAGTATCGTCAAGGCGATCGACGACGTCCTATCCAGCGTCTACGACCGGGATTATTCGACGATCAGCGATCCGCGCGAGCCGCGGCTGTCGTTTCGCACCCACGCCGAGCTCGAGGCGCACATTGCCACGCTCGATCAGCAGATGAAGGGGGCGGCCGCCAATCTGGACTTCGAAAAAGCCGCCTCGCTGCGCGACCAGATTCGCGCGCTGCGGACCCGCGACCTCGGCCTGGGACCGACAGCGCCCCAATGAGTGAAATGCGCGGCTGGGCCGTCGAGTGGGCCAAGAATGCGTTACTCGAGGTGCAGGAGTACTTCCGTCTGTGCATCGCGGTGGTCCATGGGGTGTTTACTCGGCCCTTTTACTTCCGCGACGTGATCGAGCAGATCGAGGTCATCGGGTTAGGGTCGTTGACGGTCGTCGTGCTCACCGGGTTTTTCACCGGAGCGGTCATGGCGCTGCAAATGGGCATGACCCTGGACCAGTTCGGCGCGCGTCCCTTTGTGGGCCGCTTGATCAGCGCGTCGATGATCAAGGAGCTCGGCCCAGTACTCACGGCGTTGATGCTCGCCGGACGCGTAGGGTCGGGCATCGCCGCGGAGCTCGGATCCATGATGGTCACCGAGCAAATCAGCGCGCTGCGCGCCCTCGGCACCGATCCGCTTCGAAAGTTGGTGGTGCCGCGCGTGCTCGCGGGGTTCATCATGTGCCCAATCCTGACGGTGGTCGCCGACACGGTCGGGATCCTCGGCGGCTGGATCATCTCGTTGACCCAGCTGCGGGTGTCGTCGGGAATTTACTGGAAAGCCGTCGTCGAGGGCCTGTTCATGCAGGACGTCTGGATGGGGATCATCAAGCCGTTTTTCCTTGGCGTCGTGATCGTGACGATCGGCTGTCACGTCGGGCTGCGCACGACGGGCGGCACGCAGGGTGTCGGACGATCGACCACCAACGCCGTGGTCGCCGCGTCCGTCGTCGTCCTGATCGTGGACTTCTTCCTCACGCGGCTGTTGATCTCGATCCTGTTCTGATGCGCGCCAAGAGTCTCGCCGAATTCGGGTTGCCGGTTGAACTAGCCGAGGCGCATGCGCCCGTGGTGTTGTTCGACAAGGTCAACCTCTCCTTCGACGAGAAGGTGATTCTGCGCGACGTGACGTTTTCGGTGCGCGCCGGGCATACCAAGATCTTTCTTGGCGCCAGCGGCGCCGGCAAGTCGACGGTCCTGAAGTTGATGCTCGGACTGCTGAAGCCGGACTCCGGGACGATCTGGGTGCTCGGGCACCGGGTTGACCTGATGAACGAGGCGCAGTTGATGGGCGTCCGGCATCATATGGGCATGGTCTTCCAGGACGGCGCGCTGTTCGACTCGTTCACGGTCGGCGAGAACGTCGGCTACAAGCTGTACGAGGAGACGACGATGCCACTCGAGGACGTGCGCGCCCGCGTCGACGAGGTGCTGGGCTTCGTCGGGCTCGCGGCGCACATCGACAAGCTGCCGGCGGCGCTGTCGGGGGGCCAGCGCCGCCGCGTCGCCATCGCGCGCGCCATGGCCGCCAGGCCGACGCTGCTACTGTATGACGAGGCGACCACCGGGCTCGATCCGATGACGGCCCTGACCGTGGACGCCGAAGTCGTGAAGCTCCGGGACCTGGAGCGGGTGACCTCGGTGGTGGTCACACATCAGTTGCGTGACGCGTTCTATGTCGCCACGCACGAGGCGCGCCGCACCGCGACGGGCGAGATCGAGCTCGTCGCAGCGGCCGAGGCGAAGGTCGAAGAAGCGGATTTCGTGATGATTCGCGAAGGCCGCGTCGCCTTTGAAGGGTCCGCGGCGGAATTGCGGAACACGCAAGAACCGTACTTGAGAGAGTTTCTTTCGTAAGAGAGTACATACATGCCACGCACACGTTCGCTCGCCTGGGCCGAATTGAAGTTCGGATTGATTGCCGTCTTCGCGCTGGTGATGGCGGGGCTGCTCATCTTCGCCGTTGGCGGCGGCGGGGGGTTCTTCTGGCAGAACTATCCGCTCAAAGTGCAGTTTCCGAATGTCGCTGGCCTGATGAGCGGCTCGCCCGTGCGGGTCTCGGGCGTCGAGGTCGGTGCGGTGACCGCCGTTGAGCTCGTACCGAACGGCGCCGAAGTGTCGTTCAGCGTCAACGACGACATGCGCCCAATCATTACGGATCGATCGACCGCGAAAATCGGATCGATCTCGCTGTTGGGAGAGGGCGCCGTGGACATCGAGGCGGCTCCGGGCGGCACGCCGCTTCCCGATTGGGCCTACGTGAAGACTGGCAAGCCGGCGCCGAGCATCGCCGAGCTGACCTCGCAGGCGGGCACAGGCATCGCCGATGTCACGGCGCTGCTCGCCGACTTGCGCGCCGGCAAGGGCACCGTCGGCAAGCTCCTCACCGATGAAGCCGTCTACAGCGAATTCAACAGCCTGCTGTCGGCGGCCGATCGGGTCGCGCAGAACATGGCGAACGGCAAGGGCACGATCGGCAAGCTGGCCAACGACCCCAAGGTCTACGATGAGCTCAACGCGTCGGTCGCGAATCTCAACGCCATCACCACCAGGCTGCGCCAGGGCGAGGGCAGCCTCGGACAGCTGTTGAACGATCCGGCGCTCGCAAAGTCACTGAACGCGGCGTCGGCGAGCCTCGAGAGCGTGACCGGGAAATTGAATCGCGGCGAAGGTACCGCCGGCAAGCTGTTGACCGACGACGCGCTCTATAAACGGATGGATTCGTTGGCTGCGCGCCTCGACACGGTTCTGCAAAACCTGAACAACGGCCAGGGCACGGCCGGCCAGCTGCTGCACGACAAGCAGTTATATGAGAACATGAACCAAACCGTCGGCGAAATGCGTGCGCTGATCGCCGAGATCAGGAAGGATCCTAAAAAATACTTGAACGTGAAGGTGAGTATTTTTTAGGACACGGAGTTCACGGAGAAGTACGGAGTTCACGGAGGACACGGTGAGCAAGGACAATTCGGGAACGGTCATGGTGGCGTTCGTGATCGGCGCCCTGACCGGCGCGGCAGTGGCGCTCCTGTTCGCGCCGGCGACGGGTGAAGAGACGCGCGAGTTCCTCGGGCAGAAGGCGCGCGAGGGACGCGACAAGGCGCGCGATGCCGTCGACCAGGGCCGCGACTACTACCGCGGCCAGCGCGAGAACCTCGTCACCGCCGTCGAGCGCGGCCGCGAGGCGTTCCAGCAGGCACGCGAGCGCGGAGATCAAGTGTGAGCGAGACCGGCGAGCTGTTTCTCGGCATCATCGCGTTCGCGGTGCTGATCATGGCGCTGATTCAAATCGGCGCCATCTTCGCCGGGATCCGTCTTGCCAAGCGTGTCGACCAGCTCGCCACGCAGCTCGATCAGGAGATCAAGCCCCTCATCGCCAACCTCACCGCCATGTCGAGCGAGGCGGCGCGCGCCGCGTCCCTGGCGGCGAAGCAGGCCGAGCGCATCGATCGCGTGTTCGGCGAGATGGTCGAGCGTGTTGACCAGACGCTCGCCGCCGCCCAGGAGTTCGTCACCGGGCCGGCGCGCCAGGGCATGGCCATCATGGCCGGCGTGAAGGCGGTGCTCGACACGTTCCGCGGCCTGCGCGAAGCCTCCCGCCGCCGCACCGCCAGCCGGCCGGCCGTCGAAGAGGAAGAATCGCTTTTCATCGGGTAGTGTGTTAAATGGGTGAGATGAAATCTTTCACCCCCACACGCTGGATCCTGTCAGCCGCTCTTATTACTGTCTTCGCTGCAGGCGCCGCCGCGCAGGAGCCTAAATCCGCCGGACCTGCCAAGGAACTGGCGCAGCTGCTCGCGGTCAAGAAACTGGACAGCATCGCGGCCCGTAATCCGGACGATCTCCAGGAGTTCATCGGCGCGCTCGCCTTCCCGGGTCAGTTGATGGTCGTCTGGGCGAAAACCACCGCGCCCGCGGTCGTCAACGAGAAGTTGATGCGCAAGGATTACAAAGAGGTCTACATCGACCTGAACAGCGCCTCGGTCGTCGAATCACGTCATTTCGTGACCGACCTTGGCCCCGACGGCCTCCGCTCGAAGCCCCAGCAGAAGCAGGGGCCCGCGGATTCGCACGACTTAGGCGTTAAGAGCATGCGCTTCGACGGCAGCTGGCGCGAAGACAAGATGTCGGAGGCCGACTACATGAAGGCGCACGCCGCGGCCGACGCCGCGTATGCCAAGGCCATCCAGGCGCTGATCGACGAGATCAAGAAGGCCGGTTAGGCGGAGGCTCGTTCAGCATCAGCCAGTACATTCCCAGCTGGCGCACCGCGTCGACGAATGACGTGAAGTCGACGGGCTTCTGCACGTACGAATTCGCGCCGCCGTAATAGCCGCTGGTGCGATCCCGATCCTCCTTCGACGACGTCAGGATCACCACCGGCACGACCACGGTGCGCGGATTGGCGCGCAACCGGCGCAGCACCTCGAGCCCGTCGATCTTCGGCAGCTTCAAGTCGAGCAGGATCAGCGCCGGGACGTCGTTGACGTCGCGCGACCCGTACGGTCCGATGGCCTCGAGCCAGTCGATTGCGTCCTGGCCGTCGCGGGCGACCACGACCTGGCTACCGATGTTGTTGCGGGCCAGCGCCCGCAAAGTCAGCTCTTCATCGTCCGCGTTGTCTTCGACCAGCAGGATGGTGCGAGGGGCGATGGCCATCCGGACAATCTACCGCTAGGAACGGGAAAGGCGCTCTCGAACTTTCGCCAGCAGAGCTTCGACGGTGAAGGGCTTTTGCATGAACGCGCTTGGATCCGCGGTGACGCGCTCCGGCAATGCCGCGTGGCTGGAGTAACCCGACAGAAACAGCGTCTGCATGCCGGGGTGATGCTGCCTGAGCTGATCGGCGACCTCGGGGCCCGACAGGCCGGGCATCACGACGTCGGTAATCAGCAGATCGATCCGCTCGTTGGTGCGGGCGCCCAGCGCGACGGCTTCGGTTCCGCTCGGCGTCGCGATGACGTGGTGTCCGGCCCGCGTCAGCGCCAGCTCGAGAAATGAGCGAACGCTTGGTTCGTCCTCGGCCAGCAGGATGGTGCTGGTGCGCGTGCGCGCATGAGGCGCGGGGTGCGGCGTCTCCGGCTCGCGTTCGGCGGCGTTCGCGCCGCTGAGCGGGAAGTAGACCTGGAAGGTCGTGCCCTGGTTCACCACCGAGTTCACCTCGATGGCGCCGCCGCACTGGTGCACGATGCCAAAGACCGTCGAGAGCCCAAGCCCGGTGCCGCTGCCGGGAGCCTTGGTCGTGAAGAACGGCTCGAAAATGTGCTCGAGCGTCGCGGCGTCGATCCCTTCACCGCTGTCCGACACGGCAAGCATGACGTATTCGCCTTGCGAGATTTCAAGCTCGGCCGCGTGCCCGGCGGCCAGTCGCGTGCGATCGAGAAACAACCGGAGGCGTCCGCCGCCCGCCATCGCATCACGCGCGTTGATGACCAGGTTCATCACGATCTGCTCGAACTGCCCCGGGTCCATCAACACGAGCTGCGGCGGCTCGGCGTGACTGAACGAGAACTGGACGTCCTCGCCGATCAGCCGCTCGACCATCGGCTGCAGCTCGCTCACCGCGCTCACCAGATCGATGACCCTGCGCTCGAGGACCTGCTGGCGGCTGAAGGCGAGCAGCTGCTTGGTCAGCCGCGTGGCGCGCTGCGCGGCCGTCCGAATCTCCAAGGCGTCACGATGCGACGGCCCGTTTGCCGGAAGCTGATCGATCAGGAACTCGCTGAAGCCCAGGATGACCGTCAGCAGGTTGTTGAAGTCGTGGGCGATGCCGCCGGCCAGCCGCCCGACGGCCTCCATGCGCTGCGCGTGGCGCAACCGGTGCTCCGACGCCTGCAGGGCGGCATGGGTGCTCTTCTGCATCCGGCGGTTCGCGGCCTCGCGCAGCTCGCGCTGGACGGCGGGTCCGAGGCGGCGGAGGTTGTGCTTGAGCACATAGTCGTGCGCGCCGGCACGCATGGCTTCGACGGCGGAATCTTCACCAATGGTTCCGGACACGATGATGAACGGCATGTCGTCGTCGTGATCGCGGAGCAGGCGCAGGGCGTCGTTGGAGCTGAAGCCCTTCATCGAGTGGTCGCTCAGGACGACGTCCCAGGTGCCTTCCTGGATGGCCGTCAGGAACTCGTGGCGGGTCTCGGCGACCCCTGGCTGGACCTGGAAACCATGGCGCGCGAGCTCGCGGCGGATCAGCTCGACATCATCTGCCGAGTCCTCCACGAAGAGCACACGAAGGCTGATAGGGGGGCCTTGCGCCATTTCGTTTTTGTGCGCTGCCCGTATTACGTACAGGTCAGCACTGAAATAGACGGCCGACCGCCAAAAAACTCTCAATAGGGCGGCCCAAATCCCTTGAGAAATCGGTTACGGAACCGATATTGAGATTACTCTCGGGGCACAATCCCACATTTGCCGGCCATCATGCGTGCAGACTCGTCCAGTTAACCTCGGCCATTGCTCCTCCTCGTGGACGACGACGCCCAGATTCGTCAGTTCCTGAGCGAGGTGGGAACCCGTGAAGGCTTCGACGTGGTGGCCCGCCGCCAACCGCCGAAGCGGTGCAGGCCGCGCTGGACGGCACCGGTGGCAACAAGTCGCTTGCCGCCAGGCGCCTCGGCATCAGCCGGCGCGCGTTAGATCGGCTGATCGACAAGTACGCATCGACGCCTGCCGAGGCATGAAGAGTTTGATGGTGCGCGCACCTGGATTCGAACCAGGGACCTCTCGCGTGTGAAGCGAACGCTCTACCAACTGAGCCATGCGCGCATCGTTGAAACCGCTGTGTGCCTATATTACTACGCGGGCCGACCAATCGCCTCCAGGAGCATGTTCTAGCGGCGACGGAAGACCCGGAACGACACCTCCTGGTCCGGTTCCCTGACGTCGGCGACCGCTTGGAACGTCGAATCGTTGGACATCATGACGTCGAGCGCGCCCGCGTTACGAACAATTACCAGGCTGGCCGAGGGGAGCCCCGAAAGTTCTTCCACACTGCCGTCGCCGACGACGGTGCGCGCCGTCAGCGCCCGTGCGTTCGTCTTCAGCGTATAGAAGTCCCAGAAGTACATCGCGAACGGAATAGTCCGATCGATCAGGATCCGTGGTGCTGGTCGCTCCTGGTCCATCGCGATGGTGGTTTCCATCGCGCCCTGGATATTACCTTCGAACCACGTGTCGGCACGGTCGCGGTAGCCCGTCATGTAGTCCAGATAGAATGAGAAAAAAGCGCTGATCGTCACGGCTCCGAGCGCAGCGAGGGCGACGCGCGCGGCGCGGCTACGTCGAGATGCCAGCCACTGCGCGCCGGTGGTCGCGAGCAGCACGCCGACGGGCACGATTGCGCACATGCGTGCGGCGCGTGAGCTCTGATTGGCCAACACCGCCGGTAACGGTGCCGTCATGAACGCTCCGAGCACCAACCACAGCGTCGGCGATCGCGCGGTCGCAGCATGGACGATTCCAGCGATCATCAGCGGCGCGATCGGCAGCAGGAAGACTCCGGCCAGGTGGGTCGAATTGATGACGCTTGAGTCGCCGTGCAGAAAGAGCAACGTCGGATCGAAATAGCTCCACAGTAACGACGCTCGCGATTGGAGGCTGCCGTAACCGAGCACATCAAGTGCGCCTCGAGCGGGTGACATCGCCGGATCGTAGACGCTAAATGCTCGCAGGTGGTCGCTGTAGTGTTCGGGATGAAAGAGCAGCCACGGCAGAAGCGGCGCCAGGCAGAGCGCGAATGGCATGGCGAACGCCGCGAATGGCCGCACCGTTCGCTCTCCAGAAAGCCAGAACATCACCATCGTCAGTCCGAAGAGCACCGGCATCGTGACGACGGAGGCGTGGTACGAGTAGAAGCCCAGGCCGAGACTCGCGCCGGCGATCGCCAAGGCCCACTGTTGATTG
>JAYWEJ010000196.1:0-3834 GCA_043779345.1 Acidimicrobiia bacterium | reverse complement strand
CGCTTTCCACAGGTACTCCAGCGCGTGGATCAGATCGAGGACGATGGTGACGGTCACGCGCTGCCGCTTCGCGGCCGCCTGGACCCGCGTCAACTGGTCGGCGTTGCCATCGACGAGGACGACCCATCGCTTCTGGCGGGTCGGATCGCGGGACGAGGCATCCAGAAACGCGTCCGCAATGACCTCCGCCGGCTCCGTCGCCAGGCTCGCCCAGACGCGTTTCCCCTCGGGGCGAGGGCACACGGGGGTGGGCGCGTCGGCAGGACGCAACTCGCGAATGATGTCCTCGGGACTGCGCACGAACGGGGCGATCGTGTAGACCGCCGCCACCTGCGCGATGCGCTTCGTGTGCCGTTTCTCCCCCTTCGTCAAGCGGGTCGCCAGCGTGCGCACCCGGCGGGCCGCCGCCTGGGTCGCGGGGCGCAAGTCGGCGTGGCGCATCGGCACGCCCTTGCCATCGAACGTGAGCACCAGGACGTCGCTCGACGCGCGCGTCTCGGCGGGCCACGCCAGCCGGCGCGCCAGATAAAAGTCGTTGAAGTCTTCCGCGGCGCGGCGCACCACTGCTTCCACCTGGCGCTTGGCCACTGCGGCACTCGAGTGCGTCGTCACGACCGCGACGGCCTCGTCGAAGGCCCCTTTCGGCGCCTCCTCCGCCGCGCGCCGCCGAATGCCGAACGAGTACCGCTCCGTGGGGAGATTCAGCGCGGCGTCCAGCGGGAAGAGCGTCTCGCGCGCCCGCGCCCCGTGCCCCTCGCGCGTCACCTGAACGTGAGGCAATCAACTTACAAGGCGATTTCCGGATTGATTGATGAACAGTTGGTCAACGGATGCAACGGATTGAACTGATTGATCCGTGCCATCCGCTCAATCCGTTGACGACCTGCCTGACTCCAAAAAGAATTCGCCCCAATCTTTGGAACCGCCGTGAGCGTTCAAGCAGCGAATAACAACTGGTCAGCGACCTACGACCGAGATCGTAACCTGACGCGCGACCTTGATGCAGTGGTCACGCGGGACACGCTCGCCCAGTTGCACTGCCGCTCTATTTTGGAGATTGGCTGCGGCCGGCGTCCAACGGGCCTTGTGTTGAGCGGGGAGGCCGCTAATACGGCCTTATCGTCTTCCACATCGTAAATCCAGATGGATCAGCCTGGAGTATTCCAGCCGCCGACATCGGCGACCAGCCGGCTGGCTGCCGTGGGCCCCCAACTGCCGGGGGCGTACTCGATCGGCACTGCCTGCGGGTGGGCAATCAGCGGCTCGACAATTGCCCAGGCCGCCTCGACCACGTCCTGCCTGGCGAACAGGCTCGCGTCGCCGTGCATCGCGTCACCCAGCAGCCGCTGATACGGATCCATGTCGGCGGCGGCGTCCTGCCGGACCGCCAACAGTTCGATCTCCCGGCCAATCAACTCGTCGCCTGGCTCCTTGATTCGCGCGCCGATGCCAATCGCCACGTCGGGACCGAGCCGGAACCGGACGTAGTTCCCCTTGCCAGGTGCGGCATCGCGAAACACCACCGGCGGCGCCTGCCGCAGTTCGACCATCACTTCGGTGCAGGTGCGGCCCAGGGCCTTGCCGGCGCGAACCACGAACGGCACGCCTGCCCAGCGCCACGAATCGACATACAACCGCAGCGCGGCATAGGTGGGAACACGAGAGTCTGATGCGACACCCTCTTCATCGCGGTAGCCGCGAAACTGGCCCAGCACGAGGCCGCCGGAATCCATCGGCCGCAGGTTCTTCAGCACCTTAGCCTGTTCGTCACGCACCGCTTCCGCCCCTGTTCCTGACGGCGCTTCCATGGCGAGGTAAGTGAGCACCTGGAACAGGTGATTCTGAATCACGTCCCTGATCACGCCGGTCTCTTCGTAGAACTTCCCGCGCCCGTCGACACCAAACGCTTCGGCCATGGTGATCTGGATATTCTCGACGTAGTGACGATTCCACAACGGCTCGAACAGCGCGTTCGCGAAACGGAAGTAGAGGAGGTTCTGCACGGCCTCCTTGCCGAGGAAATGGTCGATGCGGAAGATGCGTTCCTCCGGGATCACCGCATGCAGCGTCTGATTGAGCTCCCTCGCCGACGCCAGGTCGCGGCCAAACGGCTTCTCCACGATGATGCGCGCGTTGGTGAGGCAATCGGCCGCCGCCAGGTTGCTGATAACGACGGTAAACATGCTGGGCGGAATCGCCAGGTAGTATGCCGGCCGCCGGCTGCCGCCCAATTCGGCTTTCAGCGCGGTGAAGGTGGCGGCGTCGTTGTAATCGCCGTCAACGTAATGCAGTTTCGCCGCGAGCTGCTCGAACGCGTCGGCGTCGAACGTTCCGCGCGCTTCGACGCTGGCCCGGGCCCGCTCGACCAACTGCTCGCGAGCCCAGCCGGAGCGCCCCACGCCGACCACGCGCGCGGCCAGCGCGCCCTTCCTGGCCATCGCCTGGAGCGCAGGAAAGATCTTCTTGAACGAGAGATCGCCCGACGCCCCGAACAGTACCAGGGCATCGCTGGACTCACGGCCGGCGGCGATCACTTTTTCTCCTGGTGGCCGCCGAATCCCAGCCGCATGGCAGAGAGCACCTTGTTCTGGAACACGTCCTGATCGCGGGACGCGAAGCGGGAGAACAGCGCCGCGGCCAGCACGTGGGCCGGCACGCCCTCGTCGTTGGCGGCCTGCAAGGTCCAGCGGCCCTCGCCCGAATCCGAGACGCGGCCACCGAACTGGTCGAGCACGGGATCGGCGGCCAGTGCCGACGCGGTCAGGTCGAGCAGCCACGACGTCACCACGCTGCCGCGCCGCCACACCTCTGTGATGTCCGCAAGGTTGAAGTCGTACCGATAGTGCTCCGGGTTTCGCAGCAGCGCCACTTCGGCGCTGCTCTCCGCCTCGCGACTGCCGGCGTTGGCGTGGCGCAGAATGCTCAGCCCCTCGGCATACGCCGCCATCAAGCCGTACTCGATGCCGTTGTGGATCATCTTGACGAAATGGCCGGCGCCGGCCGGGCCGCAGTGCAGGTAGCCGTGCTCGGCGGTGCCGCTGGCGTCACGGCCAGGCGTCCGCTCGATGCTACCTACGCCTGGGGCGAGCGCGCGAAACAACGGGTCGAGACGCTGCACCACGCCAGGCTCGCCGCCAATCATCAGGCAGTAGCCGCGCTCGAGCCCCCACACACCGCCGGAGGTGCCCATGTCGATGTAGTGGATGCCATGAGGCGACAGCTGTAACGACCGGGCAATGTCGTCCTGGTAGTGCGAATTGCCGCCATCGATCACCGTGTCCTCGCGCGCGAGCAGGGGCAATAGGTCGTTGACCGTGCCGGCCACGACCGCCGCCGGCACCATCACGCAGATGGTCCGCGGCGCCTGGCACAGGCCGACGAAGGCCTCGAGCGTCGCGGCGCCAATCGCGCCTTCGCTGACGAGCTGTGCCACCGCCCGCGGCGAGCGATCGAAGACGACCGCCGTGTGCCCGGCACGCATGAGCCGGCGCGCCATGTTGGCGCCCATCCGCCCGAGGCCGATCATTCCGATCTGCATGGGATCAGGATATGGGATCGTGACGCTGAAGTGTCGATCCAGAGCCGAGAGGCGAAGACGCGGCAACTAGACTGCCTTCATGTCCCGG
The DNA here is from genome assembly GCA_043779345.1 of Acidimicrobiia bacterium. Taxonomy (GTDB): domain Bacteria; phylum Acidobacteriota; class Vicinamibacteria; order Vicinamibacterales; family UBA2999; genus 12-FULL-67-14b. Next base: position 208 of record JAYWEJ010000196.1, on the reverse strand, counting down.
CCATCGGCCTGTTCGGATACGGAATTCCGTCGCTTCGTGGACCAGTACCGCGCGCGGTGCCTCCGGTTCCTTCGGGAAGACTACTATCCGCAAACACCAGCGGAGCGCCAGGAGGTGCTGCGACAGATCGCGCAGCACGGCGACCGCGACGCGTTTCTCCGCGTCGCCCAGTTCCGCACATGGCTCTCACAGCTTTCCAGCGAGACGT
>JAYWEJ010000195.1:0-3835 GCA_043779345.1 Acidimicrobiia bacterium | reverse complement strand
GCATTGGGCGGCGCGCTCGAGATCGGTCGGGCGCGATGATCGGCGCCACAATTGGCCCCTATCAGATTCTCGCGAAGTTGGGCGAAGGCGGCATGGGCGAGGTGTATCGCGCGCGCGATTCGAAGTTGAAGCGCGACGTCGCGATCAAGGTGCTGCCCGCCGACGTCGCCAACGATCGGGAGCGCCTGGCGCGCTTTCAGCGCGAAGCGGAAGTGCTTGCGTCGCTCAACCATCCGCACATCGCGCATGTCTACGGCATAGAGGACCCTTCGACAGGCTCAGGGCAAGCTGCGCTCGTGATGGAGTTGGTCGAGGGTGAGGACCTGTCCCAGCGAATCGGGCGAGGACCGATTCCGATCGATGAAGCGCTGCAGATCGCGAGACAGATTGCGGAAGCGCTCGAAGCCGCGCACGAGGCCGGGATCGTCCATCGCGATCTTAAGCCGGCGAATGTCAAGGTACGCGACGACGGAACGGTAAAGGTCCTCGATTTTGGCCTCGCGAAAGCACTGGATCGGGACCTCAAGACCTCAGGACCTCAAGACCTCTCTCCGACGATCACGTCGCCCGCGATGACGATGCGCGGCGTGATTCTCGGCACGGCGGCCTACATGGCGCCGGAGCAGGCTAAAGGGAAGGCGGTCGATCGACGCGCCGACATCTGGGCGTTTGGGTGCGTGCTCTACGAGATGCTCACCGGCAGGCGCGCGTTCACGGGTGACGACGTCACCGACATTATCACGTCGGTGATGCGCGACACGCCGGACTGGACCGCGCTTCCAGCCGCCACACCCTCGTCGGTGCGGACGCTGTTGCGACGATTCATCGAGAAGGATCCGCACAAGCGCGCGCCGCACATCTCGGTGGCGCGGATGGCGATCGATGACGCGATGATCTCGACCGGCGAGCTGATGCAAGGCCCCACCGTCACGCCTGCGCGAGGGCTCTCCTACACCGCTGTCGCGTTGGTCGCGCTCGCCTGCATCGGCATCACGGCCGGCGGCGCGTGGCTGTTGCGTCCAGCCCCAGTTGCGGCAGGCCGTCCGCTGATTCGCACATCCTTTCCGCTCAGCGATCTGAACAGTGTGCGCCTCGGCGTCCAGCGCCATCTGATGGCGATCACTCCAGACAGCCGCGCCATCGCCACTGTCAGTAACGGCGTGCAACTCCGCCAGATCGACGAGCTGACCTGGACGGCCGTTCCGAACACGGCCGAAGCGACCTCGGTCTTCGCGTCGCCGGACAACCGGTGGTTTGGATTCACTACGCGAAGCGGCCTGTGGAAGGTTTCCGTGACCGGCGGCCCTCCGGTTTTGATCGCGCAGGCGGGCGACACGGCGAGCCTTGGCGCCGAAGCGGCCAGTTGGGGCGATGATGGCCGCGTCTATTTCGCGGATCGCAACATCATCCAGGCGGTTCCTGAAACGGGAGGTGCGTCCGAGGCGATCGTACGCGGGACTGATTTCGGATCGCTCGATCCCTTGCCCGCTCGCGGCGGCGTGCTGTACAGCCACGGACGCGCGCAAAACAATCCCACCATCGTCATGCACACCTTCGACGGCCGGGAGGACACGACCATTACCGAAGGCTTGACGCCGCGGTTCATCGCGCCCGATCTGCTGCTGTTCGTCCGCGGTAGCGTCCTGATGGGCGCGCGCATCGACCTGACCGGCCGTCGCTTGCTGACTGAGCCAGTACGGCTGGTCGAGAGGATCGCCGTGCTCTCAACGGCGGCGCAGTATGACGTGTCGAATGAGGGCACGCTCGTCTACCTCCCGAGCGCGGGCGGAAGTGAAGGCCGGTCGGCGTTAACGATTCGGAAAGCGGACGGCGCCACTACCAAGGTGTACGACGGCTTTCGCGCGCACTCGGACCCGCGGCTGTCGCCGGATCGGACAAAGCTCGCCCTGCACTTGTTCGATCAGGACAACGACATCTGGATCCTCGACATTGCGCGAGGCGCAATGACGCGCATGACCTTCGATGCGAGGGAAGATGAAACGCCGGCGTGGTCGCCGGATGGGCAGTGGATTGCCTTTGCCGGGTACATGCGCGACGGCAGCCAGAGCCGCGCGGTTTTCCGGCGCCGCGCCGACGGCAGCGGCGCCGAAGAACTGATCTGGCAGAACCCGAACCATTCCCACGTTACCGACTGGTCGCCTGACGGGAAGTCGATACTGATTGAAGTCGCGGATCCAAAGCAGCGCTCCGACATTTTCCTGATCGACGTGGCGACGAAAACTGCGCGGCCGCTGATCGCAACGCCGTTCAGTGAATCCAGCGCACGGGTGTCACCTGATGGGAAATGGGTCGCCTACCTTTCGGAAGAGTCCGGGCGGGGAGAGATCTACGTGCAGTCCTTTCCCGATCTCGGGCGCAAGACGCTGATCTCAGTGGACGGGGCTGCGCAGCCGCTTTGGTCACGCGACGGGCGCACGATCTATTTCCGAGGTGAGAAGAACTTTTCCTCGGCGCGGGTCAACGTCAGCGGCGAAACCATTCAAGCCTCGACGCCGGCGACGTTGTTTACCGATACCTTCATGCGGCCCCAGGCAGTGAATCACACCACCTACGAGGTGCTCCCGGACGGGTCGTTTCTGGTGTTTGCGGTGCCCGATGACGTGATCAACACGCAAGGAGCGGTGATCGCGGTGTTCAACTGGCTGGACGAAGTCAGGGCGACCATCAAGGGGCAGTGATCCGAAATACTTGGTAGTAGGATTGGCGTCATGTTCCGACGCCGATTGCTGTCTCTCGTTGTCATCGCGTTCACGCTCACCATCTGGGTGGAGTCACAGACTCCGCCTCCTCTCCAAGCGAGCGATCTAGCCGGTCTGCGGCTGCGCAGCATCGGGCCTGCGACGATGTCCGGGCGCTTCGTCGACATGGACGTCGTCGAATCCAATCCCTTCATCATGTATGTCGCATCGGCGACCGGCGGCATGTACCGCACCACCGACAACGGCGTGACGTGGGCGCCGGTGTTCGAGCGTGAAGCGGTGCACTCGATCGGCGACGTCGCGATCTATCAGCCGGATCCCAACATCATCTGGGTCGGCACCGGCGAGCGCGCCAACCGGCAGAGCGTCGGCTGGGGCGACGGCATTTACAAGAGCACCGACGGCGCCAAGACGTGGACCAACGTCGGCCTCAAGACCTCGATGCACATCGGCCGCATCGTCACTCACCCCTCGAATCCGGCGATCGTGTATGTCGCCGCGCAAGGCTCGGTGTGGGGGCCGGGCGGCGATCGCGGACTCTATCGCACGATCGATGGCGGCAAGACCTGGCAGCGCACGCTGCATGTGGATGACGACACCGGCGTCACCGATGTCGTGATGGATTCGCTCGATCCGAACGTGCTGTATGCGGCGTCGTATCAGCGCCGGCGCAGCGCGTTCGGCTTCAACGGCGGCGGCCCCGGCAGCGCGCTCTGGAAGAGCTCGGACGCGGGCGCGACGTGGACCAGGCTCACAGGCAGCGGCTTGCCTGAAGGCGAGTACGGACGTATCGGCATCGCGGTCTACCGCAAGGATCCGCGCGTCGTGATGGTCAGCATCGAGCAGGGCTTCCGCTACAACGCGTCGACGGCGTACACCGAGCGGCGCGGCGGCTTGTATCGCAGCAACGACTCCGGCAAGACCTGGCGGTTCATGTCGAACTGGAATCCGCGGCCGATGTATGCGAGCCAGCCGACCATCGATCCGCAGGACGATCGCCGCGTCTACCAGCTCAATCAGTATTCGTACTCGGACAACGGCGGTGAATCCTTCACGTCACCGAACACCACGACGCACGGCGACGATCGCTTCGTGTGGATCAATCCGAAGGACTC
>JAYWEJ010000194.1:0-9092 GCA_043779345.1 Acidimicrobiia bacterium | reverse complement strand
TCTCGCCGCCGTCGAGCGAGCGGAACAGCCCGCCGTTCGGGCCGCCGCCAACGTAGCCCCAGGCGCGTCGTCTTCGTTCGTACGCGGCCGCGAACAAGGTGCGGCCATCGCGATCGATCGCGACGTCGACAACGCCTGTGTCGGCGTTGACGAACAGCACCTTGCGCCAGGTCTTGCCGCCGTCAACGGTCTTGAAGAGCCCGCGCTCGTCGTTCGCGCCCCACAGGTGACCGAGCGCCGCGACGTAGACGACGTCGGGATTGGATGGGTGGATCACGATGCGCCCGACGTGATGACTCTCCTTGAGTCCCATGTGGCGCCAGGTGAGCCCGCCGTCGAGTGACTTGTAGACGCCGTCGCCCCATGACGAGCTCTGGCGGTTGTTGGGCTCGCCGGTGCCGGCCCACACCACGTTGCGGTCCGACGGCGCGATCGCCACGTCGCCGATCGACAGCGAACCGCCATCGGCATCGAACACCGGCGCCCAGGTGACGCCGGCGTTGACGGTCTTGAAAATGCCGCCCGACGCCGTGGCCACGAAGACGATCGACGGCTGGTCGGCGACGGCCTCGACGTCGTCGATGCGGCCGCCGAACGAGGACGGTCCGATGTGGCGCCACGTCAGCGCACCCGAGCCGATGCCGGCAGCCGGCACGGTGGCCTGCTCGGCGAACGAGAGTGACGCGACACACGAGAGGACCAGGGCAGCAATGGTCGTGCGAGTCGACATCATCGACCCGCGCCTGGTGTCGTGGGCCGGGTCGTCGCCGGCGCTCGTTTCGGCGTGTACTGGTCGCGGAAGTCTTCCTGCCAGGTGGTGAGGTCGATGGCCTTGCCGCGGATGAACACCCGGGTGACCTTCGCGCGGGGCTGCAGAATGAGCCCCTCGGCGACCACGACATCGGCGATCTTGCCCTTTTCGAGGCTGCCGAAGCGGTCGGCGATGCCGAGGATCTGTGCCGGTGTGAGCGTGATGGCCCGCAGCGCCTCATCGCGATCGAGTCCGTAGGCGGCGGCCATGCCGGCTTCGAACGGAAGCTGTCCGGCCATCTGCGCGCCGCCGGTGGTGATGGCGATGCGCACCTTGTGCTTGACCAGCAGCGCCGCGTTCTCGTAGATCGCGCCGGCCGACTCAATGGTGTCGGGCTGGCTAGTGGTCGGGCCGAGCAGCACCGGGATGTTGCGCCTGGCCAGTTCGTCCGCCACCTTGTAGGCGTCAACGCCGCCGACCAGCACCGTCTTCAGCTTGAACTCGTCGGTGAGGCGCAGCGCGGTGAGGATGTCGTCCATCCGTTGCGCCCGCATGTAGGCCGGCACGCGGCCTTCCAGCACCGGCACGAGCGCCTCGAGACGCGCGTCGGTGGCGGTGTTGGGATCCTTCTGCTTCTTCGCCGCGTACTGCTGTGCGTCGATCAGCGTCTGGCGGATGATGGCGGCAATGCCCATGCGCGTCATCGGCATCCGGTTGCGCCGCCCATAGGCGCGCGGCGGCTCACCGAGGTTCAGGTGCATCGCCAGCGGCGCCTTGATGACGATGTCGTGGCCATCGGCGAGCGAGACCACGGCGCTCTGACCGGCGAACACGTTGCTCTCGCCGGGCGCGACCAGCACCGTCGTCACGCCGTACTTGCGGGCGACCGGCACATTGCGGCTGTCGAGCCGCAGCGCATCGACGACCCGCATCTGCGGCGTGACCGGATCGGTCGCCTCGTTGTTGTCGACCGTTGACGGCACGAGGCCGCCGTACTCGGTGAGGCCGAGCGAGGTCGAGGCGTTGATGAGACCGGGGAACACCGACTGGCCGGTGACGCTGACGCGGGTGTAACCGGCCGGCACCGCGAGGTTGGCGCCGACCGCCTCGATCGTATCGCCGTTGATTAATACCGTGCCGTTGTCGATCGGCGGACCGGAGACCGGATAGACCCGGCCACCGACGAGGGCAATCCTGCCCGGTTCCTGCGACCACAGCGCCTGTGGCGTCAGCGCCAGCGCGAGCAGTACCGTAATAACAATATGGCGCGTCATCGTCCCTCCAGGTGGTTCCACTTGGCCCAGTCACGCGCGCGATCGAAGACCACGACGCCGTCGATGACGGTCTTCTGCACGAGCGAGAAAATGTCGAACGGGTGGCCGTTGAAGATCGCGAGGTCGGCGTCCTTGCCGACTTCGATGGTGCCGGTGAACTCGTCAACCCCGGCGATCCAGGCCGCGTTCTTCGTCACCGACTTGATCGCATCGTCTTCGGTGACGCCGTAGCGGACGGTCCGCGCCGCCTCGTGCCAGAGCCGCTGAATGGTGTTCGGGCTGTCCGAGTGGATCGCGAAGGTGACCTTGTTGAGCGCGAGAATGGTGGCGTTGTAGGGGATGCCGTCCGCCATCTCCATCTTGCCGCCGTAGGTGTCAGGCCACGTCGAGGCGCCAATGCCGCGGGCGGCGAGCACGTCGGCGACCTTGTAGCCCTCGATGGTGTGCTGGAATGAGCGGATCTTGAACTTGAACTCGTCGGCCAGCTTGATCATGTTGAGCATCTCGTCCTGGCGGTAGCAGTGGACGTGGACGATGCGCTGGCCGGCCATGATCTCGACCAGCGCTTCGAGCTTGAGATTGCGGTCCGGCGCGGCGCCCTCCGGCTTCTCGGTCCAGCGCTGCAGGCGACCCTGGTACTCGCGCGCTTGCTGGAACGCCTCGCGCAGGACGGCGAAGTTGCCCATGCGGGTCGATGGCGCCTGGTTGCGCTCGCCGTAGACGCGCTTCGGGTTTTCGCCCATGGCCATCTTCATGCCGGGCGGCGCCTTCGCGAACACCGAGGCCAGGCGGCCGGCCTCGGGCTTCAGCTTGAGCACGACACTCTGGCCGCCGACCAGGTTGCCGCTGCCGGGAAACACCTGGATGGTGGTGACGCCGCCGGCCACTGCGCGCCGGATCGCGGGGTCTTCGAAGTTGAACGAATCGAGCGCGCGCACCTGCGCGGTGATCGGGTTGGTCATTTCGTTGCCGTCGGCGTTGGCATCGACCGAAGGCCACGCGTAGACGCCGAGGTGCGAGTGCGAGTCGATGATGCCCGGCATCACCCACATGCCGGTGGCGTCGATGACTTCGGCATCGGCGGGCACCGTCACGGTTGTGCCCACCGCGGCGATCTTGCCGCCGCGAATCAGGATGGTGCCTTTCTCGATCGGCGTCGCCGACACGGCGGTGAGAATCGTGGCATTACGGATGGCAATGGTTCGCTCCTGCGCGGCAACGGGAGCAGTCGCAATGTTGGTGGCCGCGATGCACGCGGCCACCAACATTGATGTGAGTGGCTTCATAGTCTGCACCTCTGGCACGAAAGGAAAAACGTTGGTCGCGTCGAGAAGACCGGCGATGAGGACGCGATTATTCCCACAGCGCACGCGACAGTCAAGGCTTCTTGCACCGCGCGATCGTCCATGTCCGTGGCGTGTCGGACGCATGCTCATGGCGCGTGATGCGCGCGAACAACGAGCGGCCATTCGATACCGCGCCAGCATCGATGCGGTGGTCACGATTGATTTTCGTTGCCTGTCAACACCTTGACGTCGACTCGCGGCGCAATCCTGATCGGCGCTGTGTCGCTGGCGATCCAGGCCGTCGTCGTCGCGCCTGGCCAACAGCCCGCGAACATCGGCTTTTACGAACACCTAGGCTTCCGCGTTCTCCGTAACGTCGTCGTAGGGGAGAGCGGTCTGCGGCTGTGGACCTTTCGCCGCGACAGGGCCGAGAGCGTCGACGATATCCATCTTTCCAGGATCGCATCTGCGTTTTAATCTCGTTATCTGATCGGTCATTCGTCGGGCCACGTACGCGACGCGATGCGATGCCTGACGTTCCATCGCCACCGGTGCGGTTGAGTCGGTGCGGCGTTCAGGAAGCGAGCGGCGCGAGCGTTCGTGCCTCCTGACGCATCGGCTGCACCCGCCCGTAGGTCAGCGTGCGCCATAGCCACTCCGCTGGTCCATATTGGAAGTTCCGCAGCCAGATCGGACTGACGATCAACTGCACCGTCCACATAGCGACGACGATGAGCAGCTGCGCGGCGTAGTCGAAGCGGCCGGCCAGTCCGAAGCCCCAGCCGAGGAACACTGCGGAGGCGGTAATGCTGTGGAACAGGTAATTGGACAGTGCCATCTGCCCAACGGCAGCAAGGCGGCGGCGCAAGCCGGCCATCGCCTCACGCTTGACGATCCAAATGAGCGTCGCAGCGTAACCGATCGACGCGAACACTGCGCCGGCATAGTTCCAGAGATCAAGCACGGCCCGAATCGGCATGGCGTACGCGACGCGGTCCAGTTCGCGAGCCCCGATGAGCGCGAGCCCCAGTCCAATGGGCGTCGCGATCAGCGCGACCCGAGCATACGTTGACGAGGACAGCCGCCCCTCGAGGAACCCCGACTTATACAGCGACATTCCCAGCAGCATCATCCCGCCGCACCGCCAGAGGAAGAACAGCGCGAAGAACATCGTTTCGAACATGAACGTCGCTGCTGCGCTGCCAGTCACAAACCTCAGGTAACTGCCGAGCATCAGGTCAACGTGACCGAGCGCTTGTTGGCGCGTGGGCATCATCAGCTCGAGTTCGGCTGCGCGGTCGGCCTCGCTCATCGAACCCCAGGCGACCCCGTGAACGATGGCCAGGGCGGCGCCGATTGACAGCATTACGATGGCGGAGACGAGCAGCGTGCGCGCGGTACGGTTGCGCATCCACCACAGCAGGAGGATGCCGCAGAGTGCGTAAGGTACAAGGATGTCGCCCGGCCAGATGAGGTACGCGTGCAGGAGTCCGATGGCCAGCAGAACGAACATCCGCCTGAACCACAGCGCCCTCGGGGGCCGGCCGGATTCAATGCGCTTGTTCGCGTAGAGCAGCACGCCCACACCGAAGAGCATCGAGAACAGCCCCATCATCTTCAGGTCGAAGACAACGGTCGTGAACAGGTAAGCAAGGCGGCTGGGGCCCTCGTAGTCGAAGAGCGCATAGGGATACATGTAAGCGCTCATGGGCGCGGCCATCGCGCGGATGTTCATCGCGAGAATGCCGAGCAGCGCGAAGCCGCGGAGGACGTCCAGCGTTTCGATCCGCTGGGTGGACGACACGGGGGCGAGCTGCTGCATCGGGCTCCTCTGAACGGCGAACCGGAAGGTCCTCAGGCGAACCAGCCGACGACCGATGCAGTTCTACGCCCGCGGGAGGTTCGCAGTCAAGCGTCCCTCATGCCGCCCGCAAAGCTGCCGGACGAGAAGCAAGTCGAGTGTTCGGCTTGCCGTCCGGGCACAGAAGGGACGCCGACATCCCGATACGCACCAAAACCTCGCCGGCGGTATAAGCTCTCGGGCATGCGAGCAACTTCCAGTCTTTTCATCACTGGTGCGACCGCGCTGCTGTCGTTGACGACCGCTGTCGCACTTGGCGGACACGAACAACAACCGCCCGCACGGATCGAGTTCGCCCGCGATGTGCAGCCAATCCTCACGGAGAGCTGCATCGGCTGCCACGGTCCCACGCAGGCGATGAACGGCTTCCGCCTCGATCGGCGGCGCGATGCGATGCGCGGCGGCACACTTGCGGTGATCGGGCCTGGCAATAGCGAAGGTAGCCGCATGTATCAGCGGCTGATCGGCAACGCATTTGGCATCCAGATGCCGCCGGCCGGGGCGTTGCCGAAAGAACAGATCGCCATCCTCAAGGCGTGGATCGATCAGGGCGCGCAATGGCCCGATGAAGCATCCGGCGATATCGCGCCGGCGCCCATCGATCCCGCCGCGACCCAGATTGTTCAGTTGCTGCGCGCCGGCGACTTCGCCGCTGCTCGGGCGCGTCTCGAGCGCAATCCGAAACTGCTGAACGCTCGAGGGCCTGGCGGCGCAACGCCGTTCATGTTCGCGACACTGTATGCCGACATGGCAACGTTCACCGCGCTGCTCGACCACGGCGCCGACATCAACGCGCATGACGACGAAGGTGCGACCCCGCTGATGTGGGCGATCGCCGACATCGCCAAGGCGCGCACGCTCGTCGAGCGCGGCGCCGAGGTCAACGCGCGCTCCGCGCATGGACGAACGCCTTTGATGATTGCCGCCGGCCAGTCCGGCACCGGCGCGCTCGTCAGGCTGTTGCTGGACAAAGGCGCGAAGGTTGATGCCACCAGTTCATCACTGTTCGGAACGACGACAGCGCTCACTGACGCCGCGTACTCCGGTAACGAGGACGCCTTCAAGATGCTGGTCGCGGCCGGCGCCGATCTGATCAAGGGCGGCCCGGCGGCCCTGGGCCTCTCGTTCCGGTCCGGGTGCATGACGTGCGCCGACATGTTGATGAAGGCGTTCCCGCCACGACTGCTCACCGCCGCGATGATGGGCGCCGCGCCCCCAACTGGACCGGCGCTGGCGACACCGATGTTCCTCGAGCGCGGTGCCACCCTCGATGCGCGCGATCCGTCCGGCCGATCGATGCTGATGCTCGCCGCCGCATCCGACGCGATGCCCGTCGATGCGGTGAAGGTGCTGCTCGCGAAGCACGTCGACGTCAACGAACGCACCGCCGCTGGACAAACTGCGATCGGCCTCGCCCGTCGGCATGGCGACACGTCGATCGTCAAGCTACTGATCGAGGCGGGCGCGAAGGACGAGCCGCTGCCGCCCGCGCCGATGCCATCGCCCGCGGCCTCGGCCCGCGCCGCCATCGAACGCGCACTGCCGCTGCTGCAGCAGTCAGACGTCACCTTTCTCAAGAAGTCCGGATGCGTGTCGTGTCACAACAACTCTCTGACCGCGATGACGGTGACGGCCGCGCGCCAGAAGAACGTGCGCGTCGATGATGCCATCACCGCGGACCAGCGGCAGCGCATCACGCAGTACCTCGAAAGCTGGCGCAATCGAACGTTGCAGGGCGTCGGCATTCCCGGCGACGCCGACACCATCTCGTACCTCCTCAACGGCATGGCCGCGGCCGGACAGCCACCCGGTCTGGAAACGGATGCGCAAGCGTTGTTCTTGAAGCGCGCGCAATTTGCGGACGGCCACTGGGAAACGTTCGCGAATCGACCGCCAATCGAGTCGAGCGCTATTCAAGTCACGGCGTCTTCGCTGCACGCGATGCTGATCTACACACCACCCGCCCGCCGCGCCGAATTCGACAAGGCAATCGCCGCCGGCGCAGCATGGTTGCTGGCCGCCACTCCGCGCGTGAACGAAGATCGCATATTCCAGTTGCTCGGAATGAAGTGGACGAATGCGCCCAAGGCGTCGATTGCCGCCGCCGCAAGTGCCCTGCTCAAGGAGCAACGCAGCGATGGTGGATGGGCGCAGCTGCCGACACTCGAAAGCGACGCCTACGCGACGGGGCAGGCGCTGTACGCCATCGTCGAGAGCGGCGCAATGAGGCCGAGCGATCCCGCCTATCGCCGTGGCGTGGATTTTCTTCTGAAGCGACAGCTATCGGACGGCTCGTGGTTCGTGCGCACACGAGCCATCCCGATTCAGCCGTTGTTCGACGCCGGATTCCCGCACGGTCCGGACGCGTTTATCTCCGCGGCCGGAACGAACTGGGCGGCGCTGGCGCTGACCTTAGGTCTCATCGAGCGCTAAGACCCAGCCGGTGTCGGCGACGACGCGCAAGTTGTCCTTCACGTTCTCGACACCATCGGTGTTCTTCGCGATCGACAGAGGAGGCCGATGGCTGGCAGGTGCAAGGCATGTCGTAGTGCAGGATCTCGATCGCGACCTGACGTTTCAGCTTCGTGTCTGTCGCGCGATAGACCTGCCCCATCCCGCCTTCGCCAATCTGCGCGGCGACTTCGTATACGCCGAAACGAGTACCGGCGGTAAGGGTCAAGTGGCGGGATTATAGGGACTGATCTGAGAATTCGCGGTGGTCGTTGGGCACGAATCGCTCCGATGCCGATCGCCGCGAGTGTCGTTTTGAGTGACATCGCGCCGGCACTGGACGCGAACGGAAGCGACCATTGGCGAACGGATGCACAGCGTCCGTCGCGATAAGCGGCACTGACGGCAGGAGTGAGCGAATAGATGCGGACAGACGCCAACAGCCGCATAACCACTTGTGCGTTTCCCTGCCTCCCAGCCAAGTTCGCACCTCGGATCGGCCGTTGAATGTGAGATGGTGACGGACATGGCTATCGCGCACCCTGCCACAACTCCCGCAAAGACAATTCGGCTGTGGCCTGGCGTGGCTCTGGCGGTCCTGCTCGTGCTGGTCAGATTCGTCCTGCCTGTCGTCTTCCCGACGATGTTCCTCCAGGCAGTTATGGGATCACTCCTCTTCGCCTTGCTGATCGTGCTGTGGTGGTTGTTCTTCAGTCGCGCGCCCTGGTCGGCGCGCGCGGGCGCCATCGTGTTGATGGTTGCTGCATTGTGGACGACGTCGCTGCTGGTTCACCCGTCCATTGCTGCAGGCATGGGTTTCGTCCTGCCGGCGTATATCTCACCTGTGCTCGGCCTCGCGCTTGTCGGCGCAGCGGCCGGCTATCGTGTGGCGACACGGCGGTGGGTGCCGATAGTCGTGTCCATCGTTCTCGCCTGCGCCGTGTTCACGCTCGTACGGACCGACGGCGTGACCGGCGACGCCGCTTCACAACTGAAATGGCGGTGGATGCCGACTGCCGAGGAGCGGCTCCTGGCGCAAACGAGCGACGAACCCAAACCGCCAGCGCCGGCCGAAACCGTTGCCGCCATAACCAGTGCGCCGGTTGCGCCTGCGGAAGCCGCTTCGGTCGCTCCGGCTACAAAGACGGAATTGCCCGCGCGGGCGACAGAAGTGGCGGCGGAGTGGCTCGGTTTTCGCGGACGCGAGCGAAACAGCGTCATTCGCGATGTGCGAATCGACTCCGATTGGTCCACGTCTCCGCCCACCGAACTGTGGCGCCGGGCGATCGGACCGGGCTGGTCTTCCTTCGCCGTTCGTGGCGATTATCTCTACACGCAGGAGCAGCGCGGCGAAGATGAGATCGTCGCCAGTTACAAGGTCTCCACCGGCCAGCCGGTATGGACACATGGCGATCCGGTCCGGTTCTGGGAGTCGAATGCCGGCGCCGGTCCGCGCGCGACGCCAGCGC
>JAYWEJ010000193.1:0-3839 GCA_043779345.1 Acidimicrobiia bacterium | reverse complement strand
CAGCTCGGCTTCGGAGTAGGTATTGGTGACCGCGACACAGCGCAGCTCGGCGCCACGCGCCGACTCGAGACCCCAGCGCGAATCTTCGATCGCCACCGATCGCGAGGCGACGAGGTCCCGGCCGGTATGCGTCCGCAGGCGATCGAACGCGGTTTGATACGGCTCCGGATGCGGCTTGCTGTGCTCGGTCTGATCGGCGCCGACAATCACCGGGAAGAGCGACAGCAGGCCGGCGCGCTGGAGCACGTCTTCGATCTCGTGCGTCAGCGCGCCCGAGGCAATCGCGATCGGCACCGACGCAGCGACCGCCGAGCGAATGAAGTCGGCGGCGCCCGGGAACAGCATGTCGCCGGACGCGGCGAGCGATTCGTAGCGCCGACCCTTGCGCGCGATCAGCTCCGAAACCCGACGATCGTCCATCGCGACGTTGTGATCGCGCCCCACCGCCTTGAACACGCCGACATCGTCGTAGCCGAGATAGCGATTGAAGTAATCCTCGTTCGACATCGTGATGCCTTCGGGAGCGAGGATCTCCTGATACGAGCGCAGGTGCAGGCGCTCGCTGTCGGCGATCACGCCGTCGAAGTCGAACACGATCGCGTGCAAAGCCCGCAGCGTTTGTCCGGCTCCCGGCTCCCGGCTCCCGGTTCCCGTCATGGCGCGGACGTATCCGCCTTGTGCATTTTCTCGCCGGCCCGAATCGGCACGCCGAGCCGGTTCTCCTTCGGCGGGAACGGGCAGTCGAATTCGGGGCTGTAGTAGCAGTACGGGTTGTAGGCAATGTTGAAGTCGACGACGTAGATGCCGGTCGGCGTCGGATCGAGCTCCATGTATCGCCCGGCCTGATACGTGTCGGTGCCGCTGGTCTGATCGGCGAACGGCACGAACAGGCGATTGGAATCGCGGGATTCCAGATCCCGGAACGCCGTCAATCGCAGCGACGTCCCGCTCAGTGAAAACTTCAGCGTGCCGATGCGCTCGAGTTGCCGGATCTTTCCGATCGACGTCGGCACCTCGATGCGCGAGCGATCTGCCGACGGCTCCAGCGTGGCGGGCACGGCGTAGATTTCATCGATGGGGAAGTATGCCAGCGGCAGAAGCGCGTTCTTCTTGTCCGCCGGAATCGGCGAGTCCGGATCGTTCTTGAAGCTGTCGTCTTTCGCGGCCCGGATTGCCGCGATCTTCGCGGTGTAGTCCTCCTCTACCGGCTGAGAGCCGCAGGTTGCGAGGACGCAAGAGATCAGGACGATCGAAGCCGGCTTGCGAAGCACGTCTCAACTATAACGCGCTTGCTACCTGCGGGCCGCGGAGACGCGGAGGCACGGAGAAACCATTTCTAAACGCCAGCGCCGCTAAGCAGCACTGGTACCTAAAGAAAGACCCTCCGTGCCTCCGTGGCCGAGCGCTAGAAAAACGTCTGCACGAAGATGTAGACGGCGGAGGCGGCGGTCAGCTGCAACGCCAGCGCGACGCGATCGCGCAGGAACAGGCCGCCAATCGCCAGCAGGATGCCGGCGGCGAACAGGAAATTCCAATACAGCTCGCGCGTGCCTTCCTGGATGCCGGTCGTGCCGGCGCGGCGCCGCGTCTGGTCGATGATCTGATTCGCAATCTCGCGATCGGTCTCGCGATCGAGCTCGTAGTAACGGCCGCCGCCCGCGGTCGCGATTCGTGTCAGCTCGGCGCGATTGAGAATCGATCGGATGACGGGCTGGTTTGGCTCGCGCTTTGGATCGGGAATGATGCCCCCGGCGGTGGTGCCGATGCCGACGACATTGAGCGGGACACCGCGGCCCTGCGCGAGCGCCAGCGACTTGGCGACCTCGCCGCTCCACGACTGGCCGTCGGAGATCAGGATGAACGCGCGCGCGTTGTCATCTTCAGGCGCCGCTTTTTTCCCGGGGGTGTCGCGCCGGATCTCTTCGTCCTTCTCGATCAGCCGCAGCCCCCAGTAAATGCCGCGCTCGGTATTGGTGTCCCACGTGCCGTCGTCTTCCAGGCGGAACGGCGATTTGTCTTCGAGGTGGTCGAGGAAGAAAAAATACGTGTTGGGATCCTTCGTCAGCCGGATCTGCGGCGTCGCCATGTGCGCGAACAGCGCCATCGCGACGCGATCGTTCTCCCACCGCAGCGATTCGCCCAGTGTTCGGAGAAACTTCATCGAGCGCTGCCAGCGGTTGCCGCGGACGTCGGTGACGTGCATCGACGAGGAGCCGTCCTGCAGGATGACGAGGTCGACGCCGGCGGTGCGGACGAGCGAGGTGACGGCGGTCGGGCGGGCCAGCGCGAGGATCGCGGACGTCGCCGCGGCTAGAAGAAAGAACCAGAACAACAGCTCGCCAAAAAAAGGCACGCGTTCGTTCACCGGGACGCGGCGGCCCTGCAAAAACGCGCGTGCGTCGGCCCTCCTGCGCCAGACCTGCCAGAACCACAGCAGGAGCAGGACGCCGGGAATGGCCAGGAGCGGGAGGAACCCGGGAGCACCAAAGTTCATTCGATCACCAGCTCACCAGCTCACCAGATCCACTATCCCTTTCGTACCTTCGTAGTGCCCTTGCCGGCCTTCTCGGCTTCGAGGCGCTCGTCAGGACGCATCGGCACGATCATCTTGAATTTTTTCATGTCCGACGCTTCGGGCGGCGCTCCGGCGAAACCGTGGATGCTGAGGTTTGCTTTCATCATGTCCAGCGACGCCACCGGCTGCCGGCGTGCGGCAATCACCGCGCGAAGGCGGACGGCGTATTCGTAATTGAACGCGGCCTCGGCGTTGTTGGGGTCTTCGCGCAGGATTTCCGCGTAGCTCTTCACGACCTGATCGAGCCGGCCGACCGTGGCCTGCCACGTGCCGCCCTCGCGCCGCAGCGTCCGGTACGCCGCATTTGCCGCAAGCAGCTTCGCCTGCGGATTACTGGCGACCGTGTTGTAGTCGCCGGTCCAGTACGCCGCCGTCGCCTGGAGCGTGGCTGCGTCGGCGGCCGTGCGGCTCTCGCCGGGCAGCAGCGCCGCCAGCCGGCTCGGGGGCTCGGCGGCCGTCGCCGCCGCGTTGTCGTAGCGGAGCGTGACGAGGTCACGTTCGGCCGCCGCGATGCGCTGCTCGAGCTCGCCGGCGCGCCACAGGATCGCACCACCGGCCAACAGTAATATCGCGGCCAGCCCCTGCCCAAACCAAGACGTCGATCTCATCTTTTCTCCTCAGGACAAACCTGAAGGTTTGTCCCCACAAATCACCGCTACGGGAACGTTTGAAACGTCGGCACCGTGAACCGCACCAGCAAGGCGAGGCACCACAACGCCGCGCCGGTCAGCGCGAACGGTGCAAAGCGCGGCCGCTCCGTGCTGTACTGCTTCAGCTCGATTTTGCCCGGCGACGAGCGATCGATCGCGCGGATCGACTCGATGATCATCGTCTCGTCGGCCCCGGAAAAAAACTTGCCGCCGGTTTTCTGCACCGCGTTGATCCACAAGTCATCAGCGACGCTGCGCTTGTTGGCAATGTTGCCGCCGATCTTGATCAGGTAGACCGGGATCTTCGCCCGCATCGCTTCACCCAGCACATCGTCGACCGTCTTGCCGTTCTCCAGCACGTCGGCGTCGGCGCCGTCGGTGAAGATCACCATCAGGTTGCCCGCCGAGTCGAGATAGTCGAACGCCTGGAAGAGTGCGACCGACTGCTCAACGGCCCTGGCCACCACCGTTCCCTGGTCGGGAAATGCCATGAACTCGTTCCAATCGCCGATCAGGCTGGTGCTCAGCAGGATGTTCTCGTAATCGGTCGTAAACGGCGTGATGACGTAGGCGTTGTCGCCGAATTCGATCAGCGACATCAGGTCGCGGTACTT
>JAYWEJ010000192.1:0-3846 GCA_043779345.1 Acidimicrobiia bacterium | reverse complement strand
GGCATCGTGCTGGCGATCAACGTGATCGTGCTGCTCGCCGTGGTGGTGCCGCTGCGGCAGGCCGTGCAGTCCGGATCGTCGCGCGCGGATGCGTCGGCACAGTCGCTGCGCGAAGCGATGGCCGACCTGAAGGAGGCGGAAGCGACCCGTGACGGGCAGACGCAGGCGTCCGCCGATCTCGATCGCTTTTATGCCGAGGTGCTGCCGTCGAATTTCGCGACCGCCCGCCGGATGACGGGCCTGAAGATGGCGCAGCTGGCGCGCGCGCACGATGTCGATTTCCAAAGCGGCGCGGCGAGCACGGAAGAACTGCGCGACTCGACCCTCGAGCGCCTGCACGTGAATTACGCGCTGACTGGGGACTGGGACGACATCCGGCAGCTGATCTACGAGATTGAAACGGGGCCGGATTTTATCGTGATCGACAACGTGCAGCTGACAGAAGGCTCGGAGTCGAATGCGCCGCTGTCGCTGACGCTGGACATGTCGACGTATTACCGGATTTCGAATGCCCCTTGAACGACGGCAGCTCGTGCTCGGCGCGGTGACCGTGGTGGTGCTCGGCCTCGCGTTCTGGACGTTGCGGCCGGCGACGCCGGTGCCGGCGACGACGGCGCCGACGCAGGCGCGCACGCGTGGCGCGCGGCCCGGCCCGGCGGCGACCGGGAGCGCTCCGGTCGGTCCGGTCAAGCTTGCTGCGCTGGCGGCATCGCGCAACGACCCCGGCGAGGCCGCGCGGAACCCGTTTCGGTTTCAGCCGAAGGTGGTGCCGCCGCCGCCGCGGCCGCCGACAGCGGTCGGGAGCGAGGCGCCGGTGGTGCGGCCGACGCCCACCGGGCCGGCACCGCCGCCGCCGCGGGCGCCGATCGGATTGAAGTTGATCGGCGTGCTCGAGCGCGCGAACGGCGTGAAGTGGGCGGTGCTGAGCGATGGGAAGTCGGGGCCGATGTTCGGCAAAGACGGCGATATCATCGATGGCCGGTACTTGATCGTGAAGGTCGGTGCTGAATCCATCGAAATGACGCACGCGGACGGGCAGGGCCGGCAAGTGATCAGGCTCACCGGCCAGTAACGGATAAGGATTCGATGACGAGTCGCGTCGTAAGAACGGTAATGATGCTGGCGCTGGCCGCCGCGATGGCGGCCGGGTGCGCTTCGGGCCGCGCGTTCGCGCGCGGAGACGCGGCCGGCCGCGCCGGTGACTGGGAAGCGGCGGTGGGGTTCTACCGGCAGGCCATCGAAAACGATCCCGACCGGCCCGACTACAAGATCGCGCTCGAGCGCGCCAGGGTCGCCGCCGCGGGCATGTATACCGAGCGGGCGCGGCAGTTCGAGGAGGCCAACCAGCTCGAGGAAGCGCTGCGCTCGTACCGCAAGGCGCAGGAGTTCGAGCCGTCGAACCGGCAGTTGAGCGCCAAGGGCGCTCAACTCGAGCGCACGCTGCGCGATCGTCTCGAAGCGGCGACGCCGCGACCAGAGATCGAACGGCTGCGGCAGCAGGCTCGTCGCGCCACCGTCGAGCCGATCCTGAACCCGTCGAATCCGGAGCCGCTGATCGTCAACTTCGTCAACACCAGCATCCGCGACATCCTGATCTTCGTTGGCCAGTACACCGGCATCAACGTCACGTTCGATCGCGACTTCCAGGACCGGACCATCACGCTCAAGCTCGAAGGCGTCTCGCTGGAGCAGGCGCTCCAGCAGATCATGATCGCCAATCAGCTGTTCTATCGCGTGCTGAACGATCGCACCATCATCGTCGCCGCCGACAACACGCAGAAGCGCACCCAGTACGAAGAGCAGGTGATCCGCACCTTCTTCATCTCGCACGCCGATGCGACCGAGTTGTCGACGTTGCTGGTCGCGCTGGTGCGCGTCGCCGGCATGGCGATCCAGCCGCAGATCGTCGCCAACAAGACCACCAACACGCTGACCATCCGCGCCACCGCGCCGGTGGTCGCCATCGCCGAGCGGGTCATCGAAGCCAACGACAAGCCGCGCGCGGAAGTGATGGTCGACGTGCAGATTCTCGAGGTCAGCCGGGAGCGCACCAAGAACTACGGCCTCGACCTGGGCAGCTACTCCGCGGCGCTGGCGTTTTCGCCCGAATCCGCGCCGGGCGCCGACTCGAAGCCGTTCAACCTGAATACGATCTCGCAGGGCATCAGCACCGCGGACTTCTATTTGTCAGTGCCGTCCGCCGTGGTCCGCTTCCTCGAGAGCGATTCGCAGACGAAGGTGCTGGCGAAGCCGAACCTGCGCGGCGCGGAAGGGCAGAAGCTGTCGCTGAATCTCGGTGAAGACGTGCCGATTCCGAGCACCACGTTCACGCCGCTCGCCGGCGTCGGCGGTGTCGGCACGAGCCCGCTGACGTCGTTCGGCTATCGCACGATCGGCATCATCGTCGAGATGACGCCGCGCGTCACCTACGACGGCGACATCATCCTCGAGCTCACGCTCGAAAACAGCGCGCGCGGCCAGGACAGCAACATCGCCGGGCAGAACCTGCCGTCGTTTTTCTCACGGAAGGTCGCGACCAAGCTGCGGCTGCGGGACGGCGAGTCGAACCTGCTGGCCGGGTTGCTGCGCGAAGACGAACGCAAGTCGCTCACGGGATTCCCAGGGGTCTTGCGCCTGCCGCTCGTCCGGCAGCTGTTTTCGAACAACGAGAGCCAGGTCAAGCAGACCGACATCGTGATGTTGCTGACGCCGCGCATCATTCGCACGCACGATTTGACCGCGCAGGATCTCAGCCCGATCTATATCGGCACGCAAAGCAACATGTCGCTGACCGGCCCGCCGGTGACGATCGTTGGCGGCGCGGTCGAGCCTGATCCGGCGGCACCGCCGCAAACGCCGGGCGCGCCGGCACCGGCTCCAGCGGGTGCGGCGCCGGGAACACCGACATCGCCTACGGCAGCGCCTGTCGCGCCGCCGGCGGCGCCGCAGCCGGCCACGCAGCCGGCGGCCGCGCCGGTGTTGCCGGGAGGCGGGCCGCGTCCGGTGATTCCGCCGGGCAGCTCGCCGATTCCGGGCATGGTGCCGGCGCCGACGACTCCGGCGACCGCGCCGCCGAGCAACGTCACCGTGTTTACGCCGCCACCGGAGCCGACACCCGCGCCGGCCCCGGCGGTTCCTGCGCCCGCGCCGGTCGCGCCGGGGGCCGGAGCGGTGCCGCCTTCACCGCCCGCGGCAGCGCCCGCACGGATCACGCTGAGTCCGCCGAGCGAGATGCGCGTCGGCAGCGGACCGTACACGATTCCGGTTTCGGTCGCGGCCGCGACGCGCGTCTCGACGGTGACGCTGTCAATCACCTATAACCCCGCGCTGATTCGCATCCGTAACGTGCAGGAAGGCACGTTCATGCGGCAGGGCGGCGCGACGCCGGCGTTCAGCAGCCAGATCGACGACAAGAGCGGGCGCATCGACATCGTCATCACGCGTCCCGGCGACAAGACCGGCGCGTCGACGTCGGGCCTGCTCGCGGCGCTGCTCGTCGAACCACTCACCGCCGGCACCGGCTCGCTCGCCGTCTCCGGTTCCGCCAGCATTCCCGGCGGCGGCGCGGCGGCGCTGCAGTTCATGCCGGCTGGAATCACGGTGCGCTAGAACGCCAATGACGCAACGCGGGTTTTCATTCGTCGAGCTGCTGGTGGTGACGACCATCGTGCTGATCCTCGCATCGGTGGTGCAGCCGCTGGCAAAGGTCACGATGCAGCGGACCCGCGAGGCCGAGCTGCGCCGCGTGCTGCGCGAAATGCGCACCGCGATCGACAAATTCAAGGACTCCGCCGACGCCGGCATGATTCCATCGACCGAGCTCAAGGCGAACAGCGAAGGTTATCC
>JAYWEJ010000191.1:0-3858 GCA_043779345.1 Acidimicrobiia bacterium | reverse complement strand
TCTCGGCCATGACGGCGTCGGATTCGAGCACCGCGCCAACCACGCCCGGCGATCGCGACGTGATCGACGACATGCGATTGAAGAGATGCGTCGCATGGTGAGCGCCGAGCCCGATCGCCTCGCGCGCCTGATCGTAGGTCGCGCCGGTGTGTCCGAGCGACACGCGATGGCCCGCCATCACGAGATCGCGAACCAGGTCGAGCCCGCCGGATATCTCGGGCGCCACCGTGACGATGCCGACGCTGGCGCGATGCGACACGATCGCCTGCAGAATCTCGTGGCCCGCGAAGTCCCCTTCCGGCCGTTTCCCCTGCGGCTTGTAGGTGCGCAGGCAGTGCATCGGCTGCGCGCCGTTCCAGTCGGGGTTGATGAAGTTGCTTTCGAGGTGCGCGGGCAGCACGCGCGCGGCGGCCGCCGCCGGCGTCGAGCGCGCGCGGGCGACGCCGTCGAGCAACGTCGTCAACCGCGCCGGACCGCAGGCCACCGACGTCGGACAAAACGCGGTGACGCCGTACTTCGGCAGGCGCTTCGCGACGTCCGCAACGGCATCGGCGCCGTCGAGCAGGTCGACGCCTTCGATGCCGTGGACGTGAACGTCCACGAAGCCGGGCACGATGGTGTGGTTCGACAGGTCGATGACGGTGTGTCCGGCGCCGGCGTCGATGGCGCGTGATTCAATCGCGGCGATGCGGCCGTGGTCGATGACGATCGACCCGCCCCGAATGACGCGATCCGGCAGGACGAGGTCCGCGCCGGAGAGGGCGATCATGCGAGGGAGCGCGCCGCGCCGATCGCGATCGCGTCGTCTTCGAGCGTCGACAGTTCGACGCGGACCCGCCCGACTTGTTGCGGCAGCAGCCGCCGCATGGTCTCGGCTCGAATCGCTTCGAACATCAGGTCGCCCGACGAGGCGATGCTGCCGCCGAGCACGACCATCTCCGGATCGAACATCGTCGCGAGGTTGGCGACCGCCATGCCGATGTACCTCGCGGTGTCGCGCACGACCGAGATCGAGACGCCGTCGCCGTCGCGCGCGCCCTGCAGGATGTCGGCCGCGTTGATCTTGGAGAAATCGCCCTTGACGTGATCGGCGACGTTCGATTGATCGCCGGACTTGATGCGCCAGACGAAGCGGCGCACGATGCCGGCCGACGCCACTTCCGCTTCCAGGCTGCCAAGCTTGCGGTAGTCCTCGCGCTCGACCGGATTGAGCGCCATCCATTGGACCGACGCGGCGAGCCCGTGCGCACCCAGCCACGGCTTGCCGCCGATCAGGACGCCGGCGGTGACGTGCTCCGCGATCGAAAAGGCGATGACCTCGCTGGCGCCGCGCGCCACGCCGCGCCACTGTTCGGCAATCGCGGCCGCGGTGCCGGCGGCAATCGCGGTCGGCGCGCCTTTGCCGATGCCGGCCAGCGCCTCGACGAGATCGGCCGGGACCGCTTGCCCCGCCGACGGCAGCGCCACGGCGACGGCGCCGACCTTGCCTTTGGCGCTGGCGATCGCTTTCTTCGCGGCGTCCCGGATACCGTCGGCGCGAAGCGGGGCCAGGATGCCTTGCGTCACGATGTCGTCCCGGCTCACGATCGCCAGTTTGGCGATCACGTCCGACACGTCGACACCCAGTGTCATCTCAGTCATTGATGTGTTTAGCCTGCGCTTTCTGCGCCAGCGGCGGCCCAATCAGAGTGCGCGTGCAGCTTGCGTCCGTCAAGGGGCAATGTGTCTGCCGCAAACAAGTGGGCGTCAAGCCGCGACAGCAGCACGGCGAGCCCGCGTTCATCGGGCGCGGCGATCACCAGCACGCCCGAGCCCTGCGCCGGCGGAAACTTGCGGTCGTCGAGATAGTCGCGATCGAGGGTGATCAGCGTCCGCCGCAGCTGCCGCGCCAGCCGGTAGTGCTCGGTGTCGCGCGCCCGCCGCAGGTCGGGATGCTCCATCACGCAGAGCACGTCCCACCCCAGCTTCTCGCGCATGTGCCCGACGATGCCCGCGGGAACGTTGGCATCGGCATAGACGCGCGGCCGGTCTGCCACGGCGTCGGCGACCGGGCCCAGCTCACTCGACAGGGTTCCCATTTCTATTTCTTTGTTCTTTGTTATTTCTTCTTCTTCTTGATTTGCTTCCGCGCTTCGCGCTCGAGCTCGGCGACCAGCTGGGTCCGCTTCGAGAGCAACGCCTTGAGCTTGCGGCGGCCGTTCTTGTGGCCGACCGCGTACTCGCAGAACAGTGGAAACGCGATCGTCGAGTCGCAATACGCGACCGCCGTGTCGGGCAGCACGCTGGGATTGACCTTGCCCCAGCTCACGGCTTCGGCGGGCGTGGCGCCGGACAGCCCGCCCCACACCACCGAGTCGGTGGTGATCTGGATGAAGTAGTCGTTGCCGCCCTTCAGAATGCCGTAGACCTCCCACAGGGTCGGCTGGCCCTGCAGGTAAAAATTCTTCGGCGAGCCGCCGCCGAGGATCACGCAGCCGTTCTTCTCGGCGGCGCGGATGATCGCGCAGACCTCGTTGACGTCCTTGTTGGGATCGACCTGCAGCGTGCTGCGGTTGATCAGCTCGTGATACGCGAGGTTCATGCCGATCGAGCTGTCGCCCGGCGACGAGGTGTAGATCGGCACGCCCAGCTTGGCCGCCGCCGCGACCACCGAGTACTTGGCGCAGCCGGGACGGACCTTGAGCAGGTGCTTGCCGAGCGCCTCGTGCAGCTCCGCCGTCGACACCGGACCCTCCATGCCGCTCTTGACGAGGAAGTCGCGGATGAAGCTGTCGGTATCGAGCAGCACCTGGGCGGGAAACAGCACGTCGTAGATGCGAATCACGCCCTCTTCGTAGAGGACGCGATCGTCGACGAACGGCGAGCCGCGGCGCAGCGTGAAGTTCAGCGCGTAATGCAGATCGTGGTAGAGGTTCGCGCCGGTGCTGATGACGAAGTCGATCAGGCCGCGCTCCATCATCTCGATGATGCAGCCGCCGAGGCCGGCCGGCGTCAGCGCGCCGGCGACGGTCAGCGCGATCGTGGTGTCGTGCTGCTTGGCGAGCATCTTGTCGCCGAAGATGCGGCACGCCTCGCCGAGACGCGCGGCGTTGAACGCCTGGAAGCCTTCGTCGATCAGCGTGCGGATGGCCGCACTGCCTTTCGGACGGTAGTAGCGGATTGGTTTGCCTTTGAGGAACGACTTGGCGCCTTTCGAAGCGCCCGGGGAACGGTAAGGCATTGCTTTAGGGTAGCATCTGGGCGTGGCTGACGGCCTCTGGATTCCGGCGGCGGGCGTGTTGGCCGCCATCGTCGTGGCGCTGGGCGTGTTCTTCTGGTGGAAGGGACAGCCGTTCGCGGCGGGCGACGTGTTTCGCGCCAGCCGGCTCTCGCGCGGCAACCGCTATTTCCCGACCCAGGTGTTGATCACGCCGACGTCGGTGGTTCACTACACGCCGGAAGTCTTCGGCCGAAAAGAACATTCGATCCATATTGTCCACGTGGCCTCCGTCAGCATCGACACCAACCTGTTCTTCTCGGACCTCACCATCGAGACCAGCGGCGGCACGACGCCGGTGACCTGCCATGGCCATCGCAAAGCCGACGCGGTGCGGATGAAGCAGCTGATCGAGCAGTATCAAACGGTGATTTACAGGCAGCCCGCTCACGGCGACGCCGCGGAAGGCCACGCTGTCGGAGGCCACGCTGTCGGAGGCCACGCCGCCGGAGGCGGCGTAAGTCAAGAGGTGACGCGTGGATGACGTCACCTTCGCAGCGCGCCGCGCCGGCTCGGGGACGCCGCGCGGCGAGGCGCCCGATCTCGAAACGCGCTTCAAGTCGCTGGTGCAGTCGCCGCTGCGCGCCGGCATCCTGCGCTTC
>JAYWEJ010000190.1:0-3866 GCA_043779345.1 Acidimicrobiia bacterium | reverse complement strand
TTCGAGGCCCAGCGCAGCGCTTCTTCGTAGCTGATCTGCTCGGTCTGGAACAGGCTGAAGATCGACTGGTCGAACGTCTGCATGCCGTACTGCGACGTGCCCTGCGCGATCGCGCCGGCGATCAGGTGCGTCTTGTCCTTGTCGACGATGCAGTCCTTGATGAACGGCGTGGCGATCAGCACTTCGACGCCGGGGCAGCGGCCGGCGCCGTCCTGGCGCGGAATCAGGCGCTGCGCGATCGCGGCTTTCAGCACCGAGGCGAGCTGCAGGCGGATCTGCTTCTGCTGGTGCGGCGGGAACACCGAGATGATGCGGTTGATGGTCTCCGTCGCGTCGAGGGTGTGCAGCGTCGAGAACACGAGGTGGCCGGTTTCGGCGGCGTGCATCGCCGTTTCGATCGTTTCCATGTCGCGCATTTCGCCGACGAGGATGACGTCGGGGTCCTGGCGAAGGGCGCTGCGCAGCGCATACGCGAACGATCGCGTGTCGACGCCGATCTCGCGCTGGTTGATGATGCAATGGAGGTCCCGGTGCAGATACTCGATCGGGTCCTCGATGGTGATGATGTGCGCGGTGCGGTTGCTGTTGATGTGGTCGATCATCGCCGCCAGCGACGTCGACTTGCCGCTACCGGTCGTGCCGGTGACGAGCACCAGCCCGCGCTCTTCGGCGGCGATCTTCGTGAGCACCGGCGGCAGGCCGAGCTCCTGGAGGTTCATCACCTTGACCGGAATGACGCGGAGGACGATGCCGATGGTGCCGCGCTGCTGGAAGACGTTGCAGCGGAAACGGCCGAGGCCGGGGACGCTGTAGGCCAGGTCCACTTCCTGCGCGTCCTTGAACTTCTGGCGCTGCGCGGTGGACATGATCGCCGCGGCCATCTCGACGAGGTCCTCGTGATCGAGCATCTTTTCGTCGGTCACCGGCGCCAGGTGCCCGTGAACGCGGCACATGGGATAGCTGCCGACCTTCAAGTGCAAGTCGGATGCGCCTTTTTCGACGGCGGCCTTCAGCAGGTCATTGACGTGCATGGGGTCCTTCTCGATGTCGGATGTCAGATCTCAGATCTCTGATTTAGAGGTCTGATTGCCAGATTATCGGCTTGAAACCGGCAGACCTACAGGCGTCAGCCAGCCGTGCGAATCCGGGTGATCGCCGCGCAAAATCGCAAAAAACCGCTGTTGGAGGGCCTCCGTGATGGGCCCGCGCTTGCCCGTGCCGACCACGATCTTGTCGAACGAGCGGACCGGGGTGATTTCCACGGCGGTGCCGCAGAAGAACGCCTCGTCGGCCAGATACAGGAACTCGCGCGGGATCGCCCCCTCTTTGACGTCGAAGCCGAGGTCCCTGGCCAAGGTCAGCACCGTGTCGCGCGTGATGCCCTGCAGGACTGACGATCCGATACCGGGCGTGTAAATGACGTTGTCGCGCACCAGAAACAGATTCTGTCCGCTGCCTTCGCTCAGCAGGCCGCTTTCGTCGAGCGCGACGGCATCGGCGTAGCCGTCGAGCATCGCCTGCATCTTGATCAGCGCGGAGTTCGCATAGTTCGCGGAGCCCTTGGCGAGCGCAGGGAGCGTGTTTGGCGCGAGCCGGGTCCACGAGCTGACGCCGACGTCGATGCCCTTTTCGAGTGCGTCGGAGCCCATCATCTGGTTCCATTCCCAGACGATCACCGCGGCGTCGACCGGGCACGGCCGCGGATCGAGCGTCAGCGAGTCATAGCCGCGGAAGACGATCGGGCGGATGTAGCAGCTCTTGAAGCCGTTGATGCGCACCGTGTCGATGACCGCCTGCTCGAGCTCGGCCTGCGACCACTTCGGCTCCATGCGATAGACCTTGCAGGAATCGATCATGCGGCGCATGTGCGGCTCGAGACGGAACACGTTGGTGCCGTTCTTCGAGTCGTAGGCGCGCAAGCCCTCGAACGCGCCGGTGCCGTAATGAATGACGTGGGATGCGACGTGAATGGTGGCGTCTTTCCAGTCCACCATCGCACCGTTCATCCAGATTTTTCCGGTTCCCGCAAAAGCCATGATGCGGAAATTCTAACCGGAAAGTCACTGACGTTCCGAGCAGAAGGGACAAGCGTCGGCGCGCGCCGGGAGGGCCTTGCCGCATTTCCAGCAGAACTTGGCCTGCACGGTTTCGCGCGCCTTGAGGCGGGCCTGGATCTCCTGGACTTCTTCCGAGGGGCCGCTCGACGCCACCGGCGCGGGACGCCACGGCCTCTTGATCGTTGACGGCGCCGGCGTGCGCGCGGCGAGCACCGCGTCGAGCAGATCGGCCGCGCGCTGATACCGCGACGGGATGTCGGCGGCGATCGCTTTCATGACGATGTCGCTGATCGCCTTCGGCAGCTTCGGATTCTTCAGCTTCGGCGGCGTCGCCAGCTCGCCCTTCATCAGCTTCTCGAGGTCCGCCGGCATCGGCGTGTCGTACGGCAGGACGCCGGTGAACATCTGGTACATCGTCACGCCGAGCGAATAGATGTCGGAGGCGAACACCGCCTTGCCCTGGAACTGCTCGGGCGCCATGTACGGCGGGCTGCCGATCACGGTCGTGCCGTGCGCCGCGATTTCGAGAAAGCGCGACGTGCCGAAGTCCGCGACCTTGATCATGCCTTGCTCGGTCACGAGCACGTTGCCGGGACGCAGGTCGCGATGGATGATGCCCTGCTTGTGCGCATGATCCATCGCGTTGCAGATCTGGCAGGTGTAATCGAGCGCGCGGGCCAGATCGAGCGTGCCGTCGCGTTCGATCACCGCTTCGAGCGTGTCGCCCGGCACGTACTCCATCACGATGAAGAACACATCGTCCTGCTTCTCGGCGGTGAGGACGGTGACGATGTTGGGATTGCTGAGCGAGGCGAGCAGGCGCGGCTCGCGCAGCAGCTCACCGAAGTCGAGGTTTTGGCGGTGGGGAACCTTGATCGCGACTTTCTTGTCGATCCAGGTGTCTTCCGCCAGATAGACGCTGCCGAAGCCGCCGCTTCCCAGGGGAGAGAGGATGCGGTACTTCCCGACCGTCTGTCCGCGAAAGAACATCTGTGCCGATGAGTATACTCTCGGCGTGCGTCCGCGCTTCCATGTGCCAGGCGTCAATGCGGCCGCGGCTCACGAGAAAAATAGCGTCGAGTTGCCCGAGGACGAAGCCGAACATCTCGTGCGCGTCTTGCGGCTGGGCGTCGGCGACGAGATCGACGTCTTCGACGGCCTGGGAAAAATATGGCGCGCGGAAATCGTGCAGATCGGAAAGAGATCGGCGTCGGTGCGCCTGCTCGAGCCGGGCGTTCCCGCGCGCGAGCTCGGCGTCAGCATCACGCTGGTCATGAGCGTCCTCAAGGGCGACAAAATGGACGATGTCGTGCGCGACGCGGTGATGCTTGGCGTCACGAGCATCCGGCCGGTGGTGAGCGAGCGATCGGAGATCGGTCTCGCGGCGATGGCGCGCAGCTCGCGGATCGCGCGATGGCAGCGCATCGCGGTGGCGTCGGTGAAGCAATGCGGCCGGGCCGTGGTGCCGGCGATTCACGACGCGGCGCCGCTCGACTGGTATTGGAAGGAAAAGGTCGACCCTTCGACTCCGCTCAGGGCAGGGGGCCTTCGTATCATGTGCGTGGAGCCGTCGGCGGCGCTCGGCGAGGTGCTCGACGTTGGCGCGATCCGGAAGCCGGCCGCGGCCGATGTGATCATTGGGCCGGAAGGCGGGTGGGCGGTGTCGGAAGTTGCCGCGGCCCACGACTCTGGCGCTATCCTGATGTCCCTCGGCAGCCGCACGCTGCGCGCGGATGCGGTGCCGATCGTCGCAGTGACGGCGTTGTTAACTACCTGGGGTGAATTGAAATGACGAACAAAGGTCTTGGG